>NZ_ACPC01000015.1:0-236728 GCF_000175075.1 Bacillus sp. m3-13
GACCCCATAGCGCAGCGAGGAGGCTCAAGCACCGTCCCGCGGAAAGCGGAGCCATTTGCGTAAAGGAACAGCGGCGATCAACCAAAAACTAATGTCTAAAAACCCAATTTTTCTTAATGAATCTATACATAAAATAAACAAACACCCATCCTTTAATAGTGCATAACTTATAAGGAAGAAACCATAGGAGGGTGCTCAGGAAAGAAATCCATAATTTTTACAAGCTTTTTTACGATAAATAGGCATTTGGCGATGCATGTATGTAAAGTGCCGCATAAGATGTGTATGAGGATATCACTGGTTGAGCTGTGGGATTGGATTATTTAGTCTTTCTATTACTGCTGAAGTAAAAAGGGCCCCTTTTACTTCAGCTTTTTTTGTTGTTTCACTTCATGTAAATCTTATGCTATAATGTTTCACGGAAAAGGAGAGATGAGGATGTCACCTGCATTAATGAAGATGTGGATTTCGTTTGTAGCGATGGGGTTCATGATTATATCCGTTTTAACGGTTTATTTTACTAGATTCAAGGTGAAAAACACTATTATCAGAGGTATTTTGAATACGGTTGCTTTTTTATTGATTCTATTTGCCGGTCTAATTATTTTTTATGTTGTATTCAGTGGTCCTGTACCGGAGCAATAATGATGAAAGAAGGAATAATTTATGAAATTTAAAAGGTTCTTTCTAGTAGTAGGACTTCTGGTGGTAAGCAGCGTCCTTTCAGGTTGTTTATATCCCCAAGATCGTCTAAGGGAAAACCAAGTCCCTTATTTAGACCAACTTGAAGCGGTTCAGTCCTCAGTCGACCAATACCGCAAGGCATCCGGTGGCTTGTTGCCGATAAAAGACAGGGATATGGAGACACCAATCTATCAAAAGTATCCAATTGATTTTAACAAACTATCCCCAAGATACATACAAGAACCTCCTGGAACGGCATTCGAGAGTGGTGGAGTCTACCTCTATGTGCTTGTGGATGTTGAAGAAGATCCTAAAGTGAAGCTCATTGACCTTCGGGTGGCCGAACAGATTCGTGATATAAACATTAGAATTGATATGTACAAGCGCGCGAATAACGGATATGCCCCGATCAAAGAGGTAATAAATGATCAGGCATTCAAATTAGATTGGGAAAAACTCGGCTATGAATCAGAGCCTTTTGCAGAGAGTCCAATCTCAGGTAAAAACTTGCCATTTGTTCTAAATAACGCAGGACAAGCTCAATTAGATTATTCAATTGACTTGTACGATTTTCTGCAAGAACATGAACATAATTACAAACCAGGGGATGACATCCGTGACATCATAGTGGAACATTCCGTGTTTGTACCTGCTTTCTCGCTTGCCTATACTGTAGATGAGAACAATGAACCAGTGTTTTTAAATAAAGAATAGAATAGTTGTCATGAACCCTTTTTTAGAGAATACATTCTAAAGAAGGGTTTTTTGTTTTATTTACATGAAACATAATGCCCCCCTAATTCATGATATCAACCATATATAAAAATAAAGAGGGAAACGGGATGAATTTTCTATTAAAGTAGTCATATTTAATTAGGACAACATCATACACATATAGTGTCATAGATTATATCCTTACTAGAAAATGAAAATCCCAAGATAAATGTCGGGAGGGAATCACTTGGAAAAAGTAGATATTTTCAAAGATATCGCTGAACGTACGGGCGGCGATATATATTTAGGGGTCGTAGGAGCTGTTCGTACAGGGAAATCAACGTTCATCAAAAGATTCATGGAGTTAGTGGTTCTGCCGAATATAGGAAACGAGTCCGATAAAGCTCGTGCTCAAGATGAGCTGCCGCAAAGTGCAGCTGGTAAAACGATTATGACAACAGAGCCTAAGTTTGTTCCTAACCAGGCAGTAAAGGTTAAAGTAGATGAGGGCCTTGATGTAAATATCCGTCTTGTAGACTGTGTGGGCTACACGGTGCCTGGTGCAAAAGGTTATGAAGATGAAAATGGTCCGAGAATGATCAATACTCCTTGGTATGAAGAGCCAATCCCATTCCATGAGGCGGCGGAGATTGGTACCAGAAAAGTAATCCAAGAACATTCCACCATTGGTGTTGTCATTGCGACAGATGGCTCCATAGGTGAAATTCCTCGCAGAGACTACATTGAAGCAGAGGAAAGGGTTGTCGAAGAGTTAAAAGAAGTTGGCAAACCATTCATCATGGTCATCAACACCGTACAGCCACATCATCCGGAAACAGAGGCATTAAAGCGGGAGCTATGTGAAAAATATGATATCCCGGTAATTGCGATGAGTGTGGAAAGCATGAGGGAATCCGATGTCTACAATGTGTTAAGAGAAGCACTATTTGAATTCCCGGTACTTGAAGTGAATGTTAATCTTCCAAGCTGGGTTATGGTCCTGAAGGATAACCACTGGTTGCGTGAAAGCTACCAAGAGGCTGTAAAAGACACGGTGAAGGATATTAAGCGTCTTCGTGACGTGGACCGTGTGGTAGGTCAATTCAGCGAGTATGAATTCATTGACAGGGCCGGCCTTGCAGGAATAGAGATGGGGCAGGGAATCGCGGAAATCGATCTATATGCTCCAGACGATTTGTACGATCACATCCTCAAAGAAGTAGTGGGAGTGGAGATTCGAGGAAAAGATCACTTGCTGCAATTAATGCAAGATTTTGCATATGCAAAAGCGGAGTATGATCAAGTTTCAGACGCACTGAAAATGGTAAAACAGACAGGTTACGGCATTGCCTCTCCTGCTCTTACAGATATGAGTCTTGAAGAACCAGAGATTATCCGCCAAGGATCCCGCTTTGGGGTTAGATTAAAAGCGGTGGCGCCATCTATTCACATGATTAAAGTGGATGTGGAGAGTGAATTCGCTCCGATTATCGGAACTGAAAAGCAGAGCGAAGAACTTGTCCGCTACCTGATGCAAGACTTTGAGGATGACCCTCTATCTATCTGGAATTCCGATATCTTCGGACGCTCCCTGAGCTCCATTGTTAGAGAAGGAATTCATGCGAAAATATCGTTAATGCCTGAAAACGCCAGATACAAACTAAAAGAAACACTAGAGCGAATCATCAACGAAGGCTCCGGCGGCCTAATCGCGATAATTCTATAAGTCTTCTAGCTGTTGATTGAAGCAAAAGGCGAAGACTCCTGAGGGAGATAGCGCTAGGTGGAGACCCCGCAGGCGCAGCCGAGGAGGCTCCAGCAGCGCCCCTAGGAAAGCGAAGCCATTTGCGGAAATCATCAGCGGAGTTTAAAAAATTCTGTCGAAAATGTTTAATAGCTTCCCAACTGTGGAAATAACACAGATGGGAAGCTCTTTTTTGTGTATTAAAACAGAGAAATGCTTGATATAGAGGGATTCTTATGTTAATCTACAAACAGAAAATCTTCTCTTAATTGGCGAAATATTCCTCTAAAAGCACTTTTTTATGAGAAATTTGTTGAAATCTAGTGTTTAATGGGTTAATATAAGCCTAGTTACAAGATTAAGCGATTCTACTATGTATAGAATCAATCAAAATTGTGAACAAATGTTAGTACGAAAGGCTTTTGCTAGACTAAAATGCTATTTTGGTTTAGAATAGCGATAACTCCTTTGGGAGGAGGTGAATGGCATGAACAAGACAGATTTAATCAATGCAGTTGCTGAAGCTAGTGAACTTTCTAAGAAAGATGCTACTAAAGCAGTTGATGCTGTTTTCGATACAATTCTTGACGCACTTAAAAACGGTGACAAAGTACAATTAATCGGTTTTGGTAACTTTGAAGTACGTGAGCGTGCTGCGCGTAAAGGTCGTAACCCACAAACTGGGGAAGAGATCGAAATCGCTGCAAGCAAAGTACCAGCTTTCAAACCTGGTAAAGCACTTAAGGATGCTGTGAAATAATTGACAGCTACATAGTCAAATGAATGTCATCTTAAAGAGGCGCATAGTTTGCGCCTCTTTATTTTTGCTTTTTTAAAAAAACTTATGCTAGAATCACATTACAGCTATTTTGCGGTAATGTAGGAGGATAAATAAATGATAGAAGTTAATAAGGCTCAAATAGAAGAAGCAGTAAGAATGATTTTAGAAGCAATCGGGGAAGATCCTAATCGAGAAGGACTACTAGATACACCAAAACGAGTGGCAAAGATGTACACGGAAGTGTTTGCAGGTCTAAATGAAGACCCTAAAGAGCATTTTAAGACAGTGTTCGGGGAAGCACATGAAGAATTGGTACTTGTTAAAGACATCTCATTCTTCTCCATGTGTGAACATCACTTAGTTCCTTTCTTCGGAAAAGCCCATGTGGCGTACATACCTAAAGGCGGAAAAGTTACTGGCCTCAGTAAACTTGCCCGTGCAGTGGAGGCGGTTGCAAAAAGACCGCAACTCCAAGAAAGAATTACTTCTACCATAGCAGAATCTATTGTAGAATCCCTTGATCCACATGGGGTAATGGTTGTAGTGGAAGCAGAACACATGTGCATGACGATGCGTGGTGTTAAAAAACCAGGTGCAATGACGATCACGTCTGCTGTCCGTGGGGTGCTGGAAAATGATCCTGCAGCAAGAGCGGAAGTTTTATCTTTAATTAAAGGGTAACCCATACTATAAACTAGAAGGAGGATTGTCATGAGTCAATCTAACACGAACGACTTTATTGTGATCAAAGCGAAGGAAGACGGGGTTAGTGTCATTGGACTTACACGAGGAACAGACACTCGTTTCCACCATTCCGAAAAGCTTGACAGAGGAGAAGTGATGATTGCCCAGTTCACAGAGCATACCTCCGCAATCAAGATAAGAGGAAAAGCGCTCATCCAATCTTCCCATGGAGAAATGGAAACAGACTGACGCAAAAGATTAACTTTCATACTATAAAAGCGATTATATGTCCTGAGTAAGAAAGCAGAAGAATAAATATTTCTCTGCTTTTCTTATTATCTATTCAATAGCGGGTTAAACTAAAGAAAGATAGCCCATTTTAACAATATGCTTCACTAATGTGCTATAATTAACTTTGTCTATTTTAGTTCGACTCTATCGTCTGTAGATCTTTTGTTAAACGGACGACGTCAGTCAAGAAAAGGGAACAAGGGTGGTCTTTAGTGAGTCATATACATATATCCAAAATAAAAGAGAAACTACATAATCTGATTACACATCCATATTTAATTAAACATATTGAATACCCTGCCATTGATGAGGATAAATTATTGCTGCTTTATTCTATCTTGGAATCCATTGATATATCTGATGAAAAAAAAGAACAATACATATTATCAACCATGCTTGTCCAGATAGCCCTTGATACCCATGATTTGGTGACAAATGCAAAAGCAGGTCAGCTACAAGAAGGCGATGAAAAAAGCCGTCAATTAACTGTTTTAGCAGGGGATTTTTATAGTGGCCTTTATTACAGGCTCCTGGCAGATGTTAATGATATTTCTATGATCAAAACACTCGCACATTCCATAAAACAAATAAATGAACATAAAATTGCCTATTATCATAAAGAGCTCGAAGGAATTGAACCATTAATGGACAGCCTGGGAAAAATCGAGTCTTCTCTTATTCAGTCCGTATCTGGCTTTTTCTCCAACTCGGTTCTGAAAGAATTAAGCGGCAACTTCCTTTTATTAAAGCGCTTAATTCAAGAACGCAAACTTTTTTGTCACGAAAGATCAACGTTCCTGTTTGAAACATTGCGAAGGATCGCTTTCTCAAAAGGGGAAAAGGACGTCGCATCCAAAGAACAGGAAACCTACATGTTATACCTTATAGACCGGTATATTGATCATATTAAACAAAAAATAGAACAGTTGACGCATTCGATCCCAGCAATGAACAAACTATTAGAATCAAGAATACAAGAACTTTTTTATGAAATCCCATTTTCATCGAAAAAGTATGCGGAAGAAGGGTAAGCCATGCAACATCCATCTAAAGAAGAGCGTGTTCATAATGTTTTTGAAAAAATATATAAAAACTATGACAAAATGAATTCCGTCATCAGCTTCCAACGTCATGTAGCTTGGCGAAAGGATACGATGAAAAGAATGAATGTGGCAGAGGGCTCCAAAGCATTGGACGTATGCTGCGGAACAGCGGACTGGACGATTTCGATGGCAGAAGCAGTCGGAGCGAGTGGGAAAGTGGTTGGCCTGGACTTTAGTGAAAACATGCTTTCTATCGGCAAAGAAAAAGTGAAAAACCTAGGTAAGAGTAATATTGAATTGATCCATGGAAATGCGATGGCACTACCGTTTGAAGATAATTCTTTTGATTATGTCACGATAGGTTTCGGTTTGCGAAATGTTCCTGACTATTTTCAAGTGTTGAAAGAGATGTACAGGGTGGTAAAACCTGGAGGGAAGGTCGTTTGTCTAGAAACATCACAACCTACTATGCCAGGCTTCCGTCAAGTCTATTTTCTTTATTTTCAATACGTAATGCCGATGCTTGGAAAGGTTTTCGCTAAAAGCTATAATGAATACGCCTGGTTACATGAATCGGCTAAAGACTTCCCAGGATCGAAAGAACTAAAAGTAATGTATGAAAAAGTAGGTTTCCAACCAGTTGAGGTTAAGGCATATACAGGTGGAGTTGCTGCCATGCATTTAGGAGTTAAACCTAGAAAATAGTTTGTAAAGGTGACCTACATGAAATTAAAGATGATGTATTCCTTTTTAAATAACGATTTACAAATAATTGAAAATGAATTAGAAGCTACCATTCAAACAGAGCGAGCTTTGTTACAAGAGGCGTCGTTACATTTGCTGCAGGCCGGGGGAAAGAGAATTCGACCGGTCTTTGTCCTATTAGCCGCAAAATTAGGAGCTTACGACATCCATAAGGTCAAAAATGTAGCCGTCGCCCTAGAACTCATGCATATGGCATCCCTAGTTCACGACGATGTTATCGATGACGCGGAGTTAAGGCGAGGCAAGTCCACCATAAAAGCAAAGTGGGATAACCGTATCGCGATGTACACGGGCGACTATATATTTGCAAGATCCCTTGAAATGATGACAAAAGTGGAGGACATTGAGGCTCACCGCATCCTTTCCAATACACTTGTCGAACTCTGTAAAGGGGAGATTGAACAGATCCGGGATAAATATAACTATGATCAGAACTTACGGACATACTTGCGAAGAATCAAAAGGAAGACCGCCATCCTTATTGCCGTCAGCTGTCAACTAGGTGCCATAACCTCCGGAGTCCCAGCATCTGTTCATCAGAGCCTTTATTGGTTTGGTTACTATGTTGGAATGTCTTTCCAAATTACAGATGATATATTAGATTTTACATCCACAGAAGAACAACTTGGAAAACCTGCCGGAAGTGACCTTCTACAGGGAAATATTACGTTGCCTGTTCTTTATGCGATGGAATCGCCTCCATTGAACGAAAAGATTCGTACTATTCACGAACACAGTAATTCAGGGGAAATAAAGGAAATCATTGAGTTGATCAAAAGATCTGATGCCATTGACCGTTCCTTTGCACTTAGCGACCGTTATCTGGAGAGAGCTTTCAAGGAGCTTGAGAAACTTCCGAACGGACTTGCAAAACGCACCTTCAACAATGTGGCAAAGTACATTGGAAAACGTAAATATTAAGCCCAATTTCGTGAACTTTGTAAAATATTACGATAATTCTCCATCTTCTGTTGCGAAACTATAAAAACCGTGATATATTTTGGTAGGTTAGGGTTTACCTAACCTTACATAATCGTAATGGGGTGGAGAAATTATTATGGAAAAAACATTTTTAATGGTAAAGCCTGATGGCGTACAACGTAACCTTATCGGTGAAATCGTTTCTCGTTTTGAAAAAAAAGGTTTCCAACTTGTTGGTGCAAAATTAATGCAAATTCCAACTGAATTGGCAGAAGAGCACTACGGTGAACATAAAGAGCGTCCTTTCTTTGGAGAGCTAGTAGAATTCATCACTTCTGGTCCGGTATTCGCAATGGTTTGGCAGGGTGAAAATGTAATCGCTACCGCTCGTCACATGATGGGTGCTACAAACCCTAAAGATGCAGCTCCTGGAACTATCCGCGGAGAGTACGGCGTTATCGTAGGCAAGAACATCATTCACGGTTCTGATTCTTCCGAGAGTGCTGAGCGTGAAATTGGTCTTTTCTTCAAAGGTGAAGGTCTTGTTGAGTACAAAAAAGACGTAAATAACTGGATCTACTAATTTTTGCGATAAATTGAAAACGCTTTATCTGGAGGCACCCTTCTTAGTTTGAGAAGGGTGTTTTTTTGATTTTTTTGATGGTGGGGACGAATTACGGTGATTGCTTTTTAGTTAGGAGGGGTAATTTGTAGAACATTTGAGCTAAGAGGTAGAAGGTTGTTTGGGAAATGTAGAAGATATGCTGGGAAATGTAGAAGGTAGAAGTCCAAACGGTAGAAGGTACTAATTTAAGTGTAGAAGGTGCTTCGGAAAATTTTTTGAAGCTACGTCCCCCCTTCAATCTCAAATCAGCTATACTAAAATTACAGATATAGAGAGAAAGTAGATGAATAGCATGAGGGACGATTACAATCAGTTTATTGAACAAATAAAAAAGAAGACAGGCATTGACCTGGCATTGTATAAAGAAGGGCAGATGAAACGAAGGCTGACCTCACTCTACGAAAAAAAGGGCCTTAAGAATTTTAATGAATATTACCTACTTCTTGATCAAAATCGGGAAGAACTTTTCGAATTTCTCGATCGAATGACTATAAATGTTTCTGAGTTCTATCGCAATTACAAGCGTTGGGAGATCTTAGAGAAAAAGATCCTCCCTGAATTGATTAAACAAAACAAAAGTCCCAAGGTTTGGAGTGCTGCATGTTCCACAGGAGAGGAGCCATATACACTCTCAATGGTCCTAAGCAACTTCCTGCCATTAAAAGATGTAAAAATCAAAGCGACAGATATAGATGCAAATGTCATTGCAAGAGCAAAGCTAGCTACATATCAGGAACGATCGCTGCAAGAAGTTCCAACGGGAGTTAAAAATAAATTTTTCATCAAGCAAGATGGTTACTATAAGGTGAAAGATGAAATAAAAAATACCGTGATTTTTAAAAGACTCAATTTACTCTCGGATCCTTTTGAAACTGGACACGATTTAATTGTCTGCCGGAACGTATTGATTTATTTTACAGAGGAAGCCAAGGAGCGGCTTTACCATAAATTCAGTAATTCGCTCAAAAAGGGTGGCATTCTTTTTGTAGGGAGTACCGAGCAGATTTTCCAGCCTGCACAGTACGGCTTTGAAGTGGTGGACACGTTTTTTTATAGGAAGATATAACGTTCAAACTATACTGCCGATTATTTTTTTACTAGAACAATCCGCTACACTTGTGTTATAGTATTACATAATTAATTTCACTTACATGCTTAAAAGCTTTAAAGAGATAAAGGAGAGGCTGATGACGATGAGATATTTGACTGCTGGCGAGTCTCATGGACCGCAATTGACAACCATATTGGAAGGTGTCCCAGCTGGGCTGCCACTGACTGTCGAGGACATTAATGATGATCTGGCAAGAAGACAGAAGGGGCATGGCCGTGGCCGAAGAATGCAAATAGAAAAGGATACCGTAGATATTCTAAGTGGAGTTCGTCATGGTCAAACGTTAGGTTCTCCCATAACTTTGGCAGTAACAAATGATGATTGGAAGCATTGGACAAAAATTATGGGGATAGAGCCCCTTTCCCAAGAAGATCAAGAAGAGGTAAAGCGCAAGGTAACAAAACCCCGACCTGGACACGCTGATTTAAACGGTGCGATTAAATACGGTCACCGTGATATGAGAAATGTCCTAGAGCGTTCTTCCGCAAGGGAAACGACAGTAAGGGTAGCAGCAGGTGCTGTTGCAAGAAAATTCCTCGCTGAACTAGGTATAAAGGTTGCAGGACATGTAACGGAAATCGGTGGCGTAAAAGCGGAGCCACAGTCTATTTCAAATCTTGATGACTTAAAAGCGCAAACTGAAGCTTCTCCAGTTCGTTGCTACGATAAAAAAGTAGAGCAACAGATGATGGATGCGATTGACACAGCCAAAGAGAACGGAGATTCTATTGGCGGTATCGTCGAGGTCATTGTCGAGGGCGTACCTGCTGGGGTAGGAAGTTACGTGCATTATGATCGAAAGTTAGATGCAAAGGTTGCAGCATCCATTATGAGCATCAATGCTTTCAAAGGTGTGGAGTTTGGCGTTGGGTTCCAAGCAGCCAGCCTTCCTGGCAGTAAGGTTCATGATGAGATTGCCTGGAGCGAGGAACGCGGCTATTACCGTCTATCCAATAACCTTGGAGGTTTTGAAGGCGGCATGACGACCGGGATGCCGATTGTGGTAAGAGGTGTCATGAAACCAATTCCTACTCTATACAAGCCGCTTCAAAGCGTTGATATTGATACAAAAGAGCCCTTCCAGGCTAGCATTGAACGGTCCGACAGTTGTGCGGTACCAGCGGCAAGCGTGGTGGCGGAAGCAGTGGTCGCATGGGAAATCGCTCAAGCGATCGTAGAACAGTTCGGACAGGACAGAATGGACCTTATTAAGGAAAATGTCCAAAGGATGAGAGAACATGCCGCAAAATTTTAACAGCAAACAGGTTGTCGTTCAGACTGATTCAAAGGAGTATCCTGTATTTTTAGGAAAAGAAGTAATAGAACAACTGCCACGTTTACTTGGATCTTTTGAAAAGAAACCAAGTAAGGTGCTTATTGTGACAGATGATCTAGTTGCTGACCTGTACCTTTCTGAAATAGTCTTAAGTTTAACGCAACGCTTTACCGTCCATTCTTATGTACTTCCTAATGGGGAAGAAGCCAAGTCATTTGAGAATTATTATGCCATTCAGACATTTGCGCTTGAAAATGGATTGGACCGCCATTCTGCCATCATCGCTCTTGGTGGGGGTGTGGTCGGTGACATTGCGGGGTTTGTTGCCTCGACCTTTATGAGGGGAATCAAATTCATTCAAGTTCCTACCACACTCCTTGCCCATGACAGTGCAGTCGGAGGGAAGGTTGCCATCAATCATCCGCTCGGGAAGAATATGATTGGCTCCTTTTATCAGCCCGAAGCGGTTATATATGACGTGGATTTTTTAAAGAGCCTGCCTGATAGTGAAATGCGCTCAGGCTTTGCCGAAGTGGTGAAGCATTCCCTTATCTGGGACGAAGCATTCTATCATTGGATAAAAGAAAACATTAAAAGTCTGGCCGACCTAACAGAAGAGCGGCTGCTTGTATGCTTGGAAAACGGAATTAAAATCAAAGCGGAAGTCGTATCCAATGATGAAAAAGAGACAGGCTTGCGGGCGATCTTGAATTTTGGTCATACATTAGGTCATTCTCTTGAAGCTGCTTATGGATATGGAAAAATAACGCATGGAGACGGGGTAGCGCTTGGGATGCTTTTTGCGACAAGATTAAGTGAAAAGCTGAATGCCAACCTTAATCTAACCGCTGACTTGATAGAATCGTGGAACCGTTACGGTTTTCCAACAAAGATTAGATCATCTGTATCCCCAGAAGAACTGTTAGGTTGGATGAAAAAAGACAAAAAAACACAGAACAGTCATATACATATGGTATTGATACAGTCAGTAGGAAATGTAGAATTGCGTACCGTATCAGATGAACTCATACTAGAAACGTTACAAGAATTTTATTAAAAAAGGGGGGAATTCGGTGATTCGTGGTGTAAGAGGCGCAACAACCATACTGGAGAATTCTGAAAAAGAAATCATCTGTAAAACAGAAGAATTATTAACAAACATGATTGAAGCGAACAACATTGTGGCCGAAGATGTCGCGCAAGTTCTTATTTCTGTAACAGCAGATATCACGGCATGTTTCCCGGCCAAAGCGCTCCGAAATCTTGAAGGCTGGGATTATGTCCCTGTCATGTGTACGAAAGAGATTGCTGTACCGAACTCACTGCCTTCCTGTATCAGAATTATGATGACTGTCAACACAGAAGTCGCGCAAAAGGACATTCAGCATATTTACTTGCATGATGCGGTAAGCTTACGACCGGACCTTGCAAAAACTTTATCGGTTGACAATTAGCAATCTTCTATCATATAGTACTTACAAGTAACAAAACAGTTTAGAGATTAGTTTAGAGAGTAACAAGTTGAGGGCTATAGAGCCAAAGAGTAAGACCAAAACCAATATTTTTATTATTGAGCCGAGTTGAGAAGAGAATAGCTGAGAATGAGTCGAGATTAGCTGAGGTTAGAATGTATTCTATAAATCTACCCAAAGACTATCCTCTGTCTTTGGGTTTTTGTTTTTCCTCATTCTGTAACGCCTCGTTACAAACTCATTCTCCATTACGTGAAAATGGAGGAGATCATATGCAACAGTTTGCAGAATTCCTACATGCAAGCAAACATTATAAAACCATTCCCATTATGGAAAGTTTTTTTGAAGACACGTTAACACCCGTTTCTATCTTTCAGGCTTTACGAAAAGAAGCGGTCTATCTATTAGAAAGTAAAGAGCCCAAATCAGACTGGGCGAGGTATTCTTTTATTGGATTGAATCCATTTTTGAAGATAACAGCTGAGGATACCACCATTTCTTTACGGGAAGAAAAGACCAACCACATCTTCTTTCAATCAAATGAATTGAATGAAGTCATCCAACAAGCTAACAAACTACTGCAAGTAAAGCTCCTGGAAAAAAAGGTAGGATTTACAGGGGGAGCAGTTGGCTATCTAAGTTATGATTTTATCCCGACAATCGAAAAAGTGCCAATGCACCCATCTTACGGAGGAGAACACACAGCAAATCTATTGTATTGCGAGAATATAGTCGTATGTGATCATAAGGAAAATGAATTACATTTTATTCATTATATTCGTTTAGATGGAGAGGAAAATGAAAAAGAACTACAGGATAGATTTAATCAGGCAAAACAATCAATTCTTGAAAAAGTGTCTCTAATAAGAAAACGACAAGAAAGCGACCCTCTTGTGGAAGCAGATAATGAAAAGGCGGAGCTTCCTGTTCAGTCTAATTACACAAAAGAGAGATTCATTGAACATGTAGAAAAGATTAAAAAATATATCCAAACAGGTGACATCTTTCAATGTGTCCTTTCCCAGCGTTTTGAGTTGGAAGCTGACATGGAAGGATTTGATGTTTACCGAGTGCTAAGAAGGCAAAATCCCTCTCCTTACTTGTTTTATCTTAAATATGACGAAATGGAACTGATAGGAAGTTCTCCCGAGAGGTTAATACAAATTCAGGATAAGAAGTTAGAGATTCATCCGATTGCCGGTACGAGAAAAAGAGGAAAAACGGAAGAGGCAGACCAGAAGCTTGCAAAAGACCTAATGCAAGATGAAAAAGAACAGGCCGAACATTATATGCTTGTCGATCTTGCGCGAAACGATTTAGGAAGGGTCGCCAAATACGGTTCCGTTCATACGCCGGTCATGAAAGAGCTTGTTTATTTTTCAAGGGTGATGCACCTTATTTCTATCGTAAAGGCAGAACTTGCTCCAAACTACACACCTGTGGAAGCCTTGCTCGCAGCATTTCCCGCTGGTACAGTTTCCGGCGCACCAAAGGTAAGGGCGATGCAGATCTTGCAAGAGCTTGAGCCGACAGTAAGAAACACATACGCCGGGGCAATTTGTTATATCGGTTTTGACGGAAACATCGATTCTTGCATTACCATCCGGACCATTCAAAAACGCGGCAACAGCTTTTATGTTCAGGCAGGTGCTGGTGTCGTGGCAGATTCTGTTCCAGAACTGGAATATAAAGAAACGGTAAATAAAGCCTCAGCATTAATTGAAACAATCCAACTAGCAAATAAATATTTTGCAAAAAAGACGGGAGGGTCTTGCAGCTATGTTTAAAGCCTATTTAACAAAATTAATAGATGGAGCGAACCTTAGAGCAGAAGAAGCGGAAAGTGCGATGGATCTAATGATGAAAGGGGAAGTCACCTCCAGTCAGATTGCAAGTTTCATCTCTATCCTCAGATTCCGCGGGGAGAGCTTTGAGGAGATGTTGGGTTTCACAAAAGCGATGCGAGGCCACATGAAGCCAATATCTTATACGCACCCTCATTTAATAGACACATGCGGTACAGGAGGAGATGGCGCCTCTACCTTCAATATTTCTACAGCTTCTGCAATTGTGGCGGCAAGCGGCGGGGCAAAAGTAGCCAAACATGGAAATCGGGCAGTTTCTTCTTCCAGTGGTAGTGCGGATGTGTTGGAACAGTTGCAACTTCCTGTCCAACAAACATTAGAAGAAGCGACGGAAAACCTTAAAGTAAACGGAATGAGCTTTCTATTTGCCCCTATCTATCACGAGGCAATGAAGCATGCGGTCGCTCCTAGAAAGGAAATCGGTTTCCGGACTATCTTTAATCTGCTTGGTCCTTTAGCCAATCCTGTTCGTTGTAAAAAACAAGTAATCGGGGTGTTTTCGGCCGATTATGCATATAAGATGGCAGAAGTGTTAAATGAGCTCGGCTCCGAACATGTATTGATTGTAGCTGGGGAAGATGGGTTAGATGAAATTACGATTACTGCAAGCACGCATGTGGTGGAAGTGAAAAACGGAAAAATATCCTCTTATACGATAACTCCAGAGGATTTTGGGTTTGAACGAGGCCGACTGGAAGACATTCAGGTATGTAACAGTTTGCAGAGTGCCCATCTTATCAAACAGATTTTTCAAAACAAAAGCAATGAAAATGCACGAAATATCGTTTGTTTGAATGCTGGTGCGGCTCTGTATGTATCAGGAATTACCGATACGATCCATGAGGGTGTAGAGCTTGCCCTCCAATTAATTGAGGAAAATAAACCGTACGAACTATTACAGCAACTAAAGAAGGCAGGGGTGACGGAACATGTTAACTAACATTGTAGAGACGAAAAAGGTGGAAGTAAAAAATTTAACACTTCCTTCCCAGAAACAGGTACAGCGTTACTCCTTTTACGAGGCACTTGCCAATCCCAAGCGTCATATAGGCGTGATAGCAGAAATGAAAAAGGCTTCCCCATCAAAGGGGATCTTAAAAGAAAGCTTTGCTCCTATCGATATTGGAGCGGAATATGAAAAAGTTGGAGTGGATGCGATATCCGTCCTCACAGATCAGACCTATTTTAAAGGTTCAAAACACGATCTGATGATGGTAAAGGAAACAACAAGCCTTCCTGTACTGAGAAAAGATTTTATTATAGATCCGATTCAAGTTGAGGAAAGTGCCCGTATTGGAGCAGATGCGATTTTGTTGATAGCAGAAATTCTTACCGATAAAAAACTGGCAGCATTATATAAACAAGCAACAGATTTAGGCTTAGATGTACTGGTGGAAGTGCACAGCCTGGATAGGTTGTCACAACTCCTGCAAACAATCACTCCAAAGATCATTGGAGTCAATAATAGAAATCTAGCAACCTTTGAAACAGATATTCAAACGACCAAGGAACTCTCAGCTCACATACCAAGCTCTTCCTTGCTTGTGAGTGAAAGCGGCATACTGACTGCAGAGGACCTGCGCCAAGTAAAAGAGTTTGGTGCAAAAGCCGTGCTGGTTGGGGAAGCGTTCATGAAAGACCAAACCCCAGGGATTGGAGTAAGAAGATTATTTGGAGAGCTTGAACGTGTTTAAAACGAAGGTGAAATTATGTGGCAACAAAAGCTTGGAAGATTATGAGGCATCTGTAAAGACCGACGCAGATTATCTAGGCTTCGTTTTTGCGAGGAGTAAGCGTCAGGTAACACCCGATCAGGTGGCACAATGGGTAGCGCTTGTTCATCCTCGGAACAAGCGGCTTGTAGGAATCTTTGTTAATCAAAGTAAAGAGTTCATCCTTCATGCAGTCCGCACAGTTCCGCTCGATGTCGTTCAGTGTCACGGAGATGAGGACCTGACTTTTATAAAAGACTTGAAGGCAGAGAGTGATGTAGATATTTGGAAGGTGATCCACCATGAAGATGAATCTACTGTAGATAAATTAAAACCTTTTCTGGGAACGATAGATGGTTTTGTGGTAGATAAAAAGGTCGGCAATCAGTACGGTGGGACGGGAATAAGCTTCAATTGGGGCCATATCCCGCTTTATGATAAGGTTTCGTGTGAAAATGATATTCCATATTTGATTGCGGGCGGGATAAATGTAGAGACCTTACAAGAGTTGTTACCCTTTTCTCCACAAGGAATCGATCTATCAAGTGGAATAGAAGAGAATTTTGCTAAAAGTGAAGAGAAAATGAATCTGATAGAAAGAATGGTGAGGGAACATGACAAACGTACAAACACCAGATAGCTTCGGTAGATTTGGAGAGTTCGGGGGCAAGTATGTGCCTGAAACATTGATGCTGCCGTTGGAGGAACTAGAACAAGGCTTGCAAAAGGCCCTGAAAGATCCAACCTTTCTAGAAGACTATCACTATTATTTGAAGGAGTATTCCGGCAGACCGACAGCGTTGACATATGCTGAAAAACTGACAAGTCGAATTGGCGGAGCGAAAATCTACCTAAAAAGAGAAGATCTAAATCACACAGGTGCACATAAAATAAATAACGCCATTGGCCAGGCATTACTTGCTAAGCGCTTGGGCAAAAAGAAAATTATCGCAGAAACAGGGGCAGGACAACATGGAGTAGCAGCCGCAACAGTTGCTGCCAAGTTTGGATTGGAGTGCAAGGTGTTCATGGGGGAAGAGGACATTGAGCGTCAAGCGTTAAACGTTTTTCGTATGAAATTACTCGGGGCAGAAGTAATACCTGCTACAAGCGGCAATAAAACGCTAAAAGATGCCACCAATGAAGCTATTCGCTACTGGGTGCAGCATTGTGAAGACCATTTTTATATGATTGGCTCGGTTGTTGGTCCCCATCCGTATCCATATATGGTAAGGGAATTTCAACGAGTGATCGGGGAAGAATCAAAGAGACAGTTCCAAGAAAGAGAAAGAGGGTTGCCTGATAAAATTGTAGCCTGTGTAGGTGGCGGCTCTAATGCAATTGGAATGTTTGCGCCATTTGTGGACGATGCAGTGGAACTTATCGGCGTGGAAGCTGCCGGAAAAGGTATCGATACACCACTTCACGCTGCAACCTTAACGAAAGGGACAAAGGGAGTGATCCATGGCTCCCTGACGTATCTTATTCAAGATGAACACGGCCAGATCATTGAGCCTTATTCCATTTCAGCAGGCCTGGATTATCCTGGTATCGGACCGGAGCATGCCTATTTGAAAGACAGCAACAGAGTGGAATACCAAAGTGTGACAGATGAGGAAGCGTTGGAGGCCCTTCATATACTTGCAAAGGAAGAGGGCATCATCCCGGCAATCGAGTCGGCACACGCTCTGGCAACTGCGTATAAAGAAGCGGCAAAGATGCCAAGTGATCAAACGGTCCTTGTTTGTTTATCGGGGCGGGGCGACAAAGACGTGCATACATTAATGAATAGAATGGAGGGGACAGTAGAATGACAACGTACCTAGAGAGATTACCAAAACATGACAAGCTGTTTATTCCATTTATCATGTCTGGAGACCCTACACCGGAATTGACGATAAAGCTGGCCCTCCTTTTAGAAGAAGCGGGCGCATCCGTGCTAGAGCTTGGAGTACCGTACTCCGATCCGTTAGCCGATGGACCTGTCATACAGCGTGCTTCCAAGCGGGCTTTGGCCCATAAAACAACCATAACGAGCACCATGGAGCTTGCAGGAGAAATGAGAAGAAGAGGACTGAAAATTCCGATCATACTCTTTACGTATTTCAATCCTGTGTTACAATTAGGAGAAGAATCCTTTTTCGCTTTAGCGAAGCAAAATCAGGTCGATGGGCTCCTTATTCCTGACCTTCCGTACGAAGAGAGTGGGCGCATACGAGAGAAATGCAGCGAACATGCTATTACGTATATATCGCTTGTTGCCCCAACATCCAAAGATCGGATGAATACGATCACGGAACACGCCCAAGGGTTTCTATATTGTATCTCATCCCTTGGCGTGACAGGAGTGCGTAAGGAATTTTCGGAGGAGTTATACGCTTTTCTTGAAGAAGTGAAAAAGAAAAGCAACGTCCCGACTGCAGTAGGATTCGGAATTTCAGAGAGTGAACACATACAAACCTTAAAACCATATTGTGATGGCTTTGTGGTGGGGAGTGCACTCATAAAAATGATTGAACAAAAAGAAAAGCAATTTAAAGTTGATGAAGAAAAAACATTGCATGAATTAAAAGAACAAATAGAGGAGCTTATTTCTCCACTTTTAGCAGAAAGGTGATTGTTGAAGATGGATATTAAAGAACAACTGCTTAACTTAACCCCATATCAACCTGGTAAAACAATGGAAGAAGTGAAGAGGGAATTAGGGTTAGACAAAATAGTGAAACTCGCTTCCAACGAGAATCCTTATGGCTGCTCTCCGGCTGTACAAGAGGCATTGATATCGCAGCTTAGCAAGTCTGCAACATACCCTGATGGTTATGCAAGAGACTTGCGAGAAGTACTTGCAGTCCAAACTGGTGTAGGAGAAAAAGAGCTTATTTTCGGAAATGGTTCTGATGAGGTCATTCAAATTGTTTGCCGAGCACTATTAAAACCTGGGAAAAATACTGTCATGCCAACTCCTTCATTCCCACAATACAAGCACAACGCCATTATTGAAGGGGCAGAAGTTCGAGAAATTCCATTGAAAGATGGTTATCACCAGCTCGAGGAAATGCTTAACTCCATTGATGAGAATACAGCGATCGTTTGGTTATGCAGTCCGAATAATCCTACAGGAACGTATATCAAGGAAGAGTTGCTTCTAGAATTTATTAAGAAAGTCCCTAGCAGCACTTTAGTTGTTGTGGATGAAGCATACAAGGAGTATGTCACATCAGAGGACTATCCTGTAACGGTGAATCTGTTAAAAGACTACCCAAACCTTATGATTACCCGTACATTCTCGAAAGCTTACGGCCTTGCAAGTTTTCGAATCGGATATGGAATTGCGAATGAAAAGCTTATTCGTCTCATCGAACCGGCAAGGGAACCTTTTAACACGAACTCCCTGGCTCAAGTCGCTGCAAAGGCTGCAGTAGGAGACCAATCTTTTATTAAAGATTGTGTATCAAAAAATAAAGAAGGTTTAGAGCAATATTACGCATTCTGCGATGAAATGAAGCTTGCTTATTATCCTTCTGAAGGGAACTTCATCTTAATAGACTTTCAGACTGACTCCGATGTATTGTTTCAATACTTAATGAAAAAAGGGTATATTGTCCGCTCAGGAAAAGCTTTAGGTTATCCGACTTGTTTACGTATTACAGTCGGAACAAAAGATCAAAACGCAGAAATCATCTCTTACTTGAAAGAATATAAAATGAAGCAAGCTATTTGATAGAGAGGAGATATCCTCTCTATTTACATATATAAAGACATCAGGCGGTGAAGTGTAGTGAACGGGAAAGTGTTGGTGATCGGACTAGGGCTGATCGGAGGGTCCATAGCCCTTGCGATAAAAAAAGAACATCCAAATGCCTATATAATGGGATACGATATTCATGTACAACAGGCAAAATTAGCAAAGTCGTTAAAAGTTATCGACGATTTTTGTGAAAACTATGATGCAGAAGCAAGGGATGCAGATTTTATTGTCATTTCTGTACCTGTCATGCAGGCAAATGAAGTGTTAAAACATTTAAGCGGGATTACATTTTCGAAACCACAAGTTGTGATTACCGATGTAGGAAGTACGAAAAATAGCATTACAACTTTAGCCGCTACCCTTTTCCCCCAGGATAATGTTACATTCATAGGGGGACATCCCATGGCAGGTTCCCATAAAAGCGGGGTGATTGCTGCCAAAAGCCACCTTTTTGAAAATGCTTTTTATGTACTTACTCCATTCAAAGAGGATGCAAATCCTAAAGAAGTGGCCTTAACCAAAATGTGGCTTGCCGGAACAAAGGCGAACTTTATCACCATGTCTGCTAAAGAACATGATCTGGTTGCCGGAGTCATCAGTCATTTTCCTCATGTGGTCGCAGCAGGTCTTGTTCATCAGGCGGAGGACATGCAGTCTACTAATCCGTTTGTCTCAAGACTCGCAGCTGGCGGATTTAGGGATATCACAAGGATCGCCTCAAGTAACCCAACCATGTGGAAAGACATTTTAATACATAATAAAGCCACTATCTTAACACTTTTAGATCAATGGATGGAGCAAATGGAAGTGGTGAGGGATCATTTGTCACAGGATAACGAAGCTTTTTTGCTAGAGTATTTTAGCAAGGCTAAGGAATTCCGTGACGGCCTGCCCGTAAAGTCCAAGGGAGCCATTCCCTCATTTTACGATTTATATGTAGATGTGCCTGACTATCCTGGTATCATTTCTGAAATTACCGGTATACTTGCACAAGAAAACATAAGCATTACCAATATCCGAATCATGGAAACAAGAGAAGAAATTTATGGAGTGCTGAGACTAAGCTTCCAATCTGAAGAAGATCGCCAATCTGCTGAAGATTGCCTACGCAAACACACCATGTATGAAACCTATATTGTCTAGTTAGGAGAGAGTGAAAATGAAAAAACTTACAGGTACCGCAAGTGGATTAAAAGGAACCATTCAAATCCCTGGAGATAAATCTATTTCCCATCGTTCTGTCATGTTTGGGTCTATGGCGAAAGGCAAAACGACAGTGGAGAATTTCCTCCCAGGTGATGACTGCCTAAGTACAATCAGTTGTTTCTCCAAGCTTGGAGTGAAGATAGAACAGAATGGCTCCAATGTGACGGTATATGGAAACGGATTGAAGGGACTTCGAGAGTCATCAGAAATATTGGATGTCGGGAATTCCGGAACAACAGCGCGACTGATGATGGGGATCCTCTCCGGTTTGCCAATACACTCTGTCTTGATAGGGGACGAGTCTATCGCCAAACGACCAATGAAACGGGTGACGGTTCCATTACGTGATATGGGGGCAAGAATACAAGGGAACCAAGATGGCAATTTCACGCCGATCTCTATTCAAGGAGGCGGCTTACGTGGTCTTGATTACGTGTCACCTGTCGCAAGCGCCCAAGTGAAGTCTGCCATTCTGTTGGCGGGTTTGCAGGCTGAAGGAGTAACCTCTGTTAGTGAACCGTTTAAATCCAGGGATCATACAGAAAGAATGCTTCGTGCGTTTGGTGTGGAAGTAAAAGAAGAGGAAGGCGGAAAGGTAAGCTTGGTTGGTGGGCAGAAGCTGGTGTCCGATCTGCATATTGTTGTTCCTGGAGATATTTCTTCTGCAGCGTTTTTCCTGGTGGCTGGTGCGATTGTGCCCGGTAGTAGAATCACACTGGAGAGGGTAGGGTTGAATCCTACTCGTACTGGGATTTTAGAGGTGTTGAAAAATATGGGGGCAAGTCTTTCCTACTCTAATGTGATAGAGGATGGACCGGAACCTTATGCCGATATTACCGTTGAGTCTTCTGATCTTAAAGGTGTTGAAATTGGCGGAGATATCATCCCACGGCTGATTGATGAAGTGCCTATCATCGCTTTGATGGCTACCCAGGCTGAAGGAACAACGGTAATCAAGGATGCAGAAGAGCTGAAGGTGAAGGAAACTAACCGCATTGATACGGTTGTTAATGAGCTGAAAAAGCTTGGGGCAGACATTGAGGCAACAGAGGACGGAATGATTATCAAGGGAAAAATAAGGTTGCATGGCTGCACGCTTGATAGCTACGGGGATCACCGTATCGGTATGATGGGGGCCGTTGCGAGTCTCATTGCAGAAGGCGAGACAGTTCTTCAAAATGATAAGGCAATCAATGTTTCTTACCCGAGCTTCTTTGAGCATATGGAGAGTTTGAGAAGAGGTTGAATTTTAGTTGAGTGGGTCCATCCATTGGGATGGGCCACTTTTAGTTTGTTGTACTTAGTAGCTTTGAACATTGAGGGTCGTTGGTTGGCTAAGAGGGGGTATATCACTAGTTTTCCGAAGGATGGGGGACTCGTTTAGCCTGTGAAATTTCATTTTCGCCCGTAAATTTAGATTATCGCCCGATTAGTCTTAAAAATCGCCCGTAAAATGAAATTATCGCCTGATGATGCTGAAAATCGCCCGTAAATTCGAAATATCGCCCGATTATGAGGTTGGATACCACTAGGGGGTATGCAACATTGATTAATAGTTCTTACTCCCGACCTTCAACTAGCAAACCTAACTTTTTCCATGCCCTAAAACATCGCATCCAAAGCATATTCTCCCATCCAGAAGCATAGCTTGTTTTAAGAACATTACAAGAGGGGGATGCTATGGAATATATAATAGAAGCTGCCAATGTAGTTAAAAACAAATCAACACTCCTCCATACCAATCTGCTAGTGAAAGATAGCAAAATCCATTACATGAAAGAAAGCTCTTTTGCTAATTCAAGATCCATGAGAATGGATATCTCCTCTTATGTGCTGACACCCGGACATGTTATGCTGGTTGATAACCTTGAACAAATGCCGTTTCCGCAGTTTAAACAGTTCATCACCGAGAACTATTTGAAAAAAGGCTGTACAACCCTTCTTTCTCTTATTACCGTTCAACGTGAAAAAGAATTATTGCAAACATTGAAGAGAGCGAGAACTTTCTTATTAAATAGTCCGATTGATTATTATTTTGCGGTAAGAATTCCCTTCCATAAACTCACACCTTCTTTTGTGAGACAATGCAGGCGTTATAAGATTTCTGCTATCTTTTTGCAGATGGATGATACAACTGAACTCTCCTCCGTCCCATGGGGGTGGATAAAAGATGCCTTGTATCAATTTCCGGTAACATTTCTGCCGTGCTGGCAAAACATTTCTCCATCCAAAAAAAACAAGAAGAAAAAAGAGTGGAAACTAATCATGAAAGAAGAAAAATTAACACATGCCACCGAGTGTCCAGAACAAGGGAGTCCTCTTGATTTGGATCTATTAATGAAAATTGGTATCTACCCGTCTAAAGGAGATTTGAGGGTCGGTGGAGAATTAGACTATAATCTCTATTTGTCACCAGAAGGCCATATTATTGAAACTATTGAAAATCTGGATTATGATAGTCATATTCCAGAAGTTACAGTTCAAAAAGGAACGGTTATCAAAGCGGGAGACGAGGTTTTATTTCGTCCAGGCTTTGGAGAAGAATATACAGTAACCATTCCAGGCCATTTCTTACTCTCTGAAAAGATTTGAAGAAGATGTGATTTCGGATTTTAAAAACGAAGGGAAGTAGTATTTTGTCTTACACAGTAATTGATAAAGCTCTAGAACTAATAGATAACGGGGACATAGAACAGGGTCTTACTATCCTGAAAGAAAACGAATCAAAATTTGGAGAAGAGGATTTGTTTCAAACTGCCCAGATCTATCAGCAACTTGGCATGCTTGAAGACGCCAAACAACTTTACCAAAACCTCCTATACCAGTTTCCGAATGAGTCTGACCTTATTATTTCACTGGCTGAAGTCCACATTGACCTTGATGAAGAAGATGAAGCGATGGGGTTATTAGAAAACATAGCGGAAGATGATGAGGTCTATATTCAGTCTCTGCTTCTTCTTGCAGACCTGTATCAGGCACAGGGACTATTTGAGGTCAGTGAGCAGAAATTACTTGCTGCCAAAAAACTTGCACCAAATGAACCAATTATCAGCCTTGCTTTAGGGGAAGTGTATCTATCTCAAGGTGACTATAAAAAAGCCATTCCATTTTATGAATCAGTCCTTCCGCATGCAGGTGAGATTGAGTTCTCCCTGCAAGAAAGACTAGCTGAATGTTACAGTGCAACAGGTCAATTTGAAGAAGCGATGCCTTATTTCGACCAGGCTTTGCAGAAAGAGTTGAAAATTGACGTATTATTTCAATACGGATTTACCGCTTTTCAGGCAGGATATTTCAAGACGAGTATCGAAAAACTTAATCAGGTAAAAGAAATGGATTATGAATACTCCTCTCTTTACTTGTATCTTGCAAAAGCATATGAACACGAAGGATTGTTAGAAGACAGCTTGCGTGTTGCAAAAGAAGGATTAGCGGTTAATGAATATAACAAAGAACTGCAAGTGTACGGAGCCAAAGTGGCAATGAAACAGCAGAATGTACAAGAGGCAGAAAGGTTACTTAGGGAAGCCATTGCCATCGATCCTGGATATGTGGAAGCAGCCTTAACTTTAACGAAAATCTTCTTGCAGGAAGAGCGCTATGAAGATGTTATAGACTGCCTAAATGAACTCATTAACTTTGGAGAGTCAGATCCGCAATATGATTGGGACCTAGCTGTTGCCTATCAACAAACCGAAAAATATTCTGATGCATTAAATCATTACCGTCAAGCATATACTTCTTTTAAAGATGACAGCAGCTTCCTTTACGATTATGCACACTTCCTATTGGAGGAAGGGAAACGAGAAGAAGCAAAGCCGCTTTTTGAAAAACTAATACAACTTGACCCAACCAACATAGAATTGCAAGATCTGTATTTAAATTTACAAGAGTAGGATATATTCTACGCAGAGGAGGGACGATAGTTGTGGCTACCCCTGTATCTGTCAACGAGAAGAAGGACTTTATAAGGTGGTTCTTAGGAAACTATCAGTTAAAAAGACGTGAATGTGTATGGATTTTAAACTATTTAATGAGTCATGACCAGTTGATGAAGAAAGTTCACTTTGTCGAGCAAGCCCAGTTCTGTCCACGGGGAATTATCATGTCAACCCATTGTGTAGAAGAAGTTCCATTCAGATTCTATAAGGAAAATGTCATGACGACGGACGCCGAAAAATCCTTCCATGACATCAGGCTTAATCGTGATGAGGATATTTATATACAATTAAATTTCCGGTCAGTCTATCATTCCCCACAATACGCTGCGGTGCTTGAAGATAATCCGTTTATGCCTAAACAGCCCCAAATCAATGAAAAGGATCGGATCTTAGCAGAAAGGATGCTAGAAGAATCCATTTACACCTTTCAAAAAGAGAAGCTGTTGAAATTAATTGATGAAGCGTTGGACCGGCAAGATGAAGAGGCGTTTCGTAAACTTACAGGTCAGTTGAAAAGATTATAGAATTCTTCACCTCCAACATAAGTGTTGGGGGTTTTTTAATGATGGAAAAATATTAGAATAGTCTTCAGGGTTATTCTTGATTGTTAGGTTGAAGACATGAGTGAGGAGGAAAAAGGAGAAGAGAAGTCCTCATCGTCGTTATGAAGACGTGAGTCAGGTGGAAACACGGGAAGAGAGGTCCTCATATTCGTTATGAAGACGTGAGTGAGAAGGAAAAAAGAGAAGAGAGGTTCTCATCACCATTTTGAAGACAGCAATGACAAAAAATTTCATTCAAATGGTCAATGATGAAACTCATGTGCTAATACACAAGTGATTTTTTGTTCATAGGTGGAAAAATAGGTGAGTTCTCCCTAAACATTTGACCTCTACCACTTCAAAACTTATATTTAAAGAAACACACCAAATCCCTCAAAGAAAGAGTGAAACGAAACCATGAAATGGACAAGCAAAGATATCTCCCAGTACGTTCAAGCAAAAGAATATATAGATACTGTCATCATTCCCCTGATGCCGATTAGTTTTGGGGACAACATTAAAACGATTGCCTCTCACGGAGAATACATACACATATTAAGTTACGAATTGGAAAGGCAGTTTAAAGGAAGAGTGATCCTGTTGCCGCCATTTAGCTATATCGAATCAGATCATGCAGAAAACAAAGTAGCTCAGCTTAACAATCTTTCTCTACATATTAAAGAAAACAATATTAAACATGTATTTCTCATGACATCTGACAGTTCTTGGAGTCAAAAGGAACAGCAATTAGAAGGAAAGCTTGTATGGCTTCCTGCGATTCCTTTAGAAGATATGGAAGATAAATATAAACAGAAAATCATTCAAGATCAGATGAATCAATTATTACCGATGTTTATTCAAAAATGGCAGGATTAAAAGTATAGTAAATGGTGCAAAATATCCCAAAAGGCAAACTGCTAGCAAAACAATTTTAAAAAAAGCAATAAAAAAACAAAAATATTTTAAAAGGATTGAAAATAAGTCACAACCTTGCCATTTTTTCAAGGCAGGAGATTATTGACCTTGGGACAAGATTGATATATCATGAGAATGTCCTAGTTTTCTATGTGTTATAATCTACTGTCCGTATGGACTTAGTTCTTTCTATAGAGGGGGGAAAACAATGAGTGAGAAAAACCATCGCGTGTCTAGACGTCAATTCTTAAACTATACCCTTACTGGTGTAGGCGGGTTTCATGGCAGCAGGTATGCTGATGCCAATGGTTCGTTTTTGCAATTGATCCTGTGCTTAAAGCGGGTGCAGATCAAGATATGGTCGCTGTATTTGATGAAAGCGAATTAACAACAGAACCACAACGTTTTGATTTTAAAAATTGATCAAGTTGATGCATGGTATGAATCTGAAGAACCAAGATCTGCCTGGATTTTTAAATCCGAAAACGGAGATGTAATTGCATTATCTCCTGTATGTAAGCATCTTGGCTGTACGGTGAACTGGGCTTCTGATGAAGCGAATCCTAATAGATTCTTCTGTCCATGCCACTATGGCTTGTATAAAAAAAATGGTGACAACGTACCTAATACACCTCCACTTGCTCCACTAGATGTTTACGAACATAAAGTGGAAGATGGAAAAGTATATCTAGGTAGCGCAAAAACCTAAAGGGGAGGCGTAATAATTGTTAAATAAGATTTATGACTGGGTTGACGAACGATTAGATATTACGCCGATGTGGCGCGATATTGCGGACCACGAGGTACCTGAGCACGTAAACCCAGCACATCACTTCTCCGCATTCGTTTATTGCTTTGGTGGATTGACGTTCTTCGTAACAGTTATCCAAGTACTATCAGGTATGTTCCTGACTATGTACTATGTTCCAGACATTAAAAATGCGTGGGAATCCGTTTATTACTTACAAAATGAAGTTGCGTTCGGTCAAATCGTACGCGGTATGCACCACTGGGGAGCGAGTTTAGTTATCGTAATGATGTTTTTACATACACTACGTGTTTTCTTCCAAGGTGCATATAAAAAACCACGTGAACTTAACTGGGTGGTAGGAGTACTTATCTTCTTCATCATGTTAGGTCTTGGTTTTACAGGTTACCTATTACCTTGGGATATGAAAGCATTATTTGCTACAAAAGTAGGGTTAGAGATCGCCGCTGCAACTCCTTTAATAGGAGATATGGTGAAAACGTTACTTGCTGGACATCCTGAAATTGTTGGTGCGCAAACACTGACTCGTTTCTTTGCGATTCATGTATTCTTCTTACCTGCAGCTCTATTCGGCTTGATGGGTGCTCACTTTGTCATGATTCGTAAGCAAGGTATTTCTGGACCGCTATAAGATTCATTATTTTTGATAACAAAGGAGGGGAACCTATATGCATAGAGGAAAAGGTATGAAGTTTGTTGGTGACTCGCGTGTCCCGGCAGTACGCAAACCTAATATTCCAAAAGACTATTCCGAGTTTCCTGGTAAAACGGAAGCATTCTGGCCAAACTTCTTGCTAAAAGAATGGATGGTTGGTGCGGTTTTCCTAATCGCATTCCTATGCCTGACTGTCGCTCACCAATCACCATTAGAGCGTATCGCAGATCCTACTGATACTGCGTATATCCCGTTACCAGACTGGTACTTTTTATTCTTATACGAACTACTTAAATATCGTTATGCAGCTGGACCATACACGGTTATTGGTGCAATGATTATGCCTGGTCTTGCGTTTGGTGCATTGCTACTTGCTCCGTTCTTAGACCGTGGTCCTGAGCGTCGCCCAAGTAAGCGTCCAATCGCAACTGGTCTTATGCTACTTGGTATTGCTTCAATCTTCTTCTTAACTTGGCAGTCTGTAGATTCTCATGACTGGGAAGCTGCGGCAGAACAAGGTGAGATTAGAGACGAACTTGCGGTTGAAATTGATGAGAATGCAGAAGGTTACTTGATTCTTCAAGAAAACACCTGTCTTTCTTGCCATGCTAACAACTTGCAAGGTAGCCCTGGTGTAGCTCCATCCTTATTAGACAACCCTGACTATGCATCTGAAGATTATCAGAAGATTGCAGTAGAAGGTCAAGGTGATATGGGAGCTGGGATTTTCAAAGGTTCAGACGAAGAACTTAAAATCCTAGGTGACTACTTAGTTGAAATGAATGAAAAAGCTGCAGAAGCAGAATAACAATGAAGCTGGCTAATTTAGCCAGCTTTTTTGTATAATGGAAACATCAATTAAAAAGTGAGGAAACATGATGTTAACTTGGTTTATACATTTATTGAAGACGCCGGTAATGCTATGGCTGGTGCTAATCATTAACGTTCTTGGCACCATCTATGGGTACATATGGTATGGCTATCAATTAGCAGAAACTCCAGCTATCTTTCTTATTTTTGTCCCAGATAGTCCTACGGCAAGCCTCTTTTTCTGTTTTGTCTTAGCAGGTTTTATTTTAAAAAGGAATTTCAAGCTGTTTGAGGCGTTAGCGATTATTACGCTAGTGAAGTATGGAATATGGGCTGTAGTGATGAATATATTAACGCTCATGGAAACTGGCTATTTGCCGATAGAGGGATATATGCTGATTGTTTCCCATGGAGCGATGGCTGTGCAAGGAGTGCTGTATAGTCCGTATTATCGTTTCAGACTATGGCATCTTGTTGCCGCAGGAATTTGGACTTTACATAATGATGTTATAGACTATGTATTTAAAATGATGCCTTGGTACGGAAGCTTGATGAAATATTTGCCTCAGATTGGCTATTTCACTTTTTGGTTAAGTATATTTTCCATTGGCGTCGCGTATTATTTCTCTTTACGAAAAAGTAGAATGAAGCTGAGCATGGATTAATGTTCTAACCTTGTCCACCCTCTCATAACATGTAGTAGAGAATATGGGAGGGACAAGCGATGAAAGCAAAAAAACTTATAGTAGCCATACTATTATTTTTACTTATTTTCCCGACAGGTATAAAAGCACACTCTCATGAAACTTTGGAGCCCTTTGCCCTGAACTTTATAATGGATGATGCTCTACAGCTTGTAAAAACGGAAAGATATGTAGAAGCACACAACCTGCTGGATATTTTTTCTGATGAATTTACTAAGCTAATGGTAACGAACCAGCAGATTCCCCCTGATGAAGTAAGGATTATTTCTGTGGTTCATCAACAATCAATGTCCTCCCTCAGTGACACACTTCTTCCACATGAAGAAAAAGTTAGGGCAATCATTAGACTCCGTTTGGCAGTAGATGCCATGACATCCGAACACCAGCCGATGTGGGTGGAGATGGAAGATCCTCTTATCATGACATTTCAACAATTGAAGGATTCTGTTGATACCAGGGACAGTGATACGTATGAAGCATTGTACCGAAGACTATTGTTGGAATACGATATGATTCATCCAAGTGTTCGGATGGATGTTAAGCCAGAGCATATACAAAAAGTCGATGCCCATATTGATTATTTGGATAAAAACAGGGAGGCTTTGCTATCTCATTCAGAGGAATTTGATGATATGCAGGTTATTGAAGCCGATCTTAAAGCACTTTTTAAAGAGCTTAAAGAAAACGAAACAGATCCGTCGTTCTTATGGGTCATGATTTCAACAGGGAGCTTTATTTTATTAACATTGTCCTATGTCGCCTTCCGTAAATACCTTGGGGCAAAAAAGCTCGAGATGAGGAAAAAGCTTAAAGATTGACAGGGATAAAATAAAGCAAATAAAATAATCCTAATAGGAAGACTACATTTAGCTATGTGATATGAAGCTAAGGAGGGACTTACTAATGGGATTGGGAATGTATCTAATCTACTTTGCATTTTTACTGATTGTCCCATTATGGGCGCAGTCAAGAGTGAAAAGCGCATATAAAAGATATTCTAAAGTCGCTTCCTCATCCGGAATGCCGGGGGCAGAGGTTGCTAGGAGAATATTACATGATAACGGAATTCACAATGTGAGGGTGGAAGAGACCAGGGGTCATTTGACGGACCATTATGATCCTCGCTCGAAAACCATCAGATTGTCATCCCATAATTATCATGGTAATTCCATTGCGGGTGCGGCCATTGCTGCTCACGAAGTTGGCCACGCCATTCAGGACAATCAAGATTATGCGTTTTTACGGTTTCGTCATTCGTTAGTACCGGTTGCAAGTCTTGGATCGAATATGTCATTTTTCTTGATTTTCGCTGGGATTATCTTCGGTGCGAGTAACCTGATTCTTGTCGGGATTATCTTTATGGCGGCTGCGGTGCTGTTTCAGCTGGTCACCCTGCCTGTTGAGTTCGACGCTTCCAACCGGGCGATGGATCAAGTGGTGTCGCTTGGAATCATTAATAATAATGAGGAACGGGAAACGAAGAAGGTACTGAATGCCGCGGCATTGACCTATGTGGCAGCTGCTGCTGTGGCAGTGGCGGAGCTTGTGAGGTTTATTTTGATTTATTTGGGTAGTAGGGAATAGAGTTTGGAAGCAGCCTGTGTGAGCGGGCTGCTTTATTTTGTTCGATGTGACTATGAAGACCTCTAAAACAAGAAAACCGAAGAGAAGTGGTCTTGATAAGTATAAAGACCTCTGAAGCTAAAATCCGAAGAAGAGAGGTCTTCATACAAAGACCTCTCATGTATTAATATTATCGCTCCACCGGATTCTTATTCTCATCCAACGTAAAGCCTTCCCCAAGCACGTCATGTACATCACTGACCGCAACAAACGCATGCGGATCAACAGAAGTGATGACATTTTTCAACTTTACCAGCTCATTTTTGGCAACAACACAATACAATACATTGCGTTCGACCTTTGAAAAGGAGCCTTGTCCACGCAATATAGTCACACCACGGTCCATTTCCTCATGTACTTTGGACGCAATCTCTTCATTCTTTTCAGAAATAATGGTTGCCCCTTTAGCCGCATATGCTCCCTCTTGCATAAAATCAATTACACGGGCGGCAACAAACACAGCAACAAGTGTGTACATCGCTTCCTGGTAAGTTAAGTACATAATCAATGAAAGCACAATCACAACAGCATCAAACATGAACATTGCTTTTCCCATACTCCAGCCAATATATTTGTGCGCAAGCCGTGCGATAATGTCCACGCCGCCTGTAGTTCCTCCGTATCGGAAAATAATCCCCAATCCTATCCCGATGAACACTCCTGCAAACAACGCTGCCAAAGTTAAGTCATTCTCAAGAGGAGGGAACATTAAAGGGACTCTTTGGAATATCCATAAAAATAAAGACAAGCTGAACGTCCCAATCAGTGTGTAAAAAAACGTATTTCTTCCTAGTAGCTTCCACCCAATGAAAAATATAGGGATGTTAAGGAGAAGGTTAGTATAGGAAGGATCGAACCGGAAAAGAAAGTATAAAAGTAGTGTGATACCGGTAAAGCCGCCTTCTGCTAGATTGTTTTGCATGTTGAAGTTGACAAGACCAAATGCGAAAATGGCAGAACCGATTAGTATGTAGATAATATTTTTTATTTTCAAGCCTTTTAACATGATGAACCTCCAAGACCTAGATAGTTTACAACCTCTCTATTATAATAGACAAGAAGAAGATAAGTAAATGAGATAAAGGATTAGGCTTATTATTTGTTTTGCCTATCACTTCCTGTCGATTTCGTTCCAGGTGTTCCCTTTCCGCGGGGCGCTGCTTGAGCCTCCTCGGCTTTGCCTGCTGGTTCTCAAGTCTACCGCTACCTCCCGCCGGAGTGTCACACCTTGCACTACAATCGCCAGGAGGGTGTTGCGTGTTTCAATAAATCAAGCTCAATCATTTGTCAAATGATAAGGTTTTAGCTAACATGATAGGGTGAGGTGACATGTGCATGAGTGAAAAAACGATGCAAGAAATGCAAAAGGAAGTTGACAATTATATTTCCCAATTTAAAGAAGGTTATTTCAGTCCGTTAGCAATGCTTGCGAGGATGACAGAAGAACTTGGAGAGTTGTCCAGGGAAGTTAATCACTATTACGGGGAAAAGCCGAAAAAAAGTACAGAGAAAGAAAATACGGTGGAAGAAGAATTAGGTGATATGCTGTTTGTCATGATCTGCTTCGCCAATTCTCTTAATATAGATTTACAGGAAGCACACGACCGTGTGATGGAAAAGTTTCAAACGAGAGATAAAGATAGATGGACAAGGATTGAGGAGGAAGGGAAATAATGAAAAACATCAAGATCATTCTTGCGGGCCCACGTGGACGGATGGGAAAAGAAGCAGTAGATTTAATACATAACACAGAACACTTTCAGTTGGTTGCTTGCCTGGACAGAGTGAATGAAGGCAAACTACTGTCTGAAGTAGAAGGGTTCCCTAACATTGATGCCCCAATTTACAATGACCCAAGAACCTGTTTTCAAGAAGTGGAAGCAGATGTACTCATAGACCTTACCACTCCTGAGATTGGAAAGATTAATACGAAACTTGCGGTAGAATATGGGATTCGCCCCGTAGTTGGGACGACAGGCTTTAATGAAGAAGAGCTTAAAGAACTTAAAGACCTTGCAGCATCCAAAAAAGTTGGTGTCATCATTGCACCAAACTTTGCGGTAGGAGCTATCTTAATGATGAAATTTGCGCAAATGGCAGCGAAGCATTTTCAAGACGTGGAAATCATGGAATTGCACCATGACAGAAAATTGGATGCTCCATCAGGTACAGCGATAAAGACGGCAGAACTTATTTCCAAAACGCGTGAGCCAAAACGCCAAGGCCATCCGGAGGAAGAGGAAACAATTCAAGGGGCAAGAGGAGCAGAAACGAAAGACGGAATTCGCATTCATAGTGTCAGATTGCCTGGACTTGTAGCACACCAAGAAGTGATGTTTGGGGGAGAAGGACAATCCTTGACAATTCGCCATGATTCCTACAATCGTGCAAGCTTCATGTCTGGGGTCAAATTGTCTGTGGAAACAATCATGAATTTGGAAGAGTTAGTGTACGGCTTGGAAAATATTATCGAGTAACGGGGGAACTGTCATGAAGATAGCATTAATTGCACACGATAAGAAAAAACCGGATATGATACAATTTGCTACGGCTTATAAAACCATCTTGGAAAAGCATGAGATTTTTGCGACAGGTACAACCGGCCTTAGAATTGCAGAGGCTACAGGTCTTTCAATTTATAGATTTAAGTCCGGACCACTTGGTGGGGATCAAGAAATTGGTGCTATGATAGCCCAAAATAAAATGGATTTGGTGATTTTCTTCCGTGATCCATTGACTGCTCAACCTCATGAACCGGATGTGACAGCATTGCTTCGTTTATGTGACGTATATTCCATCCCACTGGCAACCAATATGGGAACCGCGGAGATTTTAATTCATGGCCTTGCAAGAGGAGAACTTAGCTGGAGAGAAATTGTACACGGTAAAGAGGCGGAAAGTCATGACTGAACCATTAGACATCCTGGCTTTTGGGGCACACCCCGATGATGTAGAAATCGGTATGGCAGGGACCCTTGCCAAGCTAAAAGAAAAAGGTTTTAGAATCGGTATTTGTAATTTGACTCATGCAGAGAAATCATCCAATGGAACCGTGGAAATACGCCAGAAGGAAGCAGCCAAGGCCGCAGGTATACTGGAACTGGATGAACTTATTCAGCTTTCCCTGCCGGATAGAGGCTTATATCTGAAAGAAGAATACATAACCGAGATCATTTCTGTTATTCGAACTTACAGGCCGCGAATAATATTTGCGCCTTATCATGAGGACCGACATCCTGACCATGGGAATTGCGCTAAGCTAGTGGAAGAAGCAGTCTTTTCTTCTGGAGTCAGAATGGTGGGAGACGGGAAGAACCAAAAGGCACATAAACCAGAAAACCTTTATTTTTATCAAATAAATGGGATGAATAAACCCGAATTTTACATAGATATATCTGATCAAATAAACAAAAAAGCATTGGCTCTCCAAGCCTATACCAGTCAATTCGAGAAAGATAAAGATGGAGTCGATACGCCGCTTACCAATGGATACGTGGACGCAGTCATAAGCCGCGAACGGGCATATGGCAAGCAAATCGGCTCCACGTACGCGGAAGGCTTTTTTGCCAAAGGACCACTTGTCCTAAATTATGATTTACTAGGTGGGATTTAATTGAAATTGAAAATAGGCATTACCTGTTATCCGACCGTAGGGGGATCTGGAGTAATTGCAACGGAATTAGGGAAACTTTTGGCGGAAAAGGGGCATGAAATTCACTTCATCTCCTCGAGTATGCCTTTTAGATTAAATAAAGTGTATAGCAATATTTATTATCATGAAGTACAGGTGAATCAGTACTCTGTCTTCCAATACCCACCATATGACTTGGCCTTAGCAAGCAAAATGGCAGAAGTGGCAAAAAGAGAAAAATTAGACCTTCTGCATGTACACTATGCGATTCCACATGCCGTTTGTGCTTATTTGGCGAAAAAAATGACAGATGATCAATTGAAAATAGTGACCACCTTACATGGGACAGATATAACAGTTCTAGGGTACGATCCTTCATTAAACGATATGATTCGCTTCGGAATTGAAGGGTCGGATGTGGTAACGGCGGTATCTGAGTCACTCGTACAACAGACATATGACCTACTGCAGCCAAAAAAGGCCATTCAGACTGTCTATAACTTCATTGATGAGCGTGTATATTCGAAAAAGGATACGCAAGACCTAAAAACACAATACGGCATATCTGATGATGAAAAAGTTGTCATCCATGTGTCCAATTTCCGGAAGGTAAAGAGAGTGCAGGATGTTGTGAAATCATTCCATCTTATTGAAAAACAGGTCCCATCCAAGTTGCTTCTTGTTGGAGATGGACCCGAAATTTCAGTAGTCTGTAATCTAGTGAAAGAACTTGGGTTGAAAGATAAGGTTCTATTTTTAGGAAAGCAAGAAAACCTTGAGGACTTATACTCTATCAGCGACCTTATGCTTCTTTTATCTGAAAAAGAGAGCTTTGGACTGGTGTTATTAGAAGCAATGGCGTGCGGCGTTCCTTCTGTAGGCACCAAGATTGGTGGAATACCAGAGGTGATAGACGACGGAGTAACCGGATACTTAAGTGATGTTGGAGATGTGGAAGATATAGCAAAAAATGCGGTAAGAATATTGGATAATGCAGCCCTTCATAAAGAATTTGCTGAAAATGCTATTTCAAGAGTAAAAGAGCATTTCAGTTCCCAAAGAATAGTCGAGCAGTATGAAGATATGTATAAACAATTGATTAAGCACGAGGGATGAAAACGGGGGAGTAACGATGAACATAGCCTTCCAACAAGGAATTGAAATCATAGAGCGTTTAGAAGAGAACGGACATGAAGCTTACTTTGTGGGAGGCTCTGTTCGGGATACCCTCATGAACAGAGTGATAGGGGATATTGATATTGCCACTTCCGCCACCCCGGTAGAAATACAAGCCCTCTTTCCAAAGACGGTAGATGTCGGTGCGGAACATGGAACAATCATTGTCATCACGACAGAGCAAGAAAGCTATGAAGTGACAACGTTTCGTACAGATGGAAACTATACAGATAATCGTCATCCAGATGAAGTGATCTTTGTAAAGAGCTTAGAGGAAGATTTGAAACGAAGAGATTTCACAATGAATGCAATTGCGATGAATAAACACGGCAAAATTATCGATCCATTTGATGGAGAGAAAGACATCAATAGGCAAGTTATTCGAACCGTAGGTAAGGCAAAGGACCGATTCAGGGAGGATGCCTTGAGGATGCTTCGGGCTGTCCGCTTTGCCAGTCAATTGTCTTTTTCTTTAGAAGCGGAAACCTTCTTGGGGATTCAAGCAGACAATGCATTGCTTGAGAACGTTTCTATTGAAAGAAAGACGATAGAAATGGAAAAGCTCATTCTTGGACAAGGAGTAAAGTTTGGCTTAGAACTGTTGGTTGCCACAGGCCTTCATTCATTCCTCCCCCTACTAGATGGGAAAGAGGAGCAATTGCTGAAACTAGGGGATGTGCCGCTATATCGTCTTAACAATCGGTCTCCCGTTTGGACTGTATTGGCATATGGTTTGAAGATTGACAAGGCTGAAGTGGAAGGTTTCTTAGTGAGCTGGAAACTACCAAAGAAAATCGTTAAGTCGGTTGCAGAAAATCTACTGCTTATGGATAAAATCCAGCACCAGGACTGGCAGAGTGAATTTGTATACAGAGCAGGACTTGAACGGTCCTTAGAAGCACATCAAGTGATGGTTGTGCTAGGCTTGGACGAAGATACTTCTAAAAAGAAGATATATGAATTATTTGAGAACCTGCCAATTTACAGTTTGAAAGATATTGTGTTTGATGGTCATGACTTGATGGAACTGGCAGGAGGAAAACGAGGTAAGTGGATCTCCGAGATACTGTCAGACATGGAAATGGCTTTGATTCATGAGGAAACTAAAAATGAAAGAGCGGCTTTGAAGGAGTGGGTGTACAATTGGCTACAGAAATACGATCGAGATTATTGAAAATGTTCACCGAAATTGAAGGTGATTTCCTTTCTGGCCAAAAGATAAGCGAAGAGTTAGGGTGCTCAAGGACAGCCGTTTGGAAGCATATCGAAGACTTGAGGCAGGAAGGCTATGAGCTTGAGGCGGTAAGAAGAAAAGGATACCGGATTAAGACCATTCCCGATAAAATATCTCATAATGAAATCTCTCTAGGATTAAAAACGGAAACGCTTGGCCGGAAAATCCATTTTGAAGATTCCGTTACCTCTACACAGAAAATTGCCCACCAATTAGCCTATGATGGCGTACCTGAAGGAACTTTGGTGGTGGCAGAGGAACAGACATCTGGAAGAGGAAGGCTAAGCAGAGCATGGTACTCTCCGAAATATACCGGTGTTTGGATGAGTCTGATCTTGCGTCCGAACCTGCCACCTGCTAAAGCACCTCAACTTACTTTATTGACAGCAGTTGCCATCACTCAGGCTATTGAAGAAGTCACCGGTTTACGCCCGGATATTAAATGGCCTAATGATATTTTGATCAATAAAAAGAAGACAGTCGGTATCCTGACGGAGATGCAGGCAGAAGCAGATAAGATCAATTCTGTCATTATCGGCATGGGGATAAATGTGAATCAATCTTTGGAACAATTCCCGGAAGAGCTTCATTCCATTGCAACATCCTTGTCCATCGAACTAGGGGAAAAGGTCAATCGCGCAGAGCTTATCCAAACCATCCTCATGAAATTTGAAAACTTGTATCAAAAATATTTGCAGCATGGTTTTTATCCGATAAAGTTACTGTGGGAATCTTATGCCATTAGTATAGGGAAAAGAATCATTGCTCGTACGATAACAGGAACACTCGAAGGAAAAGCAAAAGGCATAACAGAAGACGGTGTGTTAATGCTTGAAGATGACCAAGAAGTAGTCCACTATATACACTCAGCGGATATACAAATTGGAAGCGATTAAATGATGGCATTCTTTCATCACATACACTATAATAGTGGTGTTGGGCAGTATCTATAAATGAACTGCACCTGACAACATATTTTTCTAGTTATATATACAACCAACCAAATATCTGCCTTGATCCAAAGGACTGGGACAGAGGGATTGAACTGAATGATTTTTTGAGCTATCCACTACATCCTTCTTTCGCATGCGCAAAAGAGGGATTTTTTTCGGTTCTTTTCCTCTCCTTATTAAAAAGGAGGACGGAAAATGAAAACTACATCGGACTTTCTAAAAATGAAAAAAAACAAGGAGAAAATCGCCATGTTAACGGCATACGACTACCCTTCTGCCAAGCTTGCAGAAGAAGCGGGAGTCGACATGATCCTTGTGGGAGATTCCCTTGGCATGGTAGTCCTTGGGTACGAATCTACGGTACCTGTAACAGTGGATGATATGATTCACCATACAAAAGCTGTAAAACGCGGAGCACCTTCAACATTTGTCGTAACAGATATGCCTTTCATGTCCTATCATCTTTCCATGGAAAACACGCTTACGAATGCCAAAAGGATTGTTCAGGAGTCAGGGGCACATGCGCTGAAAGTAGAAGGTGGCGGGGAAGTGTTCCATGTTATATCCTCTTTGACAAGCGCCGGAATACCAGTGGTTGCGCATCTTGGACTGACACCGCAATCAGTGGGTGTCCTTGGCGGCTACAAAGTGCAAGGGAAAGATGTGGAAAGTGCCAAAAAAATGATCCAAGATGCAAGAACAGCTGAAGAGGCAGGGGCAATGGCACTAGTATTAGAGTGTGTGCCAATGCAACTAGCCAAGGATATAGCAGCTCAACTTACCATTCCCGTGATTGGGATAGGTGCAGGAATTGATGTTGACGGACAGGTACTTGTTTACCACGATGTCGTGAAATACGGAGTAGACCGGGTTCCAAAGTTTGTGCAATCGTATGTGGATTCGCAAGTGCTAATGAAAGATGGTCTGCAACAGTATGTTCATGAGGTGAAAGAAAACATTTTTCCTAAACCGGAACATAGTTTTACGATGAAAGAGGAAACGCTGCATCGATTATATGGGGGATAACAACCGTGAAAATCATTAAACAAATATCTGACATGCAACGTGTCATGAAAATAGAAAAACAACAAGGTAAAAAGGTCGGTTTCGTTCCGACGATGGGTTATCTTCATGAAGGACATCAGACTTTACTAAAAGAAGCTCGCGAAAACAATGACATCGTCGTGTTAAGTATTTTTGTAAATCCTTTGCAATTTGGACCTAATGAAGATTTAGACGCCTATCCACGTGATTTTGAACGAGATGAAGAGATTGCAGCATTACGTGGAGTGGATTATCTTTTTTACCCTACAGTAGAAGAGATGTATCAAAGAAAATCGAACAACCATTATAAAAGTGGAACAGCGAGTGGACGTACTTTGCGGTAAACATCGTCCAGGTCACTTTGACGGAGTAGCGACCGTAGTCATGAAACTGTTCCAGATTGTCACACCAGATACAGCATTATTTCGGCATGAAAGATGCACAACAAGTTGCAGTGATTGATGGTTTAATAAATGATTATCATCTACCTATTGACTTGGTCAGAGTGGGGACAGTCCGGGAAGAAGACGGCCTTGCCAAAAGCTCCCGTAATGTGTATTTAAACCAAGAGGAGAGAACAAAAGCTCCATACCTATTTAAAGCACTTGCACTCGGTAAGTTACAGTTGGAAGTGGGAATGGAAGTACACACCGTAAAACAAGAAATGGAGGAATATATTCTCCTTCATACAGGATACAAAGCGGAATATGTGGAGATCTACGCATACCCTACCCTTCAAGAACTGAAGAAGGTAAAGGAAGAAGAGAGCATCATCATTGCTATAGCAGTTAAATTTTCAAAGGCAAGGCTGATAGACAACATTGTTTTTTCATACTCTAAGGGGGAATAGAAATTGTTTCGTACACTAATGAATGCAAAAATACATCGAGCTAGGGTAACAGAATCTAATTTGAATTATGTAGGCAGTATTACCATTGACGAGGACATTCTCGATGCAGTAGGTATGGCTGCAAACGAAAAAGTACAAATTGTAAACAATAATAACGGCGCCCGGTTTGAAACATATATTATACCTGGTAAAAGAGGCGGAAAAGATTTTTGCCTAAACGGTGCGGCCGCAAGACTCGTGCAAGAAGGAGATGTCATCATCGTCATATCCTATGCAATGATGGCGGAGGAAAAAGTTAAAGACCATCAACCGAAAGTCGCTGTCATGAACGAATACAACGAAATCATCGAAATGCTGGGCACAGAACCAGCCGCGACCGTAATGTTATAAATAAATGCAACAACCTGTTGATTGCAGTGGAAGGCACGAAAATCAACTGATATATAGATATCCCCCTCAAAACAGGGGGTTTTTCTATTTAAACATGGGAAAAATAAAAATACATATTTTTTTCAGATGATCTCTATGGTACCTTTTATATATGTTGAACAGATGTAATGAGGTGGATTAAAAAATGAAACAGCGATTTGTCGTTCTTGACTTGGAAACGACAGGGAATACTCCCAAGAAAAATGACAAAATAATACAAGTTGGCGCTGTTTTAATAGAAGATGGTGAAATAGTCGAGCGCTTTGCAAGTTTTGTAAACCCTCAATGTACCATTCCGCCTTTTATTGAACAACTAACCAATATTAATCAGGATATGGTCGGTCGGGCACCAACATTTGCACAAATTGCTCCTATGCTATGTGAGATGCTAAAAGGATCATCATTAGTGGCTCACAATGTACCTTTTGACCTTTCTTTTTTACAACATGAACTGAAAACAAGCGGTCATCCGACTTTTTCAGGGAATACATTTGATACAGTGGAACTAGCAAGGATATTACTGCCTACACAGAAAAGCTATAAATTAACGGATTTATCGATTTTTTATGAATTAAATCATGATAATCCACATAGAGCAGACAGTGATGCGGAAGCTACAGCCATCATTTTTCTGAAGCTTTTGGAGAAAATCAAGACTCTTCCTTCCATTACCATCAAACAGTTACATACATTCTTACATACGATGAAGAGTGATATTCACCTCTTGTTTCAAGAAAAGGGTGTGTCCTCTTCTCTTAACCATGTTCTTTACGATGAAAAGCTAGCTGTTAGAAAAGTTCCGTTAGAATCTATAGAAGTACTTGGAAAAGCCAAAAGTGAGATGCTAACCGAAGTAAAGGGTTTGTTAAATCACTTTGATAAAGAATTAACTGCCCTTCTAGATGCGAGGCAACACGGCTTACTGGAAATTACAACTTCCCAAAAAATGCATACACTTGGTGCATTAGCTTTTGCTCTTGAGAACAATAAACAGGTAGTAGTCAGTTCTGCATCGAAAGAATCAAAACGGGAGCTCGAAAAGCAAGTTCTACTTCTAAATAAACAAGCAGCATTTCTCCTATCAGAAATAAAAGGGAAGTATTACTATCTAAGCTTGTCAAGATTAGTGTCAGTGCTAGCAGAAGCGGATGATAACTATGATGCTGTTTTAACAAAGGCGCAAATTCTCGTTTGGTTAACAGAAACCGAAACAGGAGATATGGAAGAGCTTTCCCTATCTTCTGGGGGAAAATTGCTTTGGGACTCCATTAACTGTTCTTACGGAGAATCCACAGGCGAGTCACAGGATGATCTTTGTTTTTATTCAAGAGCAAAGAATAGGGTAAAACGTGCCTCCATCATCTTTACTAATCACATGTTTCTTGCAAAAGAAATTTGGAGTCCTGAAGCATTTATGCAACTAGAACATTTTCTTGTAGAAGATGCCAGTCTGTTTCAACAAAGTGTAAGCAGGTTCCTTGGGAAAGAAATCAGCTATCTGGATTTATATTTTGCCTTATCGAGACTAAAGGAAACAACAGTTGTCCAACAGGCAAAAGAAGAGCTGGACGAGGCTTTCCGGTTGATACGAAGCTACTCCCTTTTGAGAACAAAGAAAGGTCAATCAAGGGTAATATACAGATTTGATGTGTTAAAGGAAAAATCACCAGGGTGGTATGCAGTTCTAGAAGCTGCCCAAAGGCTTTATATGAAATTGACTGAAGTGTTGTTATCATTGGAGAAAGAAGCCGAGTCGACAGCATTGAAGCAAATGAGGGACACTTTTCACGCCCTATTATTCAGTGTTGAGAAACATGGATTGACATGGTTTGATGTCCATACAAAAGGGGCAAAGAATTCGGTTACCATCTATGAGCAGCCACTTGATGTTTCCCATAGTCTTGCTGAAAAGTTCTATCAGCAAAAAAGCAGTGTAGTGTTTATTTCACCAGCGTTAAGTGTGGACAAGAATTTTGATTATATGCTTGAGGAGTTAGGACTTACAGACTTCTATCCAAAGACCATAACTGTTGAAAATAAAGAAACGAATTACCCCGGCGTATTTATTCCGACAGACATGCCGGCAATTACAAGAGGAAAAAATGAAGCATTCAACGAGATCGCTGCCATGCAACTTTTAGAGCTTTTGGAAGATAGAGGCGGCAGAATACTTGTTACCTTTTCTTCCCTTGAGATGTTGACCTCTGTGTACCAAGCAATCAAATCTATGCCAAATGCAGAAGGAACAGTAGTGGTCAGTCAAAGTAGCTTGTCAGGAGGAAAGCAGAAAATACTAAAAGCGGCTTCCAATTTTGAAAAGGCCATATTGTTCGTTACAAACGGTTTTTTAGAAGAAGTTAACCTTCAAGAGGAAAAGATCGACACACTCGTTGTCATGCGACTACCATTTAAATCAATGGATGAACCGGTGATGGCTGCAAAAATTGCCACAGTCGAAAGCCAGGGCCGCAATTCGTTCACAGATGTATCATTACCAATAGCAGTCCTAAGATTCAAAGCAATGATAGGTCGCTTTTTAGAAGCAGAAGGACCTAAAGAGATATTTATCTTTGACAAGCGAGTGGTGGAAAAAAGATACGGTAACACTTTCCTACAAGCTATCCCAAACGCCATAATCAAAAAAGACTCCTTCTTTGCAATTATGAATAGATTACATTAAAAAGGGGTGAATCTTCCATATTAGAAAGATTCACCCATCAAGTTGGTGTGGGATAGAAGCTAATTTTATACTTTCACGTACATCAATGTACTTAACTGAATAGAAACTGTTATAATGTGTTTGAACACTATAGGTGATTCAGTACTTATATTCTAACCAGCAATACAGGTCTGTATAAGTAACAAAAATTGTTTAAACGCAGGAGGATTTTGGGATGGAAAGTAAAATTGAGGTCTTGTCGACTGTGACAGTGGAAAACTCATCCGATTTGTATAAAATCGTGGATACTTTAAACAGAACATTAAAAAGAGAAAACCTTATGTTTGGCTTGGCTTTAGATCAGGAAGATAAAGAAAAAGCAGTTTTTACAATATATCGTACATAAAGAAGTGATGAAATGAAAAAGTGGATAATTTTTAGCATTATAATGATTGCCATCATCCTTTTGTGGCAATTTATCTCTATATATCAAACAGCCATGTCACCAGTTAAAGATGAAATAGAAAAAGGGGTGGCCGTTGCCCAAAGAGGCTCAGAGCTACAATCAGTGGAAGAAGTAGCGGCATACAATGGAACAAACTCCTATGTTATTGTACAAGGAACGGATAGCGAAAAAGAAGAGCTTGTTGTGTGGGTGAAAGAAAGCAAGGAAGTCGTCCATACAATGAAAATGAAAGACGGCATCCCAAGAGAAGAAGTTTTGAATTATCTTCAAACAGACAGGGAACCGAAAGAGATTATTTCCATCTCCCTTGCAATGGAGAAAAACACGCCATTGTGGGAAATTAAATTTAAAGACAGCAATGATCAATATAATCTTTATTACGTGAAATTCGAAAACGGAGAATACTTTCAACGAATAATCTTTTAATGGTAGCGGGAGGAAGTAAAAATGAAATTAGCCAAAAGGGTTTCAACATTAACACCATCCACAACTTTGGAAATTACGGCCAAAGCAAAAGAACTTAAAGACGCAGGTCATGATGTCATTGGTTTAGGAGCAGGTGAACCTGATTTCAATACGCCAGCACATATTATGGACGCTGCAAAAGAGGCCATGGATAAAGGATTTACTAAATACACACCATCAGGCGGACTTCCTGCCTTGAAAAAAGAAATTATAAATAAACTCGAGCGAGATCAAGAATTGACTTACAAACCATCCGAAGTAATTGTCTGCATCGGTGCTAAGCACGCTCTTTACACACTTTTCCAAGTTATCCTTGATGAAGGAGACGAAGTGATCATTCCTACTCCTTATTGGGTTAGCTATCCAGAACAAGTAAAGCTTGCTGAAGGAGTACCAGTTTATGTAGAAGGCAAGGAAGTAAATCAATTTAAGATTACTCCTGAGCAACTTAAAGCTATTATTACTCCAAAAACAAAAGCAGTCGTATTGAATTCTCCAAGTAACCCAACAGGCATGGTTTACACGAGAGAGGAACTAGAAGAGTTAGGGAAAGTATGTCTAGAACATAATATTCTAATCGTATCGGATGAAATTTATGAAAAGCTTTTATACGATGGAAACAAGCACGTATCTATCGCTCAACTTTCTCCAGAACTAAAAGAGCAAACAGTTATCATTAACGGGGTATCTAAATCTCACTCTATGACAGGATGGAGAATTGGATATGCTGTAGGGAACCAGACCATCATCAGCGCGATGACGAATTTAGCAAGTCATAGTACATCCCAACCCTACATCCATTTCCCAATATGCAACGATTGCTGCGTATCAAGGACCGCAAGATGATGTTGAAGTAATGCGTCAAGCTTTTGAAGAGAGATTAAACATTATTTTTAGAAAAACTTAATCAAATTCCTGGCTTCCATTGCCTAAAAACCACAAGGAGCTTTTTACCTTTTCCCTAAAGCAATTGAAGCGGCAAAAATGGCTGGCTTTAACGATGTAGACAGTTTTGTAAAAGCTTTGCTGGAAGAAGAAAAAGTGGCACTTGTCCCTGGTTCAGGGTTTGGAGCGGATGATTATGTGCGTCTTTCATATGCAACAAGTCTAGACTTATTGGAAAGTGCTGTAGAACGGATTGCAAACTATATGGCAAAAGTGGCGGCTAAGTAATTTTACTTAGCCTTCCTTTTATCCAGAATGTATGGAAAATTGTTTGCTTACCATATTACAGGCTTGTATAATAGAGGATATGTACATAAAAGTGTAAATATATTGCAAGAACAATGCTGGAGGGAATAAAGTAGTGAAAACAACAATAACTGAAGTACATAAACATGTTGGAGAAGAAGTAACCATTGGTGCTTGGATTGCCAACAAAAGATCAAGCGGGAAAATTGCATTCCTTCAATTACGTGACGGTTCAGGGTTTATCCAAGGAGTAGTCGTAAAAGCGGAAGTAGAGGAGTCTGTATTCCAAGCAGCAAAATCTGTCACGCAAGAAACTTCTGTATATGTTACAGGAATCGTGCGTGAGGACGAAAGATCCCCATTCGGTTACGAACTTGGTGTAACAGGAGTAGAAGTGATTCATGAAGCGGTTGATTACCCGATCACTCCAAAAAATCATGGAACAGAATTTTTAATGGACAACCGCCATTTATGGTTGCGTTCCAAAAAACAACATGCCATCATGAAAATCAGAAATGAAGTAATTCGTGCAACTTACGAATTCTTTAACGATAATGGGTTCTCTAAAGTAGATCCTCCAATTTTAACAGGCAGTGCTCCTGAAGGAACATCTGAACTGTTTGCTACAAAATACTTTGACGAAGACGCATACCTTTCTCAAAGTGGACAACTTTACATGGAAGCTGCAGCGATGGCGCTTGGTAAAGTATTCTCATTTGGACCGACATTCCGTGCGGAAAAATCTAAAACTAGACGTCACTTAATTGAGTTCTGGATGATTGAGCCTGAGATGGCGTTCTATGAATTCGAAGACAACCTGGTCGTTCAAGAGCAATATGTTTCTTTCATCGTTCAATCAGTTGTAAAAAACTGCAAATTGGAATTAGGAATTCTGGATAGAGATGTTTCAAAGCTTGAAAAAATCCAAGCTCCATTCCCAAGAATCTCTTACGATGATGCCATTAAATTCTTAAATGAAAAAGGCTTCGATGATATCCAGTGGGGCGATGATTTCGGTGCACCTCATGAAACAGCAATCGCTGAAAGCTATGATATGCCTGTTTTCATTACTCATTACCCTACAGGAATCAAACCATTCTACATGCAACCGCACCCTGAGCGCGACGATGTAGTGTTATGTGCAGACCTTATCGCACCTGAAGGGTACGGAGAAATCATCGGTGGATCTGAACGTATTCATGACTATGACCTGCTAAAACAACGCTTAGAAGAGCATAACTTGGAGTCTGATGCATACAAGTGGTACTTAGAGCTTCGCCAATACGGATCTGTACCTCATTCCGGCTTTGGACTAGGCCTTGAGCGTACGGTAGCATGGATCAGCGGAACTGAGCACGTTCGTGAAGCAATTCCATTCCCAAGATTACTAAACCGTCTATATCCATAATAAAAACAATGGTCACCCGCTTTGAAGACGGGTGACTGTTTTTATGAACTTTTTTGTAAGGAAAGTTTCGTCTCAAGACTTCGAAGTGGAATAAGACCTGGAGTAGAACCTTACTGGGCTAAGAGAGGTCTTGAGGAGTGGAATGAAGACATCTGTTGGCCCAATCACGGCTGAGAGAGGTCTTGAGAAGTGGAATGAAGACATCTGTTGGCCCAATCACGGCTGAGAGAGGTCTTGAGAAGTGGAATGAAGACATCTGTTAAACTAATCACAGCTGAGAGAGGTCTTGAGATGGTGAATGAAGACATCAGTAGCGCTAATCACAGCTGAGAGAGGTCTTGTGAAGGCGAATGAAGACATCAGTAGCGCTAATCACAGCTGAGAGAGGTCTTCTGAAACTCAGCTAGAGTCATACCTGCATCTATATTGCTCCTGTAATTCATAAAACAATAAATATCCATCAACAGATTGAAATATATTACCTATGAAGAATCACTAGAAATTTGTTATACTTATCGGAGAGGTGTCTCAGATGAAAAAAAGAGCAATTTATTCAATTCATGGAAGAGGGCAATCTGTCCGTTCCTAAATATTTGTTGAACAATTACGTAAATCTAGGGTTAAATGAAAAAAGAGTTTATCCTTCTTCTACATGTACATTCATTCGTGGAAAGTGGAATTATTTTTCCAACCCCTATGGAAATCGCAGATAAGATGACAATTGACCCATCAGAATGTATGGAAATCTTGCGTCATCTACTTCAAAAAGGGTATGTATCCATTAGTGATGAAATGGATGAATACTCCATCAAATACGAACGCTATTCACTCCAACCCCTTTGGGAAAAGATGATTACCTATATGATGGACCAAAACAAGCAAGCCGCGCAAACCATGAATCAACAACAAGAAATGAATCTCTATACAGTGTTTGAGCAGGAATTTGGAAGACCTTTATCACCGTTTGAGTGTGAGTCTCTGAATATGTGGATGGACCAAGATCATCATGATCCAACCATAATTAAAGCTGCCTTAAGAGAAGCTGTTATTTCTGGTAAGTTGAATTTCCGTTATATTGATAGGATTCTTTTTGAATGGAAAAAGAATGGAATTAAAACAATCAATCAAGCCAACGATTATGGTAAGAAGTTCCGTAAAAATCAACAAAAGACAACACCTATACCGCAAAATAAATCAAGTAATTCAACTGTTCCATTTTATAACTGGCTTGATTAACAGAAGGGGACGCGTAATGTGGAATTGCGTGTTCTTTTTTCTATCAATTTCGGAAAGGCAGGACATATGGAATGTTAAATCTTAAACAAATAAAAGAAGTAGTAGATGTGATGGGGGAAATGTTTCCTGATGCACATTGTGAATTAAATCATAAGAATCCTTTCGAACTAGTAATTGCTGTTGCACTGTCCGCTCAATGTACAGATGCACTAGTTAATAAGGTTACAAAGAACCTGTTTGAAAAGTATCAAAAGCCAGAGGATTATCTTCAAGTTACACTAGAGGAGTTACAACAAGATATCCGCTCCATCGGCCTTTTCCGAAACAAAGCAAAAAACATTAGAAGTTTATGCCAACTTCTACTTGAGGAATACAATGGACAAGTTCCTAAAGAGAGAGATGAACTCGTCAAGTTGCCAGGTGTAGGCAGAAAAACGGCCAATGTGGTTGTATCCGTTGCCTTTGGGGTTCCGGCTATTGCTGTCGATACTCATGTAGAACGAGTGAGTAAACGATTGGGCATCTGCAAATGGAAAGATAGCGTTTTAGAAGTAGAAAAAACTTTAATGAGAAAAATACCAAAAGAGAAGTGGTCTGATACGCATCATCGACTAATTTTCTTCGGAAGATATCACTGCAAAGCTCAGAACCCTCAATGTGAAAGCTGTCCGTTACTTGAAATGTGCAGGGAAGGTAAGAAGAGAATGAAGAAGAAGGTGGGCTAATGAAGATACCAGAAGCCTTTCTCCATCCCCATTTTTATTCGGATCAAAGCAACATTTCCATAAAGAACTTTAGAATTGAAGATACAGTTGAAATTCCATTTAAATATGATATTGCATACTATCAAGGAGCAGCGCCACATCAATTGCCTTGGGAGATGACAAGTGACTCGATACCACTTATCCTCAATAAATGGAAAGAAAAAGAAACGCATTTAAATAATCTCCATGAAGGTAGGAATCGAAAGGAAGCAAGGGAACAAATCATTCTTCCAATCGCTTGGTTCCTACAATTGTTGTTCTGGATAAATGGTCAACCTGTAAGATGTTTAACGGATTGGAAAAAAGAATCGAAGAAGTTGAAATGGAAGCCGATAAATGTGGATGAGAGGTTGGAGTTTGTCATTAAAAAACCTGAGATGTATCATGCGTTTATTCAGCTTCAACAGCTTTACACAGAAAGCGCCAAGCTTTTTTACAAAATGAAGGCACTAGAGCAAAAATAATAAAAATAGTACACAAAAAGGGCTACCTGCGACGGTAGCCCTTTTTGTGTTAATCGTCATCTTCTGAATCATCACGTTGTCCATTTCGATTTGTGTTGCTCTGTGTATCTGCATCATCAGATTCTTCGCCGTCACCTGGAGGCTCTTCACCGTCACCCGGAGGTTCTTCGCCATCACCTGGAGGCTCTTCGCCATCGCCTGGAGGCTCTTCGCCATCACCCGGAGGCTCTTCGCCATCACCCGGAGGTTCTTCGCCGTCGCCAGGAGGTTCTTCACCATCACCCGGAGGCTCTTCTTCGCCTTCACCAGGAATTTCTGGAATGATACTTTCATCATCCTCTTCAACCGCTTCAGGAATCGTTATCGTCTGTGTTGCTGCGTCACTTTTATTTTCATTGTTTTCATCCTGAACTGCTACAACCTCAAAGATGAAAGTAGCACCAGGATCAGGTGATTCCACAACTAAACCAAGATCTTTTGTTTCTGTCAGTGGTTGAGGAGACCCTTCATTAACAGCTACATTAATAGTAAATGTTACGCCTTCTAAGCGGTCTTCAGGGTATTTCCAGTTCAGATTAATAACATTAGCTTCCTCATCATATTGGGCTGTGAAACCAGTTGGAGCAGGTAGCTTATCATATTCTTTAGAAACCTTTGTTGGCTCAGTTCCCTTTATGAAATATTCATTCGTAATCTGATCTGAAGGTGTAAACTCACTTGCTTTTAATGGAGGATTTGATCCTTTTTCAATTGGAACACGGACAACACTGTTAGGAACAGGGAAGTCTGCTTTGTCTTCGCTTGTCGTGGATATATTCTCCATTAATTGTTTGAAGATAATCCTTGATAGATACTGGTCTTGATTTGAACCGTCAATTGGTAGCAGATAATTATCTGTTCCGGTTCTTCTGAATCCTGTCCATACCGTTGCAGTATATGTTGGTGTATACCCAGCAAACCATGTGCTTGGAACTCCGCCTTCAGGTATTCCATATTCTGAAATGGTATCCTCAGCGAAGTTAGTGGTTCCTGACTTCCCTGCAATATTTAATCCAGGTACATTTGCAGCATTGGCTAATCCGCTTCGTACAGATGTTTTAAGCATATCTGTAATCATGAAAGCAGTGGAATCCTTCATCACAACTTCTGACTCTTTATTAAGGTTTACACTAGTACCATCTTGGAAGACGACTTTCGTCACAGCGAATGGTTCAGTATATACTCCGCCGCTACCAAATGAACTGTATGCTCCAGCCATTTGAAGAGGGGAGATACCATTAGAAAATCCACCGATTGCATATGCTTCGTTTATTTCTTCTTCTAGTGGTATGCCCAGTTTCACAGCAAAATCCCTTGCTCTATCCAAACCGACTTCTTGCAGAGCTTTTAATGCAGGGATGTTACGGGAATCTGCCAGATGTTGTCGCATGCTTAGGTAACCTTTATGCTTGTTGTCCCAGTTATTAATCTCTGTTCCAGAAGAGTAACTATATGGTTCATCATTAATTTGATGGTAAGTGGACCAATCCAAAAATTCAATTGCAGGTGCGTAGTCAAGAATTGGCTTAATCGCTGACGCTGGTTGAACTCGTATATCTGTTGCATAATTGGTACCTGTCTTCATATGGTTTCTACCGCCACCAATGGCGCGAATCTCACCACTTTGCGTATCAATTAAAGCGATACCTGCCTGATAATCTTCATTTTCCAAGTGTGGAATTCCACTTTCATCGGATAAAATATATTCTACTTGTTCTTGTGCATTCACATCAAGAGTTGTGTAAATCTCTAGCCCGTCTGCCTGAGGATCCACATCGCCTAATTGATCAGAGATTTCTTCAATAACTCGATCAATAAACGCGTTGTATTTATTAGAGTAATTAGTTTTCTCCACGTCTTCTGTTAAAGTGGAATCTACTGGAATGGCTCTTGCTTCATCTGCTTCTTCCTCTGTAATCTTTCCATGCTTCACCATAAGAGTTAAGACGATGTTACGTCGCTGCTCAGCATTTTCAGGATTTGTGACAGGATTATAGTTGTTAGGGCTTTGTGGGAGTCCTGCAAGCATCGCTGCTTCATGCAATTCTAACTCATCAAGAGATTTCCCGTAATAATTCATAGCAGCATTGGAAATTCCATATGCATAATTTGAAAAATAAATACGATTTAAGTACATTTCCAAAATTTCATCTTTTGTAAAACGGGATTCTAGTTGATATGCCAAATAGAATTCCTGTGCTTTTCTCTTTAAGGTTTTATCAGTTGATAAAAATGATAGTTTTACTAACTGCTGAGTAATGGTACTTCCACCTTCAGCACCGAAGCCTCTTGTAACGTTTGCCAATACCGCTCCAGCTAAACGTCTGTAATCTACTCCATTATGCTCGTAAAAACGAACATCCTCTGTAGCCAAGAAGGCATCTTTAACGAGGTCAGGGATTTCATCTGAATCTACATACTCCCGAGCTTCATGCCCGCCTATTTCAGCGGCTAGCTCTCCGTCCATCCCATATACTTTGGAGGGAACAGGGACTTTTAGTAATGTCTCATCCAGCGGTGGCGTGCTCTGAACATAATAAGCGAATGTACCTATACCTGTTAATAATCCTACAATACCGATAATAAGTGCAGATAAGAATTATTTTTTTGAATAGGCCCTTTCTTAGGACCTTTCTTTTTCTTGCCGGATTTTGCACTGCGTTCTTCTTGCATAGCTTGTCGTCTCTGTTCTCTTGATTGATACTTTTCAGTCATGTTTCAGACCTGCCTTTCTTCACACATACAGTTATTCCGGAGCTGTTAATAATAGGTGTCTATTATTTTGATGTAATCGATTCTCGGCTGATAACCTTGAGGGATCAAGTGGCCATCGCGTTCGACTTCTTGTTTTGTAATAGACTTTCTTTCACCGGATTCTTTCCTGTCCCAATAATGAAATAATTTATCGGCCGGTAACAGATACACTTCATTAAAAAGACTGAACATTAATATGACGAAACAGATTCCATTTTGTTTCACAACTTGCCGCATATGTTGGATTTGGTGCTCATGAAAATTTTGGAGTGGGAAGGAAGTTTTATTTTTCGTTTCCTTTGCCTCAAAATCAATATACCTTCCTTTGTATACTCCATTAAAGTCTGTAGTCGAAGCTTGTTTGAAGTATGCTTCTTTAATAACGGCGGCACTTCTTTTAGGATAATGCACATCGACAATCTGGATAGGTGTCGGCTTTTTATGGACAACAGCAATTCCGTGTTGGAGGTAATACATATTGGAATCATGAAGATCATCTTCTAAACTCATCCCTCTGTTACCATATAATGTTGGACCAGTCTTTTTGGAAGGCGAATTGCTACTTGCCTGAAATACTTTACCATTTGGGTATCGTATAGTCATAAATTTCCCCCTCTAGACTAAAACTAATCTTATATTAGAAAAAAACGTCATCTTTTTGTAACCTTTGTCACTTTTTGTTTGAAAGGAGTAGAATATGTACGTGAAACATGTAACTCCCTATTCGGAAATACGAGAAAGAAGATTGAAATACAAGTACTCCTTTCAAGAGAATAATTTTATCACTACTATCAGAAAAAATACAGCAAAATACAATGCTGACAATATTTCTAGGACAAAAGCCTATGCAGGTTATTATGATAGAAACAAAGAAATTCGGTGGGCCTTTTTGGCCAGCATGGTATCCCGCAATGCTGGCTGGAATATGACGGATTTGGAGGGGAAATGGTTCAAGCTTGCATTAGAATGGCAGAAAAGATACCCGATATTTATAACCTATGAATTAGCAAATTGGATGATCTTTCAGGATGCGTACCCCCAATTATTAGTCTATGAGTTGTCCAAGAAATATAACAAACCTTTATTTCATTTACTAAAAGAGTTTCATGTTTCCTGTTTTATGGAAGCAGAATGGCAATGCTTTTGGGAGAGAAGGGATATGACAAGGTTAATGACATCCCTTATTATTAATGAACAAAATCTAATCCAAGAACCGGTTCTGCATAACAAAAAACTAAAAAGAAAAGTTTTTGGAACAAGTGTATATGCCTTTCAAGATCTTGGGCATTTCAGTTGTGTCATTTTTCCAACACTTAAGGGGAAGTTGTATGGATATTCTGTTCATGGATTTCAAAAGCTCCATAATAGAATTGAATTGGGGAAGAGATTGGCAAATCTTTTATTTGCCCCGGATTTTTCAGACTCCTTTGTGAACTTTTCGCAGAACACAGAACACACAGGGGCGAGGTATGATTATGAGCAGTATGTACATAAAGGGTTATTTCGAGAAACACCATTTCTTAGGGCGGCTTATCCCATGGTTCCCCATCAGCCTTTCCTCCAAGACGACTGGGTTTTTAAGCAGGCAAGACATCTTTCTAAATGGAGGGAAATGCCCCCGAAAACAGATACCGATGAAATAGAAATTACGAAGTGGTTTATACACAAACAGCATCAGATGCATAGCTTAATTGCTTTAAGAAAGTGGCTATAGCAAATAAAACAGCCCCGTAAAAGGAGCTGTTTTTTGTGATGGCTGAAATCAGGTAGAAGGGCGGTTTGGGCCTTTTAATTTTTTATCTTCCTGGCCTGGTGCGCTTTCTACTTGATTTTTACGTTGTTGTTGATTTTTCTTTTGTTTAGACATTACGGTACCTCCTATTACTGTATTTTTTACCTTCTTATTTTTTACAATTAGGCAATCAATCATGCGAAAAATGGTAGGTGTTTTGCAAATAAACACTTTCTTTGGCGAATTGCTTCTAGTTTTGTCGCACAGGAAGGGAGTAGAGGATGAATGCAGAAAATATAAACTAACAAAGTATGGAGGGGATTTGTATGTCCAATGTAATTGTTTCAAGAAATGAGATTTCGGACTTGTTCAATGAAATGATGCTTCAAATGGATGTATTGGAAGAGACAATGTCAAATTCACTTAAAATAGAGCGAGAAGAGATGGAAGAAGTCATGAAACATCAGATTAAACGGCTGCACGTCACGCTGGATGAAGTGGAAAAAGTGATGGGTGAACAACGGTTGTTGAAAATTCACTCTCCAAAATCAATTGACTTTCGGCAAAGTGCTTACTCTGTATAAGAACATGTGGTAATGTATTGCTAGAGGTGAAGAGAAATGTCTGGCAATAACAATGAGGTAAGGGAATTAACTAAACAAATCTTAATGGAATTGGACAAGATAGAAGAAAACTTTATCAAAGCTAAATCAAGTCAACAGGAACCTGATTTTTTTCAAACAGTTAAGCCGTATGCTGATGGTGTATTTGCGACTGTCGAGAAATGGGAGAGCAGAGTTAAAAACTGGATACTGTCAGATAAACCTAAATATATACACGTTCAACAAATAGATAGCACGGTTGAAAATATAAATATGGTTGCAGTGCAATGTTTTTACCCGGACACACGCGAAAAACGGTTCAAAGGTATGCTTCAATCTATTCGCTATGTTTTGAATGATGCAATATCCAAAAATATCTAGATTATTTAAAGAAGCCTGATCAATGGAAGATCAGGCTTTTCATTTTTATCGGTCTTTTTCTGCTTTGTTTGTTACAGGTCGTTCCTCAGCAGTAGCCACAGGCTCAATAGCGTATTCAACTTTCTCAAACACCTTTTTTTCAGCTGGCTGTGCACCAATGGTAGGTTCGTGGCCTTTTTTCTTATGATTAAAGTTTTTACCGCGACTCATCTATATCCCTCCTTTTTCTCCTTCTTAGCTTTCCACGCAATCGCTCTTCTCATTACGTAATTATATGTAGTGTTGACATAAAAAAAAGAGACCCATTAAGGCCTCCTGAAAGTACTGCTTATTATGTTACTTCTAAGATGTCTTCAAACGTGTTTGGCGGTACAGCACCCTTTGACTCTAGCTCACGAATAAGATTGCGGAACTGACCAATCGTTAATTCTCCTCTAAGGTACAGCTGTCGGGCAAAATCCATTAACTCATTATGCTCCATTGGTTCATAGGTTTTACAACTTAAAAATTTATGACGCAACTCTTCAAGTACCAATCCAATCCCCCCTTTGAAGTTAGTTCCATCATAGCATGCAAAATAAATTTTTCTTGTTTTTGAAAAAATGAAACTTCCGACAAATTGGGACAAAAATGGAGTATTGTGGCAAGAGCTTAAAACGCTTGTATAGGAAAGTGGAGTAGGCACCTTTCCCAGTTTTTCTCATACGTTATATATAGCTAGAAAAGAGGAGGGATTTGAATGTTTAGGAGAATGTATGCAAGGCCTAGACATTTATCACATACTAGGAATTTGAATATGTTAAGTCAGCTTCCTTTTTTAAATAATTTATTGCCTAATTCAGGCGTTGGATCCATGCAAGGAATGTATCCGCAACAGGTAATGAACGGAGGCTGGATGAATCAACAAGGCATGCTTCCCGACTATATGAATACAATGCCGTTTTCAGGGAGTGGGATGCAAAATTCTGCTTTTCCTTTTAACATGATGAATAATATGAGTCCGAATCCTTTCCCGCAGACTATGCCGATTGGCGGTATAGGACAGAACGGTTTTGCTCAAGGCATGCCGTTCGGTGGATTGGGTCAAAACGGCTATCCTCAAGGATTACCACAACAGGCTGGAGGGCCGGCGGGTAACGTCATGCCAAATCAAATGAGCATGCCATTCATGAATCCATATCCAACACAGGGACAATCAGCGAAACCTCAAACATCCCAAGTGAATTCCTTCATGAATCAGTTTAAAGGGCAGGACGGAAATGTTGATATGAAAAAAATGATGGACACTGCAGGTCAAATGATGAATACGGTTAACCAACTTAACAATATGTTTAAAGGTCTTGCAGCGACATTTAAAGCATAAAAGAGATGCCTTCCTATTGAAGGCATCTTATTTTGATATATGTAAAACTATGTGTTATGCTCATCTCTCCCAATTTGTAGAGAAAGGAGAGAGAAGATCTCTCCTAACATTACTTATGGTAATCGCCTTTTGGATCTTGTTCAAAGAAGTAGTTGTCCAATTTTTCTTCTTCCTGATGGTTAAGGGAGGAGCTGTAATATGGATTTTCCTCTTTCTGCTCTTTATCAAGGTTCGTTTTTATCACAAGTGATGGCGAAGTGGATGGACTTGCATACACTTTTTTATATTGCTTGCTCATCTTTTACACCTCCTATTGTTTATCATGTGTGACAGAGAAGGTTTTATGTGATTTTGGATTTGGACTTTTATTTCCAATCATAAAAATGCTGATTCCATACAAGCTATAAAGGTAGGGAATTTCATTTTTTGGAGGCGTTATGATGACAAATAGAAATGATAATAGAGAACGTAAGAATAAATATCCTTCTAATCAGCATCAGCAAGAAGTGTCTAAGGAGCTCGCCAGTATCCAGATGGATTCTACTCCTGAGGAGAATGCAAAGTACGGATCAAAATCACATAAAAACTAAAACAAAAGCAGTCACTCCCAGTGGTGACTGCTTTTGGTGTTTTGAATATCAAAAATTGCATTTAACTGTTGATTGCCGTTCCAGTTGCTTCGCTTTCCATGGGCGGTCCGGAAGCCTCCTCACTTCGTTGCGGGGTCTTCCCTGTCCCTTCCTCCCATAGGAGTCTGCGCAACTTCCACGGCAATCAACAAGTTGACTTTAATCACCTATAGTATTATGAAAGGCCACTAAACAAAATAGCTGCAAATGATGTAACCTTTCGTTTAAGAAATTTCTAGCTGTGGATTGGAGCAAATGACGAAGACTCCAGCGGGGGAGTTACGGTAGGTTGAGATCCCTGAAGCGTTGTGAGGAGTCTCAAGCACCGTCCCGCGGGAAGCGAAGCCATTTGCGGAAAGGAACAGCGACGATTACTAAATAACAAGGTTTAATAGGACAAAGTGTTTTCAATTGGGTTTTCTTATACTTTTTAGTCATCAATCTTGATTTGCTTGATGTTTTTCTTTGGTATGCGGATTTGGAGTAGACCGTCTCGGTAGTTTGCTTGAAGGGCATTCAATTTTACATATGGTGGAACGGGTATAGTACGTTTTTGGTGTTTCATGGTATAGCTATTGCTAATATAAGAACTTGATTCATCGATTGTTTCAAGCGGTTCTTCATTTTTGACTCCGATGGTTAAGTATCGATCAAAAGTTTCTATTGTAATTTGTTCCTTTTTGATTCCAGGGAGCTTACAAATAACCATAAACTCTCCTGATGTTTCGCGTGTCTCCACTGGCAATGAAGCTTCTGAGAATGTATGGCCAAAAAAATTGTCCATTTGCTGTAGCATTCCTTTTATAGGGGAGCTGCTGAAAAATGAATCAATGGATGTCATGATATTATTTTGAGGAAGCTTCTTATTAGTTAGCTTATCCTGTTCGTCTTTCATAGAAATTCTCCTTTCTTGCTCTTTATCATTACTATATTGAACCTCGCTTACATGGGTTACAATTTTAGTGTAGGAGAAAACGACAAAATTTTCATGGTAAGCGCGTACAATCTATGATATTTTTGGGATTAAGAAGTTAAAAAAGGAAGTTTGTTATGCAGTTATTTAGAAATACATATTTTTTAAAAGTGCTAAAGGTTGTATTTCCATTAACAATCTTAATCGTTTTATATATTGAAGGGAAAAAACAGATTCAATCCATCAATATGGCGCTTGTAATGGAGAAAATCCGGGATATAGGATTTTTTTCTTTTACATGGCTAATAATTTTAGGCGTTTTGGCAGTTTCTACAATGATATTTTACGATCTATTCATTTCGAGTGGATTAAAAGTGAGAATACCTGCAAGAAAGCTGGCTGTTTATGGGTTCTCTTCTAATTCCTTTGCGAATTTTATGGGATTTGGCGGTTTTGCAGGGGTAGGATTGAGAACGTTATACTATCGCAAATATGCAAGGAACTTTCCTTTGCTCCTGAAAAGTGTGACCATTATTCTTCCCTATATGCTCTGCGGCCTTTCTATATTTGCGTGGTGGGTTGTCATTTATGAATGGACAGATCCCACGTTACTTTTAGATTATCCCATTTTGAAATTGCCTCTTCTTATCATGAGTGGGTATTTGTTTTTCATTTTTTTAGCAAGTCATTTTACGAAAAGCTTGAATATAAGACAACAGTTAATCCTGATAGGCATTTCTTTTTTGGAATGGTTTTTTGCAGGAATCGTGTTCTGGCAGACTTCCGTTTTGTTGAATGTAGATGTTCCAGTTCTCATTACTTTCACCATATTCTTCATGGCAGCCATTGCAGGTGTATTAAGCACAGTACCAGGTGGAGTAGGTGCATTTGACTTTGTTGTTCTTGTGGGGTTTGCTTCTTTTGGAGTATATGAGGAAAAACTGGTCGCACTGCTTCTTTTGTATCGGTTAGTATATTATGTTGCACCTTTTCTCATAAGTTCAGTTGTTTTTTTCACTTTCATGTTCAAGGAGAAAGCATGGAAATCACTTTTACCAGAAGGGCGCTCCTGGTCGATAGTATGCCATCGAATTCTTTCCATTTGGGTACTTATTGTGGGAGCATTGTTAGTCTTGTTTCCGGTCATTCCTGCTATTGTGCGCAAAATTACCATTGCTAATGAATTCTTATCCATGGAGATGATGCAAGTCTCCCATCAGTTTTCTATTACTATTGGGATCACCTTACTTGTTTTGGCCAGAGCTATTGAAGATAAGGTAAAGAGGGCGTATTATTTTACATTTTTCATTCTTGCTTTCGGAACACTAGTTAGCTTTTCGAAAGGATTTCATTTCTGGGAAGCGGTTCTTTTCCTTGTCGCGATGCTACTATTGTATTTTTCAAGAAGGCTTTTTTATAGAAAAAGCAGTCAATATACCTTTGTAAAAGGACTTATTGACGGGGTTATCCTTTTGGCAATCGCTTTGATTTATGTCATTGTGGGTTCTCTACAGATCTCGTATATTCAACGGATTGTACCGAAGAGATTACAAGACCTATTTTCTCTTGATACACAATCGCTGTGGCAAGACGTAGGTTTTGGGGTGCTGTTGGCAATTGCACTTATTTATTTTGGTTTGTTCTTTAAAAGATGGAAGGAATCTGGTTCTTTGTTTCAGACTGTTCCAGAGAGTGATGAGCATATTGCGCAACCTCTACTCAACAATAAACCTATCTATTTCTACTCCTCTGATCAAGGAAATATCTATTATCAAAAATGTATGGACAATCTTATTGTGATGGAAAGGATAGATTGTGAACCGGATTCACATTTACAAAGTGTTTTTCTGTGTCAAAAGTTTGAAAATGAGATGGATAGATACGGTTTTACCGTTATTATACCGAGTGTTAAAGAAGAGGAGGTTTCTTCTTTTCGTGATGCGGGGTTTCAGATTATCGAAGAAGACGAAAAAATCTATGCTTTATCGAATAATGTTCCGCAAATTGTCGCAAAAACGAATATAAAATGGTTAAATCGTATGGTGAATAAAATGGCCTGAAGCATGCTTTTTTACTAGATATATGTTATAATTTTATGGAAGAGATTGTATGACGAGGATGCTTTTTTTATTTTTTTCTTATTTTTTCCTCGTATATTGGCATACTAAGAGTATATTAGTGAGGATAAACTGCGCCCCACCTCAAAAGATAGGAGAGTGGTACTATGGCTTTTGGAAGAAGAGAAGTTGAAGAGATCGTTACCGAGGAAACGAAAGTATGGGTTTGTGAATCAGAGGATTGCAATGGCTGGATGAGAGATAATTTCAAAAACAGTGAAAGCGACATTCCGACATGTCCTTTATGCCACAGCAGCATGACACAATCCACCAAAGTGCTAGCAGTCATCAATAACTACAGTCAAAATCAGAAGATGTAAATATAGTCAAAAGAAACCAAGTACCTTACATGTGCTTGGTTTTTCTTTTTGGACTTTACGAACCGAACGCTTATTCGCTAAAATAGAGAATAGACAATGAGGTGAGTTGTAATGAAATGGAGAAAAACAATATATGAAGTTATTGATTGGATGAAAAGTGAGGAATCAATAGCAAAAAATATCGTACATTGGGAAACAGTTCCACCAAAAGAAGCACAAACTGTTCCGTTTCCTGCCCAAATAGACAAACGTTTGTTGAACTCCTTGACTGAAAGAGGAATCAACTCTTTATATACCCATCAAGCAGCAGCATTTGAGGCTGCAACCAATAAAAAGCATTTTGTTGCTGTCACCCCGACAGCCTCAGGAAAAACTTTATGCTATAACTTGCCAGTACTTCAGAAAATTGAGCAAAACAATGATGCACGAGCACTATACTTGTTCCCTACAAAAGCACTTGCGCAAGATCAAAAGAGTGAATTGAACGAAATTATTACGCAAATGGGTGTGCCGATTAACAGTTATACATATGATGGAGACACGGCCCCTACTATCAGACAAAAGGTAAGAAAAGCAGGGCATATAGTTATTACTAATCCTGACATGCTTCATTCTGCTATCCTTCCACATCATACAAAATGGGTCTCCCTTTTCGAAAATTTGGAATACATCGTGATAGACGAATTGCATACGTATAGAGGTGTGTTTGGAAGCCATGTAGCAAATGTCATTAGAAGGTTGAAACGGATTTGTAAGTTTTATGGAAGCAGCCCTACATTCATATGTACATCTGCAACGATAGCGAATCCGAAAGAACTCGCTCAGGAGCTCACTGGAGAGTCCTTTGAACTAATTAATAATAACGGAGCTCCATCCAGTAAAAAGCATATCGTCTTTTATAACCCTCCAATCGTTAATAAACCGCTTAATATCCGGAGGAGCGCAACGCTAGAGGTAAGAAAGCTAGCTGCAGAGTTTCTTCAAGAGAAAATTCAAACCATCGTCTTTGCCAAAAGCAGGGTGCGAGTAGAAATTTTATTAACATACCTTAAAGAGCTGGTTAAAAATCAACTTGGCGAAAAGTCTATTCAAGGTTACAGGGGAGGATACCTTCCAACCCAACGGCGAGCGATCGAAAAAGGTTTAAGAAACGGTGAGATATACGGTGTAGTAAGTACAAACGCGTTGGAGCTTGGTGTGGATATCGGCCAATTGCAGGTTTGTATCATGACAGGATACCCCGGAACGATTGCAAGTGCTTGGCAGCAGGCGGGCCGTGCCGGACGCAGGCAGGGGGAAGCGGTGATTGTTATGGTGGCGAGCTCTAATCCCTTAGATCAATACGTTATTCAACACCCGGAGTTTTTTCTGAAAAGCAATCCAGAATCAGCCAGGATCAATCCAAACAACCTTGTTATCCTTGTAGATCATATAAAGTGTGCTGCATATGAGTTGCCTTTTAAAGAAGGCGATACCTTTGATGGTGTGGAACTGGAGGATATTTTAGATTATTTGACAGAAGAAAGAGTACTCCACGAAAACGGAGGGAAATGGCACTGGATGAATGATGCCTTTCCGGCACATAACATCAGTTTGCGTTCTGCCTCTCAGGAAAATGTCATTATCATTGACCAATCATCAGAACCTGCAAACAAGGTGATTGGGGAAATGGACCGTTTCAGTTCAATGACTCTTCTTCATGATGAAGCGATATACTTGCATCAGGGTGTACAATACCAAGTAGAGAAGCTTGATTGGGAAGAGAAAAAAGCATTTGTAAGAGAAGTAAATGTCGACTATTTTACCGATGCAAATCTCGCTGTTTCCCTTGATGTACTTGAGGTGGACAAACAGACCGATTACCAAGCAGGCACCATTTCGTTTGGGGATGTATCAGTCCGTGCGATGGCGACTATTTTCAAAAAGATTAAATTTGAAACGCATGAAAACATCGGGTCTGGGCCCATTTACCTCCCAGAAGAAGAGCTGCAGACAAGTGCAACATGGATTACGCTTGAAGAAGAGATTACAGAGCGTTTAAAAGGTGATGATTTAGAAAAAAGTCTATTAGGCATTGCTCATGCTCTGAAACACGTAACTCCGCTGTTATTGATGTGTGAACCGATGGATATGCAAGTTGTCCCTCAAGTCAAATCGACTCACGATGAGAAGCCTGTGGTCTATTTTTATGATCGCTATCCTGGAGGAGTCGGGTTAAGTGAAAAAGCGTACGACTATATAGACCAGCTGCTTACTAGAGCAGGTGAACTAATAGGAAACTGTCCATGTCGCTCTGGTTGCCCCTCATGCATAGGTGCAGATTACCCTGATGAAGACTCTAAAGAATTGGCGCTCTCTCTGCTTCAAAAGCTTGTGTAAAGGGGGATAAGCATATGAGCATGAAAAATAAATTAAACAGAATGAAACAGCATCTTCAATCGAAACCTTCTGAAGCAAGGCTTGAAGAAGGAGAAAAAGAAAAGGTGAAGAAGCTGCCAGAGACCTCTGTTATCGATATCCCCAACTTAAAAGAATGGGAAGCCTATGGCGTTAAACCATACTATGCAAATGGTGAGTACTGTCTTATACGGGAAGTCGAGTACGATTTAGATTATAAGCACGGTACGTATCGGTTAGGGGATCTGTTGCCTGTTATGGATGAGTGGCAAAAATGTGAAGTAGAGCATCCGTTGTCTGCAAAAGGTCATCAGGCAAAAGATCTTTTTTTCTTTGATACAGAAACAACTGGGCTCAGTGGTGGCACAGGTACAACTATTTTCTTGCTAGGATATGCAAGAGTGTTACCAGATAAGGTAATAGTCAAGCAACACCTATTACCTGGACCGGGAAATGAAGTTGCCCTTTATCAGAGCTTTCTTGAGGAAGTCGATTATACGACGCTTGTAACTTACAATGGCAAGGCATTTGACTGGCCTCAAGTAAAAACACGGCATACTCTTATAAGAGAACATGTCCCGAAACTGCCGGCCTTTGGACATTATGACCTTTTACACGCGTCAAGAAGACTATGGAAGAATAAATTAGAATCAGTGAGACTTGCGAATGTAGAAAAAGAAATCCTAGAAATTGAGCGGCAAGACGATATCCCTGGATATTTGGCACCGATGATATATTTTGATTTTGTAAAAACACATGAAATGCAAGGGATAAAAGGAGTAATGAAGCACAATGAATGGGATGTCTTGACCCTGATTACCTTGTATGCGCATCTGTCTTCGCTCCTGTTAGTGGATAACAAGCAAAGAGATAAAATGGAAGAGTATGAAATAGGGCGTTGGTATGACGTATTGGGAGAGAAGGAAGCGGCTAAAGCATTATATACCAATATTTCTGACTCTTCTCCCCCAGCCACCTTTAATTTAGGTATGTTAAAGAAAAAGGAACAGAACTATAAAGAGGCAAAAATATTATTTCAAAAATGTTTTGCGGATGAGAATAATCTATATAAGGAAACAGCCGGAATAGAAATTGCTAAAATACTTGAGCATAAAGAAAAAGACTACACTCTTGCTTTATTTTATGCGGAGAAATCACTCGAATTTTATAAGTCATCTAATAATAAAACTTCAAAAAATAAAAGTGCAATGTTAGCTGATTTTGAAAAAAGAATTAAGCGTCTTAAAAATAAATCAAGAAATTGAAAATATTTTCACATTTTGTCTAAATTTCTGCAAAACATATATTGTCAACGTGCTTTTTACCATGTAAAATTAACTATTGTGAATGACAAAATTACTATTAGTTATATGGGAGAGAGAGCACGTTGTCTAGATTTATTTTATGTTTGTTTTTTGTTGTTATCGGTCTTACGTTATTTGGACTTTCCAATTTAAAGGATAATATCTACACGATTTTACTATAAAAATGGTAGGGAAATGTATTTAAATTAAGAAAATAGGTGTTTGTATTAGTACATGTATCTCACTTCTTTCATAGTTTGTTAATGTAAAGAGAAAAACAAATTGAAAGGAGATCGAAAGTATGTACAACTGCAGACCTAACATGATGGGACCAAACTCGATGGGACCAATTGTCCATCCTACAAAATGTTGTGTAAAAAATCTTTATTCTACTACTGAGGTTCCTCACATTCATCCTTCACACACAACATATGTAAACAACCAACAGTTCCAACACAAACACTATTTCCCGCACACAGATTCCATGGTAGATTCTGTGTCACACCAACACTTCAACTGTGGCCCAGGTGGCCCTGGAATGGGTGGAGCACCGGGTCAAGTAATGGGTGCACAAACCGGCCCTGGATATGGTCAAATGGGAATGCCTGGTCAAGTGATGGGAGCACAAACCAACGCTGGATACGGTCAGATGGGAATGCCTGGCCAAGTAATGGGAGCACAACAAGGTCCTGGAATGGGCCATGGCGGAATGCCTGGTAAATGCGGCTATGGAAGATAAGCAAGTTTATACTTGCTTTGCATGATAAATGTCGAAAGAGAACTGGCTTTAAGTCAGTTCTTTTTCATTACATAAAGAGTCTTACTTAACATATTGGTTAACACTTGCGCTTTTCCGGCTTTCTATTTATTATTTTAAGTAGAGGTGCTTATGAAAGTATTAGTAATTACAGGGTATAAACCCCAGGAACTGCAGATATTTAAAAAGGATGATCCTGCCATCCACTACATTAAAAGAGCGATTCAGAAACGCTTGACTGCTTTACTAGAAGAGCATAATGAGTTAGAATGGGTTGTCATTAGCGGGCAGTTGGGTGTGGAACTTTGGGCTGCAGAAGTTGTTTATGACCTGCAAGCAGAATTTCCAGATTTAAAACTTGCCGTTTTTACACCATTTTTGGAACAGGAAGAAAAATGGAGCGAACAAAATAAGGAGTATTATGAGTCTATTTTGTCGCAAGCTAATCATATTGACTCTATTACCAAAAAGAAATATGAATCCCCACTTCAACTGAGATTAAAAAATCAGTTTGTTGTGGATAAATCGGACGCCTTATTGGTGGTTTACGATGAAGAGGGCCCGGGTAGTCCTCAATATATAATAGACATGGCACATAAAAAGTCAACTCAGACAGATTATCCTATATATACAATTGACAGCTATGAACTTCAACTAGTCGTTGAAGAAGAACAGTTCAATAACAATCAAGAGTGGTAAGAATGGAAAATAGAGAAATTGAGAAGTGACCCATCAACTAATGTGGGCACTCGCATAGAGGTGAGGAACTTATGCTATCAGATAAAATTAAATTAACGTCAAAAGAAATTCTAGAAAAAGAGTTCAAATCAGGCATGAGAGGCTATAAAGCAGAAGATGTGGACAAATTCTTAGATGTTGTCATTAAGGATTATGAAACCTTTTATCAAGAATATGACTTGCTTGTTCAAGAAAATGCGAGACTTAAACGCCAAGTGGAAGAAGCGGGGAAAAAACCCCAGCCTTCTAACACCAACAGCGGATCTACAAATTTTGATATCCTAAGAAGGTTATCAAATTTAGAAAAGCATGTATTCGGCAGTAAATTATACGACTGACAGTAATTTACAGTTGCAATCATCGCTTAAATTTACTATACTATATCTTGCTGACATCAATAGTGATTGGGTAACCGCTACAGTTTCGGCTGTAGAGGAAAGTCCATGCTCGCACAGGCTGAGATGCTTGTAGTGTTCGTGCCTAGCGAAAAAATAAGCTAGGGTAGCTTGGTTTTTGGACGAAGCTAACGGCAGGGAACGCACCTAAGTCTTCTTAGATATGGTGTTAATACCTTGAAAGTGCCACAGTGACGTAGTCTTACAAGAAATTGTAAGAGTGGAACGAGGTAAACCCCTCGAGCGAGAAACCCAAATAATGGTAGGGGCACCTTCTCTAAGGAATCCAACGATGAGAGGGACAGAAACTTTAAGTTTCTGTAGACAGATGGTTACCACCTGCGTACAAGGAGCGATCCGTTTGCAGTACAAAGGAACAGAACATGGCTTACAGATCACTATTGATTGAATGTCACATCCAACTATGATTATGTAACATAAGCTCTCCTGTTGCCAGGAGAGCTTTATTTGATAGATGGGATATGGGTCGAAGATTTTGTGATAATAATACATAAGAGAATTTGAATAAGAGTTAGGGTGAATCATACAATGAAAAACTACACATTAATTGCAACCGCGGCAATGGGATTAGAGTCGCTAGTGGCAAAAGAAGTAAGAGATTTAGGATATGAATGTACGGTTGACAACGGCAAGGTCATCTTTAAGGGAGATGCTTTGGCCATTTGCCGGGCAAACCTGTGGTTACGGACAGCAGACAGAATCAAAGTAGTGGTAGGTGAATTCAAAGCGACCACCTTTGAAGAACTTTTTGAAAAGACAAAAGCATTGCCTTGGGGGGATTACTTACCTGAAGATGCCGAATTCCCGGTTATCGGTAAGTCAGTAAAATCCAAGCTCTTTAGTGTTCCAGATTGCCAAGCTATCGTAAAAAAAGCTGTTGTGGAAAAGATGAAATCGCATTACAAGATACAGTCTGCATGGTTAGATGAAAAAGGGGCCGTTTACAAAATTGAGGTTGCCCTGCTGAAAGATGTAGCGCAAATTACGATTGACGCCTCTGGAATCGGTTTGCATAAACGCGGATATCGTGCAGATCAAGGGGAGGCGCCATTAAAAGAAACATTGGCAGCAGCATTGGTAATGTTGACAAATTGGCATCCTGATAAGCCGTTTGCAGACCCTTTTTGCGGTTCCGGTACAATTCCAATAGAAGCAGCTCTCATTGGGCAAAACATTGCTCCAGGCTTCAACCGCGACTTTGTCTCAGAAGACTGGCATTGGATTGGGGATGACCTTTGGAGTCAGGCTCGCGAGGAAATGGAAGATAAAGCAAACTATGACCAGCCGCTAGATATTGCAGGATATGATATCGATCACCGCATGATTTCTATTGCTAAAGAAAACGCATTTGAAGCAGGTCTTGGAGAATTAATTGATTTCAAACAAATGCAAGTAAGAGATTTCACCACAAGAAAAGAGTATGGTGTCATTATCGGAAACCCTCCATATGGGGAGCGTCTAGGAGAGCGACCGGAAGTGGAAAAGATGTATCGCGAGATGGGGAAGGCATTCTCTGAACTAGATACTTGGTCTGTTTATATGCTGACATCTCATGAAGGATTTGAAAGCTTCTATGGAAAAGAAAGCGACCAAGAAACGTAAGTTATTTAATGGTTTCATCAAAACCGACTTTTATCAATACTGGGGTAAGCGTCCACCTAGAAAAGGGTGAAAAACGTTTATCCCCATCAGGTAGAGGGAATTACTCCTAAAAAGGAGTGATAGTGTTGAGAGACCAAACGAAAAGAAAAAACTCTACTTGAGAGAAACGAGAAAGACAAAGCTTTTAAAGGAAAACAAAAAGAATCAGAAAAACCGAGATCAACTTGTCATGCCGATTGATGAACTTCCTCTTGAAGATATTAAATATGAGAAAGAGGAAGAACGCGACAAGAAGGGTTTCCAAAGATCGTTCTTCAAGTAATGACGATTAAACAATATATAAATTCACTAAACAGCCTAGATGAATAAACTTTAGAAATTGGGCATAGAATACTCCTATGAATACTGTTTGGAGGGATTTCTATGCCTTTGCATGTGAATGATCTTATGAGGATCTCCAAAGCATTGGAAAGTAGCTATCAGCGCCTTGCAAGTGAAAACCTGCTAGATAATCATGAATGTGTAGAACGAATGAATGCTGCACGTGATGAATATACAAAAGCTATGCTGTACGCCACCCTGCTTGATGATGAGATCATCCATATTACAAAGAACTAAGCGGAAAACCTCCTTTTGGGAGGTTTTTTACTTTGGTTGGAGTAAGGGATGAAGACCTTGTTGAAGCAGGAGACGAGTTGTAGAAGTCTTGATGGAGCGAATGAAGACCTTGTTGAAGCAGGAAACGAGGGAGAGAAGTCTTCATGGAGCGAATGAAGACATCAGTGAAGCAGGAAACGAAGGAGAGATGTCTTCATGGAGCGAATGAAGACATCAGTGAAGCAGGAAACGAGTAAGAGAAGTCTTCATGGAGCGAATGAAGACTTCAGTGATGCAGGAAACGAGTAAGAGAAGTTTTCATGGAGCGAATGAAGACATCAGTGAAGCAGGAAACGAGTAAGAGAAGTCTTCATGAAGCGAATGAAGACATCAGTGAAGCAGGAAACGAAGGAGAGATGTCTTCATGGAGCGAATGAAGACATCAGTGAAGCAGGAAACGAGTAAGAGAAGTCTTCATGAAGCGAATGAAGACATCAGTGAAGCAGGAAACGAGTAAGAGAAGTCCTCATGAAGCGAATGAAGACATCAGTGAAGCCGGAAACGAAAGAGAGAAGTCTTCATGAAGCGAATGAAGACATCAGTGAAGCGGAAAATGAGGTAGAGAAGTCTTCATGAAGCGAATGAAGACATCAGTGAAGCGGTAAATGAGGTAGAGAAGTCCTCATGAAGCGAATGAAGACTTCAGTGAAGCGGAAAACGAGGGAGAGAAGTCTTCATAATGAAGACTCCCAATACCCCAACTTGACAAGCACCCTCTAATTAATAGATAATGACTAGATGCAAACTTTTTCTCGGAGGTACATAGAAATGAACAATCGTCTGCCATTTACAATGAACAAAGGGGATGCTTTTTTTGATCGCCTGAACGAATGGATTGGGGATGTGTTTTACGACATCCTACCTGAAGCTGGATTTGAATTGCGTGATGAACAGATTTTTATGGCTTTCCAACTGGAGAGGGCGTTTAAAGAGAAAAAAGTGATTTTCTCGGAAGCCGGTGTTGGAACTGGGAAGACGATGGTGTACCTTTTATATGCAATCTGTTATGCAAGGTATATGGGGAAGCCTGCTATCATAACCTGTGCTGATGAGTCTTTGATTGAGCAGCTTGTCAAAAAAGAAGGAGACATAGCAAAACTCTCTAAGGTCTTAGACATTACAATGGATGTACGTCTAGCCAAATCTCCAGAACAATACCTGTGTTTAAACAAATTAGATTATGCCGTTAATAAATATGATAACGACAACATAGATGAAGTGTATGATGCACTTCCAAACTTTGTGACGAAACCTGCTGCGATGCAATCTTTTCATCCTTATGGAGATCGAAAAGATTATGCAAAGTTGAATGACGAAGAATGGGACATGGTTGGATGGGACACGTTCCAGGATTGTTTCAGCTGCGACAAACGCCATCGTTGTGGACAAACTCTCTCCCGCGATCATTACAGAAAATCAACAGATCTGATTATCTGCTCACATGATTTCTACATGGAACATGTTTGGACATTTGAAAAAAGGAAAAGGGAAGGTCAGCTTCCTCTATTGCCAGAAGCATCAAGTGTCGTTTTTGATGAAGGACATTTACTGGAGTTTGCTGCCCAAAAGGCATTAACCTACAAAATTAAAAATCAACAAGTCGAAGAAATTCTTACCCGTTTATTAGGGAACGATTTAAGGGAAGAGTTTGCTTACTTAGTAGAGGATTCTTTACAGGCAAACGATGTGTTTTTTGATATGTTGGAAGAAAATCTGACAAACATAGAGGGCTCTGACCGTAAAGATATCACGATGGATACCCGTCTTGTGAAAGGTGCCAAAGATCTTCTGGCAAAAATAGAAGAGATAGGGAATCAGCTTGTATTTGAAGGAGAACTCCATACGGTAGATCATTACCAGCTGCATATTGTGGAGGAATACTTGGATTCTATTGAATTTTTATTAAAGTTGCTTTTATCGAAAGAAGATGTGATCGCTTGGGCGGAACATGCAAATAAGGATCTGACACTTGTGGTAATGCCAAAAACAGTCGAAGAAGTACTGAGGGAAAATGTCTTTTCTAAGAAAATTCCTTTTATTTTCTCTTCTGCAACCTTATCTGACAATGAGAACTTTAGTTATCTGGCGTCTTCACTGGGCATAGAAGATTATCTATCCTTTTCCATTAATTCGCCATTTGATTATGAGGAAAATATGAAACTTTCATTAACGGTTGAAGAGGATTTTCAGACGAAATTCAATAAGACAAGGGAATCCATCGACCGAAATGGCGGAAGAACGTTAGTCTTATTTTCCACCAAAGAGGAATTAATAAAATTCAAAGCCGAAAATGCCGACAATACTGATTATCCTTTTCTCTATGAAGGTGAAAAGGAAATCAGTGTATTGGTTTCTGAATTCCAAAATGAAGAAAGTGCGGTTCTCTGTGCTTATCATCTATGGGAAGGGTTGGATATACCTGGACCTTCCTTGTCTAATGTTGTAATTTGGTCTTTGCCATTCCCGCCAAATGATCCGGTTTTTGCGGCTAAGCGAAAAGGACTTGAGGATCCATATATGCAACTTGATGTTCCTTATATGTTACTTCGTCTTCGTCAAGGAATGGGCCGCCTTATCCGTACGACAGATGATAGTGGAGAAATTACCGTCTATCTGCCATCTGGATTGCCGGAAGCTGTACGTGCAAAAATTGAAGGTGTCTTACCGACCAGCCCAGTTACACAATAATTCACAAACACCAAAAGCACCGAAGCTAAATTCGGTGCTTTTTCCATTCTCCCTAAAACCTGTTGCCAACTAGTGAGAAAATTGTGTATTCTTAACAGTAGCTTTATTTTTATTTTGAAGTTAGAGATATAGGGGGAGATACATATGATAGAAATCAGCAAAGTAAAAGAAGAATATTTAAATCATATCAACAAAATGGATAGTTATAATGAAGCACTGTCTCTTATATTCTGGGACCTCAGAACAGGTGCCCCTAAAAAAGGAGTAGATCGTCGATCAGACGTTATCGGTATTCTGTCCTCAGAAGTATTCAACATGTCCACATCAGAAGAAATGGCAAGCTACCTAACCCAACTTCTGAATGAAGAGACTTTTAACGAACTGGATGACATTACAAAAGCCTCTCTTTTAGAAAGCAAAAAGAACTATGACCGCAATAAAAAAGTTCCAGCAAAAGAATACCAAGAATATGTAGTGCTATCAACCAAAGCAGAATCCGTTTGGGAAGAAGCAAAAGAAAAATCGGATTTCTCTCTTTTACAACCGTATTTAGAAAAACTGGTTGCTTTCAATAAAAAATTCATAGAGTACTGGGGCCATGAAGGAAACAAATATAATACATTATTGGATATGTACGAACCGGGAATCACAGTGGATAAATTGGATGAGGTGTTTGCTAAACTAAAAGAAAGAATTGTGCCTCTCGTTCAAAATATTGCAGATTCCTCCGTTCAACCAAGGGCAAATGAATTGTTGGTACCATTTCCAAAAGACAAGCAACGCGATTTCAGTTTAGAGATATTAAAGGAGTTATCGTATGACTTTGATGCAGGTAGACTGGATGAAACCGTCCATCCTTTCGCAATTGGATTGAACCCTGGAGACGTACGTGTTACGACTAAATATGACGAAGAGGATTTCCGAACGGCTGTTTTTGGAACCATTCACGAATGTGGACATGCGTTGTATGAGCAGAATATTTCCAAAGAACTTCAAGGAACAGGATTATGCACTGGAACATCTATGGGGATTCACGAATCACAATCCTTATTTTATGAGAACTTTGTAGGCCGTCATGAAAACTTCTGGAAACGTCACTATGAGAGCCTACAACGTTATGCGGGCGGCAAGTTTGATGAGATCAGCCTAGAGGAATTCTACCTTGCAATTAACGAATCTAAACCGTCATTGATAAGAATTGAAGCAGATGAATTAACGTATTCTTTACACATTATGATTCGTTATGAATTGGAAAAAGCGCTCTTTAATGATGAGTTGGAAGTGGAGGACCTTCCAAAGGCTTGGAATGAAAAATATCAGAGTTATCTTGGTATCACCCCTCCAAATGATGCCAAAGGTGTATTACAAGATGTGCATTGGTCTGGTGGAAGTTTCGGATATTTCCCTTCCTATGCATTAGGTTATATGTACGCAGCTCAATTTAAACAAGCAATACTTAAAGATTTGCCTAACTATGATGAGCTGTTAGCAAACGGAGATCTTGGACCGGTGAAAGATTGGCTAACAGAAAAAGTACATCAACACGGTAAATTGAAAAAGCCATTGGAGATTTTGAAGGATGTAACAGGGGAAGAGTTAAATGCGGACTACCTCATAAAGTATCTCGAAGATAAGTATAATAAAATTTATCAATTAACATGATAGATAACCGAAGGACCGGGGGTTAAACTCTGGTCTTTTTTTATACAAAAAAACCCGCCATATTGGAGGGTCCAATTATCACGAAGCTTCTTCCAACTCCATAATGATCTGCATGTGCAGTGTATCTTTTAAATAAACTGGGGTATGTATCCGGTGCATTAAATGAAACTCCTTTTGTTGTTCGCTCAATACGTTAGGAGGTGTGATGTCCATATTGATTCCGCTACCCGCGACTTTTGATGAAAGGGTTCCGGCAATCATATTACCAAGCTCTCCTGTAAATGATTGAAGCATTTCACCTTCTAGCTGCATGCCAAACATCATTTCTCCGATGTGCTGAAAAGCATGTTGGTCTCCTTGGATAATCAACTGACCACGAATGTCACCGGTTAGCATGATAAGCACACCGTAGGTAACATTTGTTAGGTTTTCCGTATATAAACGAGGTTGATCAAAGGTGAACTCTATTGGGATAACCATCTTAAACGAGTCTAAAGTCCTGTAAAAAATCTGTGTTAAGCTCTCTGAAAGGGACATTTGGCACCTCCTAGGATTCTTCTGAATAGTACAAATTAATCATACCATACTTCCTATTCTATTTTTCAACAAATTTCAGCAATTTCATGGTTGATAAAGAGTTTTTTGTTGAAGAATAAAGATAAATGAAGTAGGATGTAGTACCTAAAGAGTTTATAGGAGGAACATCATGTTAGATTTACGTTTTGAATTTACAGCTAAAGATGAGTCGACCGTCATTTTGCGGCCGGTGGAAGAATCAGATGCAGGAGATATTGTGACAGCAGTGGAGAGTATTATTGCTGCGGGTCAATACATACAAAAGGATGTCCCTCGAACTCCAGAGGAAGAAAAACTTTTCATTCGTGATATGAAGAAAAAGGAAAATATGTATATCGGAGTAGAACGTAATGGAAGAGTGGTCGGGATAGCCCGTGTAATACGGGGGGAAATACAAATGAAGCGGCATACAGGTTTATTTCGGACGTGGCTCGCTGAAGAAGCACAAGGACTAGGCATTGGGAAAAAAATCATGGATTATACGGATATGTGGTGTGAACAACATATCAGGAAATTATCATTAACCGTCTTCTCATCTAATCAAGTGGCTTATCAACTTTATAAAAAATATGGATTTCACGAAGAAGGAAATCAAAAAGAACAAGCCTTTATTAATGGAGAGTATGTTGATGAGCTTTGGATGGCAAAGTTCTACAAAAAGTGATTTCCAATTATTTATAGTGATAATTTTAGCGGTATTCGTTATAATAAAATTGCACAACACAACAACTCCTTTAAAACGACATGTACCTTCCCGGATTAGTTTGGGAAGGTTTTTTTGTTTTCCTCAGTGTTTTCCCTCTAAGATAGTAAACCTTTTGGTATAAATATATAAATTTTGGAAAAAGTAACAGTACCAATCCGGATGAGGTGCTCGAATTATGCCAAAAATATTGTCTGTTGGAACGTCCATTCCCAAATATCCAATCCAACAAGATACGGTAGTTGAATTTGCTAAAGAACTATTCCAAGAGTCTTTTAAAGATATTAATCGCCTCCTTACTGTCTTTCAGAATGGCCAAATAGAAAAACGGCATTTTGCGAGAGATGTTGAGTGGTTCAGGGAACCGCATACATTGCAAGAGAAAAATGATATATACATAACAGAGGCAGTTGCGTATGGAGCAGAGGCAATAAATGCATGTTTACACAACACTGCTACACTCTCACAAACCATAGCATATGAAGATATTGAAGCTATTTTTTATATATCTACTACTGGAATGTCCACACCAAGCATTGAAGCTAGAATCATGAATATCCTTCCGTTTTCACCATACACAAAAAGAATACCAATCTGGGGACTTGGTTGTGCTGGCGGAGCTGCGGGACTTTCTAGAGCATATGAATATTGTCTAGCCTTTCCAAAAGCCAAGGTACTTGTATTATGTGTGGAACTTTGCAGTCTTACCTTTCAGAAAAATGACCGTTCGAAAAGCAATCTAGTAGGAACCTCCCTTTTTGCAGATGGCATTGCCTGTGTACTCATGGTTGGAGATGAGGTGCAGATAGATAGTAAAGGGCCTTATCCTAAAGTGCTAGGAAGTCAGTCTACGTTGATGGAGAATTCAGAAGACGTGATGGGCTGGGAGATTAAGAATGAAGGACTGTATGTCGTATTCTCCAGAGATATCCCTGTTATCATCTCAAACTGGCTGGCACCTAATGTCACAAGGATCCTAGATAACCATCACGTAAAACTAGAAGAACTGGACCATTTTGTTTTACATCCTGGTGGAAAAAAGGTATTGGAAGCATACCAATCGTGTTTAGGGTTAGAGGCAGAAAAGCTGGATACCTCCTTACAGGTGTTAAAAGAATACGGCAATATGTCTTCTGCAACTGTCCTGTATGTGTTAAAGGAAATCATGGAAAAGAGTCCGGAAAAAGGGGAGAAAGGGATTGCAGCTGCACTTGGACCGGGTTTCAGTTCCGAAATGTTATTACTAGAATGGGAGTGAGGTACCATGATTTTCGCATTTGTTTTTTGCTTTTATCGTCACACAAAGGGTGGTGGAACTTGGTATTGCAAGGAAAAAATGAAAAATGGTTTAGATCAATGGGTGCTAAAGAATACGGCAAAGAGCATTACAAATACATGGTCAGTCTGCATGTTACTTTTTTAACTTTGTTTTTTATTGGAGGTCATATTGTTCGACCGAACACTAAGTCCTTTTTGGCCGGCAATCCTCAGTCTGTTTATCATGACACAATCCCTTCGAGTATGGTCTATACAGTCACTAGGTAAGTATTGGAACACAAAGGTACTGATCTTGCCAGATGCATCCATAGTGAAAACAGGCCCTTACAAGTTTTTACGCCATCCTAACTATACGATTGTCGTGTTAGAAATTCTGTTAATACCCTTAATGTTCCATGCACTTTACACTGCCATTGCTTTTACCATTCTAAACGCTTGGATATTAAGTGTACGGATTCCCCTTGAAGAAAGGGCATTAGCTGAATTGACAACCAACTATGCCACATATATGGAGGACCGAAATCGGTTTTCTCCAACTTTTCAGAAAGAATCTGAATGAAAGTCATTGTCAATTGGATTATAAGCTGATATGATTATGATAATAATTATCACTATCAACGAGGGGGACATACCAACATGACATTATTGTTGATTGGTACGACTGTGGTAGCATATTCGGTTTTAATGAAAGTTGTTTTACAGCATACATGTGAGCCAAGATCAATAAAATAATACATACAGGGTCTGCTACATTCATACATGTAGGAGGCCCTTTTTTTATAAAATTGCCTAATCGAAACCATGCACAAGTTTCTTGAACAAAAATATTAATAAATAAGGTGTCTTATGTGGGAAAATACTGCAACATCAAGTAAAATAGACTTAAGAAGCGGAGAAATGATACACACAACTAAGGGGACAGTAGAAATGGGATCAAACAATCCAAAACAGCAGATTCAGCAGCAAGTACAGGAGACAAGTCAACTCCAAATAAAATTGCAGCTAGTGCTAGATAAGCTGCACCATCGCGGTGATCAAAAAAGTGCCAGAAAAGTGGCAGAACTTTTACATAAACATACAACAAAGGAATTAAGTATAGCTTTTTGCGGACATTTTTCAGCCGGGAAGTCATCCTTTATCAATGAGATATTGGAGGAGGCAATTCTGCCGGCCAGTCCTATTCCAACTTCCGCCAATGTTGTCCAAATAAAAAATGGGGAAGAGCTTGCCCATGTTCATTTTTTTGAGGGAGAATCACTCGAGATTCTACCGCCAGTCTCATTTGAACATGTTAAAGCGTATTGTAAAAACGGAGACCAAGTAGAAGCCGTTGAGTATCAATATCCGTTTGAAAAACTTCCTTCTGATATGGTCATTTTAGACACTCCAGGGGTGGATTCTACAGATGATGCGCACCGCATTTCCACAGAATCAGCCTTGCATTTGGCAGACGTCATTTTTTATGTGATGGATTACAATCACGTCCAGTCTGAGGTAAACCTCAAGTTTATTAAAGAACTTCAAGACAAGGAAAAAAAGATCTATTTAATTGTTAATCAAATTGATAAGCATCGGGAAGAAGAAATCCCGTTTGCCACATACAATGAGAGAATAATGGAGTCTTTTGGGGATTGGGGGATTATACCTGCAAGCATCTATTTTACGAGCTTAAAAGAAACCAGCCATCCTCTTAACGATCTTTCGATTGTAAAAGAAACGCTTCAAATCCTTAGACAAGACAAGTTGGATATCCTGCCAAAAACGATCGAGCGAGCGCTCATTCAAGTAATGGATGAACATAAAGAATGGCAACTCGATCAAAGGGCAGAGGAAATGGAGCGCCATGAGCATACCATTCACTCTGTAGGGGACCTGCCAAAATATGTTGGTGAAACGTTAAGAATTAAAAAAGATAAACTAACGACCATCCATACTGAAACAGCTGAAGCGAAAGAGGATTTTATCAATCAAACAAAGCGGATCTTGGAAAATGCCAATATCACACCATTTGAGATGAGGGAGCTGGCTGAACGCTATCTCGAATCGCAACAAAAAGGGTTTAAGGTGGGCCTTCTGTTTGCAGGAAAGAAAACGCAAGAAGAGCGTGAATTAAGAAGTGCCGTTTTTCGAAGTGATTTAGGCGAGCGTGTGAAAACACAGGTGGAAAAGTTCATTCATGAACATATTATTACCTTTCTAAAAGATCAAAACTTTTATACACCCGCGACTTTTGATAAAGTTCAAGAGCTGACTGTTCCTATTTCGGAAGAGTTTGTTGCCAGCCATGTAAAACCTGGTGCTGGCCATACCGGCAATGCCGTATTGCATTATACTAAAGATTTAGCTCATTCCATCAAGTTAGAATACCAAAAACGAGTACAAAGACTGATGGAAGATTACTTTGAGAGACTGGAAGAGCAAATGCAAGAAAGCACAAAAGAATTAACGGTGGAAGTGGAGAAATTAGAAGCAGTACATCATGCCCAAGAAGCGATAACAATGCTTCATATGGAACTTGAACAGCAATACGAAGAGCTTAACAGTATTTTAGTTAAGACCATAGCGACTTTAGGTCAAACTGAAACAGAAAACCTTATTACCAAATATCTGAACCGTTCTTATAAAAAAGTTCGCGGAGATGAATTGCCTTCCTCGATAAGTAAGCAAAAAGAGGACGTTCAAAAACAAGAAGGCACTCAAGATTCATTAAACCAGAATGACCCCGTAAAATTAGTAAAGGGACTTAATGAGACAGCAAGCTCTTTAAAGGGGATACACGGGTTTCAAACGATTGTTAATGACTTGAAAAAAAGAGCAGGGAAAATCGAAAACCAGACCTTTACAGTTGCGTTATTTGGTGCATTCAGTGCAGGTAAATCTTCTCTTGCTAATGCTTTATTCGGAGAAAAGGTGCTGCCTGTTTCCCCAAATCCAACAACTGCATCCATCAACAAAATCTCTCCTGTAACGAAGGATCATCCTCATGGAACGGTTTGTGTACAAATGAAGACAACAGAACAACTGGTTCAGGATGTCAAACAGGCTTTACAGATTTTCAATATGGAAGTTTTGGGTCTTGAAAAAGCCGTTCCGGCAATCAAGAGCATGATATCTAAAAATGAGCATCTTGAGCTGGATGCCAACAAGAAGACACATTTTCATTTTCTAAAGGCCTTCTTAACAGGTTGGGAGGAAATGAAAACGAAATTGGGAACGCTCCAACAAGTGACACTAGATGAGTTTGAAGCTTATGTCGCACAAGAAGAGAAATCCTGTTTTGTGGAATGGATTGAAGTGTTTTATGACTGCCCATTTACAAGACAGGGGCTGACATTGGTGGATACACCTGGAGCGGACTCTATCAATGCTAGGCATACCGATGTTTCGTTTGATTATATTAAGAATGCTGATGCGATTCTCTTTGTCACCTATTACCAGCATGCTTTTTCAAAAGCAGACAGGGAATTCTTGATTCAACTTGGCAGGGTAAAAGACGCTTTTGCCATGGATAAGATGTTCTTTCTTGTTAATGCAGCAGATCTTGCAAATAATGAGGAAGAACTTGAACTCGTATGTGACTATGTGGAAGATCAATTGACTGCTTATGGAATTCGTCATCCAAGATTGTATCCAGTTTCAAGTCTGCTTGCACTGAAGGAAAAAGAAAACCGCACATTTGAACATCCATTTTTAGAAAGCTCTTTGATGATTGATTTTGAAAATGCATTTTCAGACTTCATTCAGTCTGACTTGGTTGAGATGAGTCTCCATGCAGCTCAATCGGATCTGAACCGAGCAGTGGCTTTGTTTGAACATTTTGTCCAACAGGCTAAACTTGGGTCTGAGGAAAAGGAAAAATTACAACTTCAGTATAGCACTAACAAAGTCAAGCTAGCAGGTTACATTGAAGGGTACGCAACGGAAAGTTTTTATACGTTGCTTGAGCAAGAGGTTAACGAATTAGTTTATTACATTAAGCAACGAACATTATTACGATTTTCTGATTTCTTTAAAGAAAGTTTCAACCCTGCAGTGATCAGGGAGGACGGACGGAATATGAAGGAACAACTTATCCGTTGCCTGAATGAACTTGTAACAGACATTTTTCACAATCTTTCCCAAGAAGTCAGAGCAACTACTGTGCGGACAGAGAACTTTATCCGTAAGAGCTTGAACTCCTGGCAAAAGGAGTTGGAAGCGGAGGCACAAAAGCTGGAATCTCAACTTTCCCTGCGTATGTTGGAGGCAGAGGAGTTTACACCTTTTAAAGTGGAAAGTTCTTTTCCTTCCATCTCTACAAAACTCGAGAAACAAACTTTAGGCCACTACCGAAATTCGAAAGCATTTTTCGAGAAAAACGAAAAACAAAAGATGGCCCAGTTCCTAGAGGATCAACTGTCTCCTTTAATGGACTTTTACTTAAAGGAAAGTTCACAGGAACTAACTCATCATTATAAAGTAGAACTGGAGAATTCTCTTGATGAAGTCAAAAAGTATATCTTGAGACAGCTTGAGGACTATTATGAAGGAATGCAGTCAGCACTTGAACAAGAACAGGACATTCCTCAATTAGAACGTGTTCTACAACAAATACAACAGAATAAAAATTAAGGAGGAGAACAGGTGAACCGGGTAGAGGATAGACTGACAAGTTTAGAATTAAAACATAATGTGAAGATCCTTTATGCTTGTGAAGCGGGTAGTAGGGCATATGGTCTTGCTACTGAAAGCAGTGATTTTGATATCAGGTTCATCTATATTGCTCCCCTTAAAGATTACCTTTCTTTGAGGAAGAAGGAAGATACCATTTCCCAAGAAGATGACATGTACGACATTCAGGGCTGGGACCTGAAGAAGGCATTGTTATTGGCTGGCAAATCCAATCCCTCTTTATATGAATGGATGCTATCTCCTATTGTATATAGGGAGTTGGATGTTGCCATGCTTCCTTTAAATGACATAATTTTAAAAGATTACTCCAGAAAAGTCCTTGCATTTCATTATGCGAACATGGCAAAGAACAATCTTCATGCATGGAGAAAAAAGAATGTCGCTTCTCACCTTGTTCATGCCGTCCGGGCCTCTTTGATGTTAGAGCAGGTTATACACAATGAAGAGTTCGCAACCATCGAATTTCAACATCTTATTAAAAATAGCAACACATTTACCAATGAAGAATTATCTCTTTTATTTAGCTTGAAGACTGGAGAAGAAGTAACCGATATTCCACTCATTTCACAACTTTTTGCAAAGGTAAGTAATTTTATTACTGCTTCTGAAGAGTTAATGGTCCACCTAGAAGAAGGAAAGGTGAAACTCTCCGTATTAGAGGGATTTTTTTTTCAACAGTTAGGAATAGAAGGTGAGTGAGATCACAAAAGTTAACAGATTTCATGCTTGTGCTACCTGTAAACATTATCAAGTGATAAAATTAGATACTCATTCCACTTACCGTTGCAGTAGACTTGGTTTTGAAACAAAGCCGCATTATAAATTTGATTGTTGGCAACCGAAAGAGAACATAATACAATTAATGAAAAAAGAACAGATACATTGGAGGAACAACCATGAGCGTACATAAAGCGATAAGTGAACATTCAAGAAAACAAAATCAAGTAGTCATGAATTTTTTACAACTTGAGCATCAAAGAGAAGCATACATAGAAGAGGCCATCGTACTTTGCCGTCAAAAGAAACCATATACAACCGAAAAAATTAACGAGGTAACCAAAAGAATAAACGAACTTGCTCGAAAAGGAATTGCACCTCAAAGACAACTGGTAACTAAAGAAATGGTAGAGGAATTTGTTTCTAGAAGTAACTAACATGCGGAGGGGAAAGCATGAAACATATTGTATCGGTAAATTGGGTGATGGAGCACTTAAACCATCTCACGGTCATTGATTGTCGCTTCCATCTTCCCGCACCTGATAAGGGCCGTGCGGAATATAACGATCATCACATCCCAGGGGCACATTATATGGACTTAAATAAAGATTTATCCAGTGCAATCGGTAAACATGGGGGCAGACATCCGCTACCAGATTTCCAGGAACTTCATTCTAAGCTAGAAAATATTGGGGTCCATGATGGTGGCAAGGTACTTATTTATGATGACCAGAACGGTGCGATGGCCTCAAGGCTGTGGTTTTTGCTAAAAGTTTTAGGTCATGAGGATGTTTGGATTATGAATGGTGGCTACAGTCAATGGATGAAGCAAGGTTATCCTGTAACAGCTGAAGTGCCTAGACAAGAAAAGCGTGGTACTTTTACGTTTAAAGTGGTAGAAGATTTGATAACTGGGATGGATGATGTCAAATCTCAACTATCTGCCTTTGAAAGTGGTGCCGCATACCTTCTTGATGCAAGAGAGCCTAACCGTTACAAGGGAGTAGAAGAACCAATTGATAAGGTTGCCGGTCACATTCCTGGAGCTCTTAACTTTTTCTGGATGGAGAATATAGAGAATGGAATTTGGAAAAATACGGAAGAGTTGAAAGAAAGATTTTCTAATCTTGATCCATCTAAGGAAATTATCGTCTACTGCGGTTCCGGTGTCACTGCCTGCCCGACTTTTCTGGCCCTTACAGAAGCAGGTTATGAAAAAGTAAAGCTTTATGCCGGTAGCTGGAGTGACTGGATAAGTTACACAGACAACCCAATTTCTAAAATAAAGAACTAAATTTACCCTCACTGAAATGGTTTCCTCTTGCACAAACTATAAGAGATTCACCATATGAAGGAGGAGATTTAGAATGGGACGTACGAAAAAAGGAAATGCCAATGCACAGCGTAACAACAACGCTAAACAAAAAGGCAATATGGATTCAGAGTTTGCTTCTTATGCGGAATACGAAGCAGCCAAAATGACAAATAAGAAGAACCAATAGTTTCTAAGTAATAAAACGCTGTCCAAAGGTCTCTTATTTGACTTTGGGCAGTTTTTTTATTAAATGGAACAGTGTTTCAGGTAATATTTGCTTTGCACCTACATAAATCCTTTGAAAACTAAGGAAATAAATGGATTTTCGATAAATTCGAGTGATTTTTTGACTAATTGAAAGGGATTTTTTGATTAATTCACCTGCTTATATGACTAATTCAGTATTTTTTTTGACTATTTGTCCTTTACCGTCTATCTATGAGTACCTGTCCACATACCCTGATTTATGCTATAATCAGAAACGGAATAAGAGAGGGAGTGTTCTTTTGAAAAAAGTATTACTGATAGATGGAATGGCTTTATTATTCCGTTCTTTTTTCGCAACCAGTGTTTATAATCGCTTCATGTATACATCCAACGGAATCCCAACGAATGCTATTCAGGGATTTGTTAAACATATGATTACTTCCATGGAAACGTTCGAGCCGACACATGTTGTCTGCTGCTGGGACATGGGAAGCAAGACGTTTCGCACAGAAATGTTTGATGACTATAAAGCAAACAGACCAGCTCCTCCACAAGAGTTGATTCCTCAATTTGATCTAGTTAAAGAAGTGGTAGAGGCGTTCGACATTCCAAATATCGGACTTGCAGGCTTTGAAGCAGATGACTGCTTAGGAACCCTTGCAGAACTTTATCGAGAAGAAGCGGAAGTCATCATTCTGACTGGTGACCAAGACGTTTTGCAGTTGATCAAACCAAATATTAAAGTAGCGTTGTTAATGAAAGGTTATGGCAACTATGAAGTTTTAGACGAAAATGGCTTCTATGAGAAAAAAGGCCTTACACCGCAACAACTCATTGACCTTAAAGCCATTATGGGGGACAGCAGTGATAACTACCCTGGAGTTAAAGGTGTTGGAGAAAAGACTGCTACAAAATTGTTGATGGAGTATCAGACAGTAGACGGGATCTTAGAAAACCTGTCAGCTCTTACGAAAAGTCAACGTCAGAAATTTGAAGACAGCTTGGAATTGTTGCACCTGTCAAGGGAACTTGCAACAATTAAGTGTGATGTACCGGTTTATTGCGAATTACATGATGCCACCATCACGATTGATCGAAACAAGGTCGCTAGTAAATTCGATGAGCTGGAATTCAAGAACTTACATGGGTTTATAGATAAAGTTTGTTAAGAGAAGATGAGCAAGTCATCTTCTCTTTTTTAACGTTTTGTATTATCTTTTTTCGCTTTATTTTCAAGCTTAGAATTTACTTCCTGCGCAAATTCCGCATCTTGACCGTAACCTTGAGGGTTAACTCCAGGTGCTTTTTTACCTCTGTTGGCAGACTTATTTCTACTCATGCTTCTCACCTCCGTTAGTAGTTTTCCTTTTTCAGCTAAAAATTATGTTGCATTGTGAAGTTCAGATTTACTCAAACTACACAAGAGGTGATTAGTTTGAACCGACCACTTAAAATTGCTTTAAGTGCAATTACGTTGGCACAATTCCTTAAGATTCCAATAAAATTTTTTTAGAACAGGCAAATGGGAATGGAGTACTTTCTTTGAAACAGGAGGAATGCCAAGTTCACATTCTGCTGGTGTATCTGCATTAGCCACCATTATTGCTTTAAAAAGGGGGATTTAAAACAATCGATTTTGCGCTTTCCACCATATTCGGCCTCATCGTAATGTATGATGCACAAGGAGTCAGAAGACAAACAGGTGAAATTACTCTTGCGGTAAATGATCTTGCTGAAAAGCTGGATAGACTTGAGGGAAAACCTGATGAGAATGTGCATGATAAATTGGAAAAGCGTCTGAAAGAACGGGTTGGGGCATCAACCGGAGGAAGTAGTTGGTGGGGCTTTATTCGGAATTGCTCTCGCTTTTTTAGGAATGCGCCTGTTGCCTAAAAAAGAAAAAATTGGAACTTTGGGACAAACTTTGATGGGCAAACGACAAATTTTGCGGTAAAATTGAGGAAGGGGACGAACAAAAGGATGGATAGACATGAACAAATCATGGAGTACAGAAGATTACCTTCAACAACTTACCGCAAAAGGCTTTAAATTCGGAGAAGATTCTCTTGGTTTTATAGAATTTGGAAAGCACTATACAGATAGCTCAGACTACTTAGTAAACATAGCCATTGAGATTACGCTAAAAGCCCAAAAGCAATTTGATGGAAGTTTCTTTGTATCATTTTTGGAGATGATCAAACAGGAACAAGTCCATACTAAGCATGCTGCTTTTGAATTGGCTAAGGAAAAGAAGATTATTTAGAGGACTTTCCTGATTTTGTTGGGAAAGTTTTTTGGTTGTAACGGGAGTTAATTGAATGACTTATTCTATATGCCCGAAGCAGTTAGGAAAAAGGTTGTTTGGTAAAATAGGGGGGTTCTATACACCTGAAGCAGCATGGTAAAAGGCTGTTTGGTAAGATAGAGGGGTTCTATACGCCCGAAACAGCTCGGAAAAGGCTGTTTGGTAAGATAGAGGGGTTCTATACGCCCGAAGCAGCATGGTAAAAGGCTGTTTGGTAAGATAGAGGGGTTCTATACGCCCGAAACAGCTCGGAAAAAGGCTGTTTGGTAAGATAGAGGGGTTTTATACGCCCGAAGCAACTCGCCAGAACCCAAAACGGTAACAGAGAAGCCGTCTCAACGCCGGAAGCAGCTCGCCAGAAACCTAAAACGGTAACAGAGAAGCCGTCTCAACGCCTGAAGCAACTCGCCAAAACCCAAAACGGTACCAGAGAAGCCGTCTCAACGCCCGAAGCAGCTCGCCAAAAACCCAAAAAGGTACCAGAGAAGCCGTCTCAACGCCGGAAGCAGCTCGCCAAAAACCCAAAACGGTAAGAGAGAAGCCGTCTCAACGCCTGAAGCAACTCCCCAGAACCCACCATACTATCACTTATTATTAAGCTGAATCGCCTTCCTCGACAACTCATCAGCCACTTTATTCTCTTTGCTCGGTACCCATTTTATAAAAAAATAAATCAAGCTGATCGGACAGGCGCAAAGCTTCCTCCAACAGCACACGGTATTGTTGCTTTTTTGCAAAGCGCTTTTCCATCGCACTCTCCACCGCTTGAGAGTCTGTTCGAAAAGAAAACAATTTGATAGCCTTGTTTCGTGCAAATTTTCAACGCTTCAATCAACGCATGAAATTCTGCTTCATGATTCGACATCATTCCAAGTGGAATACTGTATTGTTCAGCCCGTCCCATGCCCTTTAATAAATATACCAGCTCCAGAAGGACCGGGATCCCCTGCGCTTGCCCCGTCAATATATACTTCAATCATTGCATTCGCCTACCTATTAAATAAGTGTTACACGAACATATTTCGATATGTCCTGTGATAAGATAAGAATACACAATAATAACAAAGTATTAAAGCCATAATACCCATACTTTTTACGTCTAAGGGGTATAAGTAAGAATTACTTAGTAGTAAAGGGGATACCCAAAAAATGAAATTAACTTTAGAATGGCACTACCACACTCCAAAACATATTGAAACCACTTTTAGAAGTGAAGAACTGGATATTAGGCTCGCTCTTAGGCTTGCTGAAGATATAGAAAAGACGGGAAGAGTAAAACGTCTATCTTTTTTTGATCAGGATGGGTCAGAGTGGACCAAAAAAGAAATAAACAAATGGATTAAGCAGAGTGAAATAGGTATTTCGGATGTTGTCGCCTTTTTTGATGGAGGATACGACGTTGATACCAAACTGGCGGGAATCGGAAATGTGGTTTATTATAATCAAAATAGAAAAGACTACAGATACAGAATTAATGCAAGGCTTGAAGAATTGGAATCGAACAATGAAGCGGAGTATGCAGCGTTCTATTTTCTGGTCCAACAATTGGAACAACTTGAAATCCGTGCGATGGAAGTTACCTTTAAGGGCGACTCCCTTGTCGTTTTAAATCAACTTTCGGGAGAATGGCCGTGTTATGATGAACTATTCAACCGTTGGCTTGATAAGATAGAAGAGAAGTTGAAAGAACTTAAAATCAGGCCAATATATGAGCCTGTCAGCAGAAAAGATAATACAGAGGCACATCAGCTGGCCAAACAGGCATTAGAAGGAACACCAATTGAAAGTAAATTGCAATTGTGAACATATAGGAGTGACACTAAATAATGATTAATCGAAAAAAGATACTTTTGGAAGTTGGTGAAATTTTAGATACGTACTGTACTGAATGCCTGGTTAAGCAAACGTTACGTAAAGACTATGGCAAGACCCATGCTCAATCATTTTGCATCAGTGAATGTACAGTAGGTGCTGAAATCAAGAAATTAGGAGACCAGCTAGTAGAGCGCAAATAATGTAGCGCTTTACTAGCTGGTTTTTTACTGAACAACCACAAAAAAACCGCCCATCCAGGCGGTTATTTTCGTGCTTCAGAAAGCTGATGTTCACATTGGGTAAGAGAAAATTCGCAATTTTGTAGAAAATCCGTATCTAACCCTGTGCCAGCACTTTTAGCTTCGTTAAGTAGTGATCTAGCGTTAGAAATGGCTCTTTCTGCATGATCCATAGCTTCTGGATCAAGGCTCATCGTTGCCGACCCCACCATTTTTTCTGCAGATTGAATCGACACCTGAACTTGAGACAAATCATTATATCCTGTGTGTAATTCTGTGTTGTTGTTATATTGTTGGTTGTCCATTTTTACAGCCTCCTTCTTATTTTAGAATGAGTAAAAGAGGCAAAAGATATTCACATAAAACGAGAGAGACCATCAAACAACTGATGGTCTCTCCCTTTTTTATATATGTTTTTACAACTTTAGATTAAAGTTTTGTAACGTTAGCAGCTTGTGGTCCGCGGTTTCCTTCAACGACTTCAAAAGAAACTTCTTCGCCTTCTTCTAAAGATTTGAAACCATCACCAGTGATTGCAGAGAAATGTACAAATACGTCATCTCCACCTTCTACTTCAATAAAGCCAAAACCTTTTTCGTTGTTGAACCATTTTACTTTACCGTTTTGCATTGTTCTTTTTCCTCCTAAAAATAGCGCACAAAGTGCCGTGAAATTGTATTATCATCACCAATTTCCATTAAAAAAGAAAGCGGTTAAATGACAATTTCAATATACAATATTTCTTCTATTATAGTCAAGGTTTCAAACTTTGTACCTGTTTTATTTTCTTTTTCTTATCATATATATAGGTAAAGGAGGGATAAGCTATGCTGCGGACAAAATTTGAAGGTAGGGAAATGATATTGCGGATTAAAACGAATTTATGTTTGTACTCATTAGACGAAGATACGATTTACAATAGCTTGCGCGAGTCTTTACAAATCATATATTTTATGGATTCCTTCGCACTGCAAATTGGTGAATACCTCGTAGTTGGAGAAACCCAACAAAGTGCCTATCCGTTAATCACTGTCCAGAACATAGTGCCCAGAAAAAATATTGTGACCGTGTAACTATACAAACAAATGTTTTGCTTTTATAATAAATGTAGGAAAAGAGAAGGGAAGCCACACTCTTTTCCTACATTTATTTTAATTGAGTGGAGTGGAAGATGTAGTGAAATTAATAATTGCTGAAAAGCCAGATCAAGGATTAAAGCTTGCTGCTCCATTTTCCTACAAGAAAAAGGATGGCTATGTGGAGATTCCCCCACAACAGATGTTCCCTAAAGGTGCCTTGCTTACATGGGCTGTTGGTCATCTTTGTGAACTGTTATCTCCGGAAGAATACGATAAGGCGTGGAAGCGCTGGTCCCTGCAAACTCTCCCAATCATACCCGAAAAATTCCAACACAAAGTAACCAAATCCAAATGGAAGCAATTTCAAACCGTAAAAAAGTTAGTTCATCATCCTGAGGTGACAGAAGTAATTATGGCAGGTGATGCAGAACGGGAAGGAGAGGCGATTATACGTATCATTCTTCTTGTGAGCAATTGCCATAAACCTTTAAAACGATTGTGGATATCCTCTTTGACTCCAAAGGCCGTCCAAAAAGGGTTTGATAACCTTTTAGAAGAGCATGAAACAAGAAATGTATACTATGAAGCCTTGAGTAGATCCTGTGCGGATTGGCTGGTCGGGATGAATGCTTCACGAGCGTATACGTTGCTCCTACAACAAAAAGGCATATCCGATGTTTTCTCAACCGGAAGAGTACAGACCCCAACCCTTGCGTTGATTGTAAAAAGGGAACTCGAAATCGAAAGCTTTGTCTCAAAGCCGTTTTGGGAAGTGCTCGCGACCTTCAATATGAATGGAAAGAAGTATAAAGGTAAATGGCATAAGGAAGAAGAGTCAAGGCTCGATGATGCGAACTTAGCAGAAAAGATTGTGCAGTTCTGTAAAGGAAAAGAGGCGAAAATTGAAAACATCGAAAAAGAACGGAAAGAATTTCAGCCACCATTTCTCTTTAACCTTTCGTCCTTGCAAGCTACTGCCAATAGTCTTTATAAATTTTCTCCGCAAAAAACATTAGAGGTAGCTCAAAAACTTTATGTGAAAGGTATCATTTCCTATCCTCGTTCTGATTCAAGCTTTGTGACCAAAGAAGAGGCTGGAATGTTTCCTGAAACCTTGCAGAAATTGAGTGCTTTTAACGCATTTAAGGATTACTTTCCTGTTCCATTCTCATCCGTCATGAATAATAAACGAGTAGTAAATGAGAAAAAAGTGACAGATCACTATGCAATTATCCCAACAGAGCAAGTGACAGATCCATCTAAAATGTCACCGGATGAAGAGAAAATTTATTCCCTTATCGTTAAGCGTCTCATCGCTGCACACTATGATAAAGCAATTTTTGACTACACGACGATACATACACTAGTAGACTGTCGCGCCACATTCCTTTCAAAAGGGAAAGAAGAGGTTCAGTCAGGATGGCGAACGGTCATATATGGCAACAAGAAAGAAAAAGAAACAGATGAAGATGAACAAGATCTTCCTTCGTTAGAACAAGGTGAAACAGGAAGTGTACATGACGTGAAAGTGAAAGAAGGGAAGACCCAGCCTCCTAAACGTTATACGGAGGGACAACTCATCACAGTGATGAAAACAGCCGGTAAACATCTAGAAGATGGAGAGCTCACAAAGGTTCTAAATAAAACAGAGGGCCTCGGTACAGAAGCGACACGAGCGGGGATAATCGGCGTACTAAAAGACAGAAAATATATTGATGTCAAACGAAATCAAGTTTTTGCTACAAATAAAGGGAAGCTTCTGATTAAGTCGATCGGATCAAGCATTTTAGCAAGTCCCGAAATGACGGCAAAATGGGAGCAACGACTGCATGAAATAGGCCAAGGTACAGCATCTCCAGAAGAATTTATGGAACAGGCCAAAAAACTGTCCATAAAATTGATAGAGGATGCAAAAAACGAGAGCGGCCAATGGTCTTTTGAAGGAATGGATGTTAGTGAGTTTAAATACTCAAAAGGAAAGCGTAAAGGACGTGGTTCTGCCGGCGTGGGAACAAAGGTGGGTGCGTGTAAAAAGTGCGACGGAGATGTAGTGGACAAGGGGTCATTCTACGGATGTTCAAACTACAATTCAAATAAGTGCAATTTCACCATTTCAAAAACCATACTCGGAAAAACCGTTTCTGCAACAAATGCAAAAAAACTTTTATCAGAAGGAAGAACCGCTGAAATTAAGGGATTTAAAAAAGGTGAAAAAGTATTTAATGCTTCATTGGAATGGAAAGAAGATAAATTGCAATTTGTATTTTAATTTTACAATTTACATGGAAGGTCAAGTGTTAGATGCTCGGCCTTATTTATTTTTAGAAACAAGGGTATAGTATGTGTACCAAAAGGATGGGAGGGGTACCGTTGAAGGATTCTATACGGTTAAAGGACGTGCAGTACAGAACTGAGGGAAAACTTATTCTTAAAGGCATTTCTGGAAACATTTCTGAAGGGGAAATCACTACCTTTGTCGGACCCTCTGGGGCTGGTAAAACCACTTTGTTGAAAATGCTTAACGGTCTTTTGACTCCTACATCAGGGGAGATCATAATAAATGGCAAAGACCTCGATAAATACGAACCCACTGAGCTACGCAAGCGGGTTGGAATCGCCCTTCAAAGTGCTCCAATGGTTGACGGAGAAGTCTTTGATAACCTTTCTTTACCTTTGCGGCTGCAAGAGCGCTCTCTTGAAGAGGAAGAGGCGGTCAGCATATTAAATGTAGTAGGACTGGAAGAAAGCCAATTACATCAGAATGTGAAAGATCTATCAGGCGGACAAAGACAAAAGTTATCCATTGCAAGGACACTTGTGAATCGTCCGAACGTGTTACTATTGGATGAGATAACTTCTTCTTTAGATCAAACTTCACAAAGAGAAATTGATGAATTAATTCAAAGAGTAAGCAAAAAGTACGGCACTACTATAATATGGATTACCCATAATTTAAATCAGGCTCTAACAGTCGGAACCTATACATGGATCTTAATGGACGGAGAACTAATAGAAGCAGGGAAAAGTCAGGATATCCAAAACTCAACGAACGATCGTGTACAAGCATTTCTTAAGGGGGAGTTGAAATGAACTCCTTTACGCTCGCAATAGCCCTTATTTTTGTTCTTATACCAATCGTCCTTTCTAAAACATTCAGACTAGATCTAGAAAAAGATACGATTATCGCTGTAATTAGGTCTGTTATACAGCTTTTTATCGTCGGGTATCTACTGACGTTCGTTTTTGAATCAGAAGGATATTTCTTTATCATTTTAATGGTACTGATAATAATTGGGGCTGCCGTTCAAAACGTTGCTAGAAAAAAGACTCCGATTAAAGGGATTGCTTGGAAGGTAGCTATCACATTTATTTTTATTGAAGTACTGACACAAGGTATATTAATTGGATTCAATATTATTCCGGCAACTGCACAGTATATCATTCCGATAAGCGGCATGATTATCGGTAATTCTATGGTGCTTGGCATTCTTTTTCTCAATAGATTCCTTTCTGAGATTGAAGCAAGAGAGGATGAAGTTGACCTGATTCTTTCCCTTGGTGGGACTACCAAACAGGCCATACATACTCAATTGATACAGGCAGTTAAAGCCAGCATGATTCCAACGATTGAAAGTCAGAAAACGATTGGACTTGTTCAGCTTCCGGGAATGATGAGTGGTCAGATTATCGCTGGAGCAAGCCCCATTCAAGCCGTTCAATTTCAATTATTAATTGTATTTCTATTACTTACAACAGCCTCTGTAACCAGCATCATGCTGGGATTATTGTCATACCCCACACTGTTTAACAATAGAAAGCAACTTATGAGGTTGAGGTAAAATAAACGTTAAAAAAGCCACTTCATCTGGAGTGGCTTTTTTAAGGATATAAAAGTATTAGAAACAGTTGATTTCCGTTCCAGGCGCTTCGCTTGCCTGCGGGTCTCCCCCGTCCCTTCCTCCCGCGGAAAGCGAAGCCATTTGCGGAAAGGAACAGCGATGATACACAAATAACTAATTTTTTGCCTTTTTCTTTAACTCCCTGTACTAGTAAATGCTCGGATTCCTTTGTTCCAGAACCAGTAGGCAATGACAAAGGAAAGCACGGCAATACCGGGGGTGATGAGGGCCATCGCAACCATGGATTCTCTTTCGAAAAAGTAGGTTGCCGGGTAGTAAGCAGTAAATCCATATGGAATCAGCCAAGTAATGATCAAAGTGACAGCCTTTGGATAGATGGTCAAAGGGTATCTGGCAAACTCGCTTAACTGGAACACAGAAACGACAATAGGAAGACTGTCTACCATCCAAAATGAAAATGTTATGAAAAACAGATTAATGGCTACAAATAAGATACCACTTGAAATAATGAAAACAAATAATAATAGCAGACTCTGAATCGTCCATTCAATCTCCAAATTTACACTAGCAATCGTCAAAACAATGCCACCTATAATTAATTGTCCAAACCCGTCCTGCTGCACCCTTTCCGCTACAATTTGAAAAAGGGGGTTAACAGGTCTCAGCAGTAGCCTGTCAAAGTTACCGGATCTTATATACTGCCATCCAAGCGTCCATAAATTGTCAAAGAAAATATGATGGATGGAGCGACCTAAAAAGGCAATGGCATAGATGAAAAGAATTTCATAAAATGTCCAGCCTTTTAGGACTTCTATGTGATCAAACACAATCTTCAAGAAAAAGAGTGCTGTGAATTGTTGGACCATGACCGAGAACAAGCCGATGAAGAAGTCTGCTTTATACTCCATCATCACCTTTAAGTGATTGCTAAAGTATTTTCCGTATAAGAAAGTATATCGTATACACTTTTTCCACATAGGCTATCCTCCAAACACAGTTACTTTTTTTACTGCTTGAGTCCAAACAACTCGAACAACGACAAATAAGACGGCAAGCCAAAATAATTGGGTTGCAAAGGCAATCAAGGCATCAGGACCCATGTTTATTTGACCTGTGTAAATTGCTACAGGTACGAAGATCATGGACTGAAAAGGAAGGAAGCTGCTCACTTCCTGAAACCCAACCCGGAAAAAGGGTTAGTGGTATGAGGGCTCCTGAAAAGAACTTAACGATAGCTTCACGTAATACTCTCACTCCCCACACATTGACTGTCCAAAAAAGCTAACACGCCAATAATAAGGTCAATTTGTGTACCGATTAATATCCCAACAAGCATGCTAGCCAAAAAACAAAATGGCCACCTCGAAGGAAACAGGAGCTTGTATTCCTATGAAAATGATGGCAACAAGAAAAAATAGGGATGGTCGTACGAACAAAGCTGTTTGCCTTAGAGCCGAGGTCCATAAATATTAACTTAGTCAGGTAATCATAAGGCTTTAATAACTCCAACGCAATATCGCCATTTTTTAATATTTCTTGCCATCTCATTTCCTGCACCTGATACATAGTTTTCTAGCATCATCGCAATCACTACATATGTAATCATCGATTCAAAGGAAATGGAGGAAATCTCTGTTCGGTTTTGGAAGACAGCCACCCAGAAAAAGTACATAATGACCAATCGGAGCAAAGTAGAGACAACATCCGCCCAGTACCAAGCGAGATAGGCGGTCTCAACTTTAATTTGAGACTTTAACAGCTCCAAGTACTTCCGCATGTTCAGGCCCCCGTTCATAAATTTCCTGTACTACTTTCTCGATGCCAAGTTCTGTTATCGTAAAATCTTGAACGAGGTAATCTCTCATAATTTCTTTCATGATTTCGCTGCCAGAAATAACCGTATTGTTAAAATGGAGCAAATAGTGATTTTTTTCCTCCGGTATTTCTAGGTGTACAGAAGTCTTCAAGGTTGATGGAAGGGTGAAAATATCATTAGAATCAATTTCAAGCTTGATTGTCCGGTTAAATCTTGTCTGCTGCTTAAGAGACAGAAGGCTTCCATCATAAATGACACTTCCTTTATCAATAATGATGATCCGATGACAAAGTTCCTCAATATCTTGCATATCATGGGTGGTTAAAATGACCGTGGTTTGGTGCTCTTTGTTCATTTGTTTAATAAATTGACGAATCTTTATCTTTACAGAAGCATCCAAGCCAATGGTGGGTTCATCTAGATATACAACAGATGGGTTGTGTAAAAAGGCTGCTGCAAGCTCACAACGCATTTTTTGGCCTAAAGAAAGCTGTCTAACGGGAATCGGCAAAAGCGCTTCCAAATCTAATACTTCCTTAAATTTTGCAAGGTTTCTTTCAAACACATCCTGTGGAACTTCGTATATATGTTTTAATAGTTCAAGAGATTCTTGAACGGGAATGTCCCAAAATAACTGTGTCCGTTGTCCGAAAACAGCCCCGATGTTTTTAGCATTTCTGGTTCTGTCTGAATAAGGGGTAATCCCATTTACTATGACAGACCCTTCGTCTGGTGTAAGAATACCGCTTATCATTTTTATGGTGGTGGATTTCCCGGCTCCATTAGACCCGATGTATCCTACAATCTCACCTTTAGGGATGGTGAAGCTAATATCGTTTACTGCGGTCTTATTTATATATTTTCTTTTAAATAAAGCTTTTACCGCACCAGATAATCCTGGATCTCTTTCGAACAACCGGTAATGCTTACTGATATTTTTCACTTCAATCATGTTGTTTTCTACCTCCTGATCCTTTCCAAATGAAAGCACTAACAAAAGACTATTATAAACACTTTAAGGGGGATATGGAAGATATTTCTTTTATGTGATGTAGAAAAAAATTCATATAAACACCGCTGTTGATTTCCGCAAATGGCTCGCTTTCCTCGGGGAGTTGCTGGAGCCTCCTCGGCTATGCCTGCGGGGTCTCCACCTAACTCTATCTCCCTCAGGAGTCTACGCCTTTTGCTCCAATCAACAGCTAAAGTTCACTTTATTGGGGAAAATTCTCAACAAAAAAGATGATCTGAATGTAGATCATTCTTTCTTGTTGAGTTGAAGGTCCAATTCTAATTCCATTAATCTAGCAATTTCTTTTGAGTCATAGTGTGGTTGTTTTTTCAATTGTTGAACAACCCGTTCTTTTTTTTCTGTTGAATGATGTTGGTTCAATTTCCATTTACCTTGAAGGTTTTGCACTCTGATTCTCAATCCTACAATTCCACCTAACATACTTTCGACAGTTTCTAAGTTATCTTCTAATCTCCATGGATTTTCCATCCCTTTTTCATAGAAATCTGTTGCTTCTTTCAAAATATGTAAGAGCGACTGATCGTCTTGGAGAATTTCTACTTTACCACTTGCATGTGCGCTTAAATAATTCCAAGTGGAAACAGTATTCTCTTCTTGATACCAGGAAGCAGAAATATAGGCATGAGGTCCGTTAAATACAACTAGTGCATCTTTTGAGTCAAGCGTTTTCCACTGAGGATTTGCCTTTGCCATATGGGAAAGTAGTGTAATACTGCCGTCCTCTTCAGTAGATATGATGAATGGCAAATGTGTGGCAGTTGGCACACCATCATGTTGCGAGAATAATACTCCAAAGCTGTTTGCTCGGATAAATTGAACGATATCGTTTGTTTCTTCCTTTCTAAATTGCTTAGGTATATACATGTTGCAAGCTCCTTTACAGTTTCAATAGAATTACTCTTAATGAAAGTATATAGGATTTTCTGGGTATGTGGAGAAAAAATAAGAGAGCTGCCTAAATGACAGCTCCCGAGTGTTATAGTTCCGTCTTATCTTTTTGATCTTTATTACGCTTATTGCCTTTGCTGTTATCGCCGGCAACTTTTTCGCTTCCGGACGTAAAGCTGCTTGTAGGACTGTTCTGATTTTGGCTGCCGCCTTTGTTATTATTTTTTGGTCATGGTTATTGGCTCCTTCTGATCTTTAGAATAACGGTAAGTTATCCAAGTTGTTTGTTGGATATCCGTCGGCGTTTCCTCTTATATACATCTCGCCGTCCTTACCTTTAAATACATTTGCTCCAAGGACAATGCCTTGATTTACATCGCTTATAGCTTCTTGATAGGAGAGAACTCTGCCGCTGGATGTTTTTGAACCCTGTGATATCACCATCGCCATTTTTCTGAACTGCTACAAATGTTTCGCTCAAAGTAGATCCTCCTTTCTCTATACGATTGTAGCGTTTCCTTGTAGAATAAAATTATTCGGTTGCTGAGAAGTTAGTGGCAATTTCAAATGGGGGAGGGTTCGGTCATATGAAGAAGTTCAATTGGAATGAAGAAACAGAGAAGGTTTGGAATGAGAGAGCAGATTTTTGGCATGAAAACAGTGAAAATATGTGGTTAAACGGTAGCAGGAAAAACAATCATTCCTTTTATAAAAGAAGAGGTTAACTCAGGAAGCTCATGTTTTGGATGCAGGGTGTGGAGATGGTTTTGGTTCCTTCTTGCTGGCTGAGAACGGCTACCATGTAACAGGAGTTGATATAGCAGAAGCCATGATTGAAAGAGCTATGCATAAACGGGTACATACGAATATCAAATTTCAAAAGGCAAGTTTTGACGGAGCTGCCACTAAAGAATCAGTCGATGGATGCAGTGATGGCCATTAATTCTATTGAATGGGTAGAGCAGCCTCTTCAAGTGTTAAATGAATTTCAAAAAGTGTTAAAGCCAGGAGGAAAATTGTTTCTGGGGTTATTGGGGCCAACTGCCGGACCAAGGGCACATAGCTACCAAAGGCTGTATGGGAAAGAAGCAATCTGCAACACCATGATGCCCTGGGAGTTCGAAAGGCTTGCTCTTGAAAACGGATGGGAACTTATGGACGGGATGCCCGTATATAAGGAAGAAGCGAAAAAACTGGATACCACTAATTTACCTCGCTTTTTAAAGCAAGCGTTAACGTTTATGTGGGTGTTTGAATTCCAGAAAAAATAAAGGGCAGTGTATAGTACGCTACCTACATAAAAACCCTTTGCTTAATCACTCTAATGTAGTAAGCTAGATGTTTAACGAATTCATAAACTTAGTTGTTATATATATAGGAGTGAAACAAATGAGTAGTAGTAAGAGCAAGGGCGGAGGAACTGGCCGCGGAACAGGCAAGAAGGGCTGGAGCCGCTGGCAAAAAGCAGCTAACAAAGCCAAAAGTAACAAACCCTACAAGAGTAAAGGTGCAAAAAACAAAAGGCAATAGTGAATCGGAATAAAATAAATGAATAGCTTGGAAGCGATAATTATCAGCTTCCAAGTCTTTTTTTCTGTGATTTAACGGTAGCGGGAGAATGTATTCGTGAGATATTCTCACTTTCTTTGAGAATATCAGTCATAATCACCTCTTGAGATGATGGTAGATACAGTTTTCTAATGGATGAATGAAGAGATGATTGTTTCTGTTTTGTTTTTAAGTAATGAATCGATACTAAAGAAGCAATTCTTCGTGATTTTTAGCGATCAAGGCTGCTTCCCTTTTCTGAAAAAAATAGTGCATTTTTCCTTTTCCTGACCGGGAACAGGCTTAATAAAGAATGAGAGGGGTTCCGGTGGCGGTAGCCTCAGTGAGGGTAATGCCACCAGGTTTCGTAACCATAACATTTGCAAGCCTGTTCAACTCATCAATTCTCTCTATATATCCGAAGCAATGGAACCTATCATCATACCTATTATTTAAATGTGCCAACTCGTTTCTTAATGAAAGGTTCTTGCCACATACTACCGCCAATTGATGGTCGGTGGTTAGCAAAAGTGTTTCACAAATTTCTTTCATATTCTTCAGCACACCATGTGCTCCTGCAATAAGGAGGATTAAGTCTTTCTCAGGGCTTTATTTTATACTTTTCATAAAGAGCACTTTTATCATACGATTCGGAAAAGGCGGATCGGATGGGGATGCCACTTACCAAAACTTTGGATACAGGGACGCCTCGTGAGTGAATCTTTGCTTTCAATTCATTGCTGGCCACATAATATTTATCAATATCATCATGGAGCCAAAGACTGTGTAGGCAATAATCAGTAATGATATTAAAGGTGGGTATAACCATTCCTGTCCGACGACGGAACTCAGGTACGGCGTTAATGGGAAAGGTATTTATTAATATATCCGGTTGTTCTGTTTGAATTAGGGAAGTGAGTCGTTTAAATCCGTACTGGTAATACCAACGAAGCATCTTTTTATTTTGAATGATATCTGTTCCGTAATAAAAAAGCTTATAGAATTGCTTCCCATACGTAAAACTTTTGGTATATAGCTTTTCCGTAACTTCTGAGATGAATGGATGTGATTCTGCATAAAGGTTGCAAATTTTTACATTTGTTAACCCCTTGTCTACACACTCTTGATATAGAGAATTAGCTACCTGCAGATGGCCGTTTCCATAAGAAGCAGTCAAAATAATAATCTTTAGCCCTTTTTTCCTCATATTTAAGCCTCCTATCCATAATACCTACAAAGAAATTCTAGCAACCTTTTGTTTTCTATAAATTAAAGTTTTTCAAATTTTTTGTAAATTTTTCAAATAATAAATATAAGAGCAGGACCAATCCATAATTTTCAGGAATAGTGGTACAATAATAGCATTGTAAAAATACAAAAAAGTCTATCATTTAAAACGGGGGAATGAAAGATGAAGCATACCAAGACAGCAGTGCCAAGCGATATTGAAATCGCCCAGCAAGCTTCTATGAAAAAGATTATGGACATTGCAAGTCTGCTCGATATTGAAGAAGATGAAATAGAACTATATGGTAAGTACAAAGCAAAGCTCTCTCTTGATATTACAAAGCGTTTACATAATAAAGAAAATGGTAAAGTAATTCTTGTAACAGCGATAAATCCGACACCTGCTGGAGAAGGAAAATCCACAGTTACAGTTGGACTCGGTCAGGCACTGAACAAGCTAGGAAAGAAGACAATTATCGCAATGCGCGAACCTTCTCTTGGACCTACGATGGGAATGAAGGGGGGAGCAACTGGGGGAGGATACTCCCAGGTGTTACCTATGGAAGATATCAATCTTCACTTCACAGGGGATATTCATGCGATTACGACGGCAAATAATGCACTTGCTGCAATGATTGATAACCACATCCATCAAGGAAATGACTTGAAAATTGATACAAGAAGAATTACTTGGAAAAGGGTCCTTGACCTTAATGACCGTGCGCTGAGAAAAGTAGTCATCGGTATGGGAGGGCCAACACAAGGGGGTTCCTAGAGAAGATGGCTTTGATATTACCGTTGCTTCTGAAATTATGGCCGTATTCTGTTTAGCAAAAGATGTTGCCGACTTGAAAGAGAGACTTGCTAGAATTGTCATCGGATACGACATAGAGAAAAAACCAAGTGACGGTAAAAGATTTAAAAGTTGAAGGTGCTTTGACGTTACTTCTTAAAGACGCTTGCATGCCAAACCTTGTACAGACAATGGAGCATACGCCAGCCATTATCCATGGAGGTCCTTTTGCCAACATAGCTCATGGATGTAATAGTGTGATTGCGACGCAAATGGCCGCAAAACTAGGGGATTACGTAGTCACAGAAGCAGGGTTCGGAGCAGATCTTGGGGCGGAAAAATTCCTGCACATTAAAACGCCTGCGCTTGGCTTCAATCCCGAGGCAGTAGTAATTGTAGCTACAATCCGTGCAATTAAGATGCATGGAGGCATGTCAAAAGATCAATTAAAAGAAGAGAACCTGGAAGCTTTGAGTATAGGGATTGAAAATGTAAAAAAACATGTGGAAACAGTAGAAAAGTTTGGCCTGCCATATGTGATAGCTCTTAATGAATTTATTACAGATACTGCTGCTGAAATAGAGTTTGTGAAAAACTGGTGTCAAAAAAATAATATTCCTATGGCTCTTACCCAAGTATGGGAACAGGGTGGAGATGGAGGGCTAGAGTTAGCGCAAATGGTACTCGAACAAATGGAGACTAAAAAGCCTGCCTTTACCCCGCTCTATCAATCAGAGGATACACTTGAACAAAAGCTTGAGGCAATTGTCAAAAATGTATACGGCGGGTCAGGTGTGGAGTTGTTGCCGGCGGCCCAGAAACAACTTCAGCAAATAGTTGGAGAAGGATGGGGCCACTTGCCGGTTTGTATGGCAAAAACTCAATACTCTCTAACTGATGACGCCAAAAAATTAGGAAGACCAGAGAACTTCACCGTTACTATTAGAGAACTGAAACCTTCTGTTGGCGCAGGTTTCATCGTTGCTTTAACAGGGAACATCATGACGATGCCTGGACTGCCGAAAGAACCGGCTGCTCTGAAAATGGATGTTGATGAACAAGGGAAAGCGGTAGGCTTGTTCTAAGTGAATGAACACACAAATAATGGACAGAGCATACACCTTGAGCCATAATGAAAAGAAAAATGAGGTGAATGCATTGACAACAATCTATGATTTTTCTGCACCAGATATTAAAGGAAACGAAGTACCACTTTCGGAATATAAAGATTACGTTCTATTGATTGTTAATACAGCAAGCAAATGTGGTTTCACACCACAATTTGAAGAGTTAGAGGAGCTTTACAAAGAATACAAGGACAAAAAGTTTATGGTACTTGGCTTTCCGTGTAACCAGTTTGGAAACCAGGAGCCTGGAAAAGAAGAAGACATAAATGAATTTTGTCAGTTGAATTATGGTGTCTCCTTCCCAATGTTCTCTAAGGTGGATGTGAATGGGGACGATGCTCACCCGCTTTTTGATTATTTAAAAGAAAATGCAAAAGGATTGTTGGGATCCAAAGCAGTAAAATGGAATTTCACAAAATTTTTAGTAGACAGAGAAGGAAATGTAGTGGAGCGCTTTGCATCGGCAACTTCTCCATCAAAAATGAAAAATGATATTGAAAAATTACTATAATAAATTCCCATCTTTTTTTATATCCTTTAGAATAAGTTTACAGTAAGAAAGCTACTATAAAAGCAAACCCTTTTCTAAAAAACAGAGAAGGGTTTTTCTTTATTGTTATAGAATAAATAATAATATCACTATTCAAAGAAAGGAGTAACCTATTGAAGATTATAGATGCCCATGTCCATTTTTCTAAAATAAATAGCTTTCAGCACACTGCGGATAACATATCCCGACTCTCCTATACATACAATGGACTTCTTAAGGAATGGAAAGAAAATAATGTGGTAGGAGCTGTGGCAATGGGAGTCACAGAGACAGAACCAAATGCATTCCCTGATTATAAAAGTAACACACCGATGGGATTAAACTTGGCAAACTCCATTCCTTCAACCATGGGCTATTGTCCCGGGATAAACCCCTATAAATTACAGGAGGAAAATTTACAAAGCTTAGAAAGGGATATTCAGAAGCCAAATGTGGTCGGGATGAAAATATACCTGGGTTACTACCCCTTCTACGCATATGATAAAGTTTATTCCCCGGTATATCGATTGGCTGCCAAATATAATTTACCGGTTGTGTTCCACACAGGGGATACCTATTCAGAAAGAGGACTATTAAAGTATTCTCATCCTTTGACTTTAGATGAGGTAGCGGTGTTTAACAGGGATGTGACTTTTGTGATGGCACATTTCGGGGATCCATGGGTGTTGGATGGGGCTGAAGTCGTCTATAAAAATAAAAATATGTATGCCGATCTTTCCGGCTTAATAGTTGGAACAAATCAGGAAATTAACCGCCACAAGAAAACGAGATTTCTACAACATCTCTTACACGCACTAGATTATTGCGACCATTATGAAAAGTTGATGTTCGGTACTGATTGGCCACTTATTTCGGTCGAAGCGTATCTCTCATTTATAAAAGAAATCATCCCAAAGGAGTACCATCAAGCGGTTTTCCATGACACTGCCCTAAAGGTATTCCCGCGGTTGCAAGAATTATTATCAGAATAGTAGAATAAAATAGGAAAAAAGATAGAGGACAGGGGGAGTTATTAATGGAGAAAATAGCGTGGGTTACAGATAGCACAGCTTTTTTGGACGAGATGTTGACAAATCATCCTGATGTTTACAGCATTCCGATGGTGGTCTACTTTGAAGAAGAGGAGTTTCTTGATGGTGTGACACTATCTTTAGAGGACTTTTATACAAAACTTGAGGCCAGTAACACTCCACCCAAAACATCGCAACCTTCTGTAGGTGCATTTGTTGAGTTGTACAATAAATTGGCAGAATCATACGACCGAATCATTTCCGTACATTTATCCAGTCATCTGAGCGGGACCGTGTCATCTAGTACACAGGCAGGAGAGCTTGTGGATATTCCCGTTCATACCATAGATTCCAGAGTCATCTCCTTTCCATTATCGGCAATGGTGAAAAAGGGAATTGAGGCGCAAGAAGAAGGGAAATCACATGAAGAGATTGTAGAGTATTTAAATGAATTAGCCACTAAATGTGATATATACGTTTTAATAGGCAGTTTGGAACAATTGCATCGAAGCGGCCGAATGTCTGGTGTTCAAAAACTGTTAGGCAGTCTGCTTCAAATAAAGCCGATCATCCAAATTAAAGATGGAAAATTGGATGTCGCGGAAAAAGTCCGCACACAGAAGAAAGCGCTATTAAAAATAGTGGATTTTTTAGACGAAGCACATGCTAGATCAACTATTACAGAACTGTTTGTCCTTCATGGAACAAATACAGAGGAAGCGGACGCGCTAGTGGACAACCTGAGAGGAAAATATCCTGAAATTCCAATCAATCGTTTTCCGTTATCTACGGCCATCGCTGTACACGCTGGGGTTAATACAATCGGAATTTCCTGGTATAACGAATAAAAATCAGCGATATTGAAGGACATATTGAATTTGCTCATTATCAAGAGGGTAGGCTCCAATTAAGGCATATCCAATACTAAAGTACCTGGACAACGTTTCAGCGCAGCTGTTAGCAGTTGGTTCGGATGGGGCGTGGTCACTCTTGGTTACCGCTACCACTTGATTGGTTATATAATTGCATCTTATAAGGACAATATGAGTCCCAAACCAGGCAGTTCCAATCTGAGTACGGTTCATAATCCAAGGGAAATTCATATCTTTCTCCTTTCTAGCTAATGCGCAACGTCTGCTAACCCAGACATTGCCGTTAGCTTTTTTTGATGATAAGCGAGTTTATAATCCAGTTGATTTCCGTTCCAGGCGCTTCGCTTGCCTGCGGGCGGTCCGTGAGCCTCCTCGGCCTTCGCCTGCGGGGTCTCACCTGTCCCTTCCTCCCGCGGGCGTCTGCGCGCCTTCCACTGCAATCAACAAGGGTGCTTCATTCAACTAAGGTTGATAAGAAATTCTCTAATTTATTTGTCTGAAAAAGCAGAAACATTTTTCAACATATTTACTAGCTGTGGATTGGAGCAAATGGCAAAGACTCCAGCGGGGGAGTAACGGTAGATTGAGACCCCGCAACGAAGTGAGGAGGCTCAAGCACCGTCCCGCGGAAAGCGAAGCCATTTGCGGAAATCAACAGCGGTGTATAACCAACAACTAAAAGTAATAAAGCACACTCAGCCCATTTTATGAAAGTGATGCCCCATATGTTACACTTATGAAATGACATTCATTGCGAAATGGTATAGATATTGACTTTTACATGTTAAAATGAAAAGGAATCAAACGAATAAGGGAGTTACATTTAGTGATACATAAAGTAGAAAAATACGTAGAATCGATATTTAACAACGACAGTACAGGACATGACTGGTTTCATATCCAAAGAGTCCGAAGACTTGCCTTACATATCGGCGAAAAAGAGAAAGCAAATCTTCTAATGGTAGAGATCATTGCACTTTTGCATGATGTACTGGATGACAAAATAACAGCAAATAAAGACAAAGCAAAAGAAGAAATAGCTGCACTATTGTCTGAACTGCCATTAACAAAATTACATATAGATGAAATTCTTTATACCATAGAAAACATTGGGTTCAAAGGTGGTAATGGGGTTGTACTGGAATCTCTTGAGGGGAAAATTGTCCAAGATGCGGATAGACTTGATGCATTGGGTGCCATCGGGGCTGCCCGGACTTTCATGTACTCTGGGGCAAAAGGACAGGCGATGTACGATCCTCGGATAGAGGCCAGAACATCTATGACCTATGAGGAGTATCGTGGGGAAAAGTCTACCGCTATTAATCACTTCCATGAAAAGTTGTTTCTATTAAAAGATACACTTCAAACGGAAGAAGCGAAAAAGATAGCGTTAGAACGTCATGAATTCATGAAGAAATTTGTAGATCAATTTATGAAAGAATGGAATGAGATATAACAAGATGAAAATGTTGATTGGGGAAGATTTATCAAAAACATATGTGGAAAAAGTACTGCTTCGTAACACTTCTTTCAGTATCCAAGAAAAAGAAAGAGTCGGTCTGATAGGTGTAAATGGTACAGGGAAATCCACCTTATTAAAAATCATCGCTGGACAAGAAACTCCTGATTCAGGAACCATCACCACTTCCAATGACTATACAATTGGGTTTCTGTCACAACAGCCTGAATTGAATGAGTCTTTTTCCGTGATGGAACAAATCTTTAGCAAAGTCTCGAACACAAACAATGTTATTAGACAATATGAGAAGTGTTTAATGCAAATCCAAGCAGACCCTTTGAATGAAAAACTTCAGGATCAACTTGCCAAGCTACAGTCCCAAATGGACCAGCTCCAAGCATGGGATGCAAGCTCAAATGCTAAGGCCATTCTCAATAAACTCGGTATTACGGATACTAATCAACAAATTTCAAACCTATCAGGCGGGCAAAAAAAACGTGTAGCCCTATCTCAAACATTGGTGGAAGCTGCTGATCTGCTAATTTTGGATGAGCCTACTAACCACCTGGATTTCGAGGCGATTGAATGGCTGGAAGATTACTTGAGTAAATATCAAGGCGCAGTTCTTCTTGTAACGCATGACCGCTATTTTCTTGATAAGGTAACGAACAAAATATTTGAGTTGCATAATGGAACCATTTATACTTATTCGGGAAATTATGGAGATTACCTGGAAGCAAAAGCGATTAGGCAGGAAGAAGAGCTTAAAGTGGAAGCAAAACAGAAGAGCCTCTATCGTCAAGAGTTGGAATGGATGCGAAAAGGAGCAAAAGCCAGAACGACGAAACAAAAAGCAAGAATCAAGCGTTTTGAGGACCTGGATGAGAAAGTATCCTCTTCATCTTCAACAGGTGAATTAGAACTTCTAACAGGCTCTGCAAGACTCGGAAAAAAAGTAATGGAAATAGAAGATGTTTCCCTTCAATTTGGTAGCAAGGTTCTTCTTAAAAATGTTAACTTACCGATAAAGCAGAAAGATAGAGTGGGGATTGTCGGACCAAATGGGGTGGGGAAATCTACTCTTTTAAATATCTTTGCTCAAAAAATCGCACCTGACCATGGGAAAGTGGATGTTGGATTGACGGTTAAACTTGGTTACTACACCCAAGAGCAACAAGAAATGAATCTTGAACAAAGAATGATAGAATATGTAAAAGAAGAAGCGGAAGTCATTAAAGGCGAAGACGGGCAACACATCAGTGCTTCACAGTTACTGGAGCGTTTTCTTTTTGCTCCGCACTCCCATGGGACTCCGATTCGGAAACTTTCAGGCGGCGAAAGAAAAAGGTTATACTTATTGAGAATACTTATGTCTCAGCCTAATGTATTGTTGCTTGATGAACCGACCAATGATTTGGATACAGAGACATTAACCATTTTAGAGGGTTATTTAGAAGAATTCCCTGGTGTTGTAATAACAGTTTCCCATGATCGCTATTTCTTAGATAAAGTCGTTGAAGAACTGTTTATTCTTGAAGGTGACGGTAACGTTAAAAGAATTTTCGGTGAGTACTCTGACTATGTTCATGATCAACAACAAAAACGTAAAGAGCAAAAACAGTTAGAGCAAGCAAGAAAAGAAACACAAACTGTAACGCGTCAAAAACAAAAAACCTTGAAATTGTCCTACCAGGAACAAAAAGACTGGGAGACGATTGAAGAACGAATTATGGAGCTTGAGGAAAAGCTTGAAACCATCGAGACAGAGATTGCCACTGCAGGAAGCGATTATGAAAAGGTCAGCAAGTGGCTTGCAGAGCAAGACCAAACCAACCAACTGTTGGAAGAGGCCATGAACAGATGGGAAGAGCTATCTGAAAAAGTCGAAAAAATTAAAGAGCAATCATAAGTAAAGAAGGGGTGTTTTTTCTTGAATATACAATCCATTGAACCAACTCCAAGTCCTAACACAATGAAAGTTATACTTAGTGAGGAACTTCCGGCCGGTTCAAGAAACAATTATACTAAAGACAATAGCGACCAAGCGCCAGAAATTATCCAGGATATACTGGGAATAGAAGGTGTAAAAGGGGTTTACCATGTAGCGGATTTCCTTGCTGTAGAAAGGAATGCCCGCTTTGATTGGAAAGTGATACTTTCAGAAGTAAGGGCTGCTTTTGGAGAAACGGAAGAAAACCAAGACACAGAAGATCAAAGGTCACTAGAAGGTTTTGGCGAAGTGAAAGTCTTTGTTCAAATGTTCCAAGGAATTCCAATGCAAGTGAAACTAACGGACGGCGATCAGGAAAAACGAGTCGGTTTACCCGAAAGGTTCATGAAAGCTATTCTTTCCGCACAAGAAAAGCAAGATAATGTGGTGCTTGAACGTGAATGGAAAGAACACGGTGTCCGCTATGGGGATCTGGAAGCAGTTGGTACAGAGATAGTCGAAGAGCTTTCTGCCACATTCACAGACGAGCGTTTGGAAAAAATGTTAAAACAAGAAGACAATACAGATAAATCGAATACAATAAAATCGAAAGAGCGTTATAAAGTAACATTGGAGATGCTAGATGACCCTGATTGGTCTAAACGTTTTGCTGCTCTAGATCAAATGGATCCAAAACCAGATGACATCCCGGTACTGGCAAAAGCCCTAGAAGACGAAAAGGGTTCTATACGCAGGTTGGCAACTGTATATTTTGGAATGCTTGAAGAATCGGATATACTACCTTACTTGTCAAAAGCCTTGAAAGACAAGTCTGTAACAGTTAGAAGAACAGCAGGAGACTGTATGTCAGACCTTGGTGAGAAAGCAGCCATGCCAGCCATGATAGAAGCCTTGAAAGATAAAAACAAATTAGTTCGTTGGAGAGCGGCCATGTTCCTTTACGAAGTCGGAGACGAATCTGCGCTTCCTGCACTCCGAGAAGTAGAAAACGACCCAGAATTTGAAGTGAGCATGCAAGTGAAAATGGCCATCCAACGCATTGAAGGCGGAGAAGAAGCAAAAGGCTCTGTCTGGAAACAAATGACCGAAAGAAATAACTAACTAAGTACTTTAGGTACCATAGCAGTTGATTGGAGCAAAAGGCGAAGACTCCTGAGGGAGATAGCGCTAGGTGGAGAGCCCGCAACGAAGTGAGGAGGCTCCAGCAGCGCCCTTAGGAAAGCGAAGCCATTTTCGGAAAACAACTGCGGTGTACCAATCATAAAAGGAGGAAATTAACATGTCGATGGCATATGAAGAATATATGAAACAAATAGTAAAACCAATGAGAGATGAACTTACAAGAGCAGGATTCCAAGAACTGACCACAAGCGATGAAGTCGAAGAATACTTCAACAAAGCAGAAGGAACAACACTTGTAGTGGTAAACTCCGTTTGCGGCTGTGCAGCAGGATTGGCACGTCCAGCAGCAACACAATCCATTATTCAAGCCGACAAAACACCAGATCACCTAGTAACGGTTTTCGCTGGCCAAGATAAAGAAGCTACTTCCAAAATGCGGGAGATATTTGGAGATATTCCACCTTCTTCACCTTCCATGGCATTGTTACAAGGGAATGAAGTCGTACATTTCATCCATCGCCATGATATTGAAGCAAACACAATGGAAAATATCATGACCAATCTTCAAGGAGCTTTTCATCAATATTGTTAATTCGCAAGGATGTGTGTAGGTATGATACTGCGCACATCCTTTTATAAAGGAGAAAATTATGATTGTAACAACCGCGGGGAGAACAAACGAAGAAATGATTCAAACTGCAAAGCATATCTCACAAGACCTTGGGTGTAAGTACATAGAAAGAAATAAAAAATCAGTTCTTACTTTATTCAATGAATATAATCAAGATGTCTTAGTTATAGGGAAAAATCGTTATGAATGGTATCCCTTGAATATATCAGAACCTATATTTTTTCATCCAAATTCAGCTGGCTTTCGAGTTAAAAGGTGGCTTCAAGGAGAAATAGAGCCGTTTTTAGAAGCAACAGAGTTACAGGAAGGAATGAGTTTTCTTGATTGCACACTTGGCCTCGCATCAGACAGTATCATGGCAAGCTTGGCAACAGGTGAACAAGGAAAAGTGTGGGGAATAGAAGGGAATGAGGTTCTTGCTTATCTAGTAGATAAAGGGCTCGCTGCTTGGGAATCAGAAAATAGGACGGTAGAAGAGGCAATGAGACGCATTAAAGTCTTACATGGTAAACATCAAGACCTTTTATCAACACTGCAAGATAACAGCTTCGATGTTGTATATTTTGACCCCATGTTTGATATCGAGATCGAAGAATCTAATGGAATAGCACCCTTAAGAAATATTGCAGTAAAAGAGACTTTAAACAAACAAACGCTGCAGGAAGCAATAAGGGTTGCAAAAAAGAGAGTAGTATTGAAAGACCACTGGCAAAGCGAAAAGTTTGTACAATATGGATTTACCGTCTTAAAAAGAAAAACTGCTAAATTCCACTTTGGCTATCTAGAGTGTTAGCTTGGAAATAAAAAAACCTCGTGTTGAGAATATCTCAACACGAGTTTTTATTTTATCACATCAGTCAGCAAAACATAAATAAATTAATGCACCTAAAGTAACAAAGCTTGATACCAAAATCGCAATATCTGCCATGAGTTTAACCTCCAATATGTACTATTCATTAATATTAACAAATAAACACAAATAAATGAATAATAATTACATCATTTTTACTAATTTCAAAAGATTATTGCTGATTCCGTAACAAAAATTAACTAGATGTAAGACATGCAAGCTTAGAAATGAAAAGTTAACGCAAAATTGATAAAATTTTCTTACTTTTGTGATATACTAGTTTTACATAATACTAGAGAAATTAATAGAATGGGGATATACAGATGGAAAGGAAGACTGTCATGCCGAAATGGCTCAAGAAATCGTTAGTGGTCCTAATTACAGCGCTTACGTTCGGTACAGTATCGCCACCTGCCTATTTGACTATAGACGATCAAAAGGATGATTCGTCGTTTGGCGATGTAACAAACAAAAATTATTCAAATGAATTTATTGAACCCTTTGAGCAAAGATTGTCCAAAGATTCTTTCTTGTCATTAGCTACCGAACAGGCTGAACTACAAAGTTTTGAAAAGTTCGGCTCAAGAATCGGTCCGAAAATACAAGATGAATTTAAAGATGTTATTTTTCCTAAAATGGAACAGGTGTTGCAAGATTTAGCAGAAGAACATCCTGAAGAGGATTTAAGTAATTTAATCATTTCTGAAAACCCTACAGGTGGAGACAGCGAAAAGATTTTTCATATTTATCATGCAGTCACAGGAAAGGATCTTATTCGCTTTCATGTTAGAAAGGATCATCCTCCGTTAGATGGATATTATTTTAACTTTCACTACCATACTTATCACGATGAATTTCACGGCCATCATGCCCTAGGCTCTATTTACTGGGCGAAGAACACACCACCTAAATGGTTGAGCTAGAGAGAAAGAGGGGGGCCATATGAGAAAATACACGTTAAAAGAGATGAGAGAAACAACAAAAAAGATGTTAGAAGACAGAGGTGTTACGATTCAGGATATAGCTGAAATTGTTCTTCTTCTTCAAAAAAAATATATTAGTAATGTGACCCTCGAAGATTGTATACATAACGTCGAGAAGGTCTTGGAAAAAAGGGAAATTGTTCATGCAGTATTAACGGGACTGTCGCTTGATATTTTAGCAGAGAAAAAGCTGCTCCCAGATCCCCTTCAATATTTGGTGGAGACAGACGAACCGCTATATGGAATTGATGAAATTATCCCATTATCTATTGTAAACGTATACGGATCGATTGGATTGACGAACTTTGGATTTCTCGATAAAGAGAAATTTGGCATCATAAAGAGGTTGGACGAACACGAAGGGGAAGAAGTTCATACCTTTATGGATGATATAGTATGTGCTCTTGCAGCAGCAGCAGCAAGTCGGATTGCCCACAGGTCCAGAGACATAGAAGAGGCTGAATTAAGTGAAGAGGAAGTAATCGTATAAGTGAACGTGAGAAAAGAGTGGTTCTTTTATAGAATTACTCTTTTTTTTGTTTGTTGATGAAGACCTGAGTGACGGTGAAAAAGGAGTAGAGAAGTCTTCATTGCCGTTATGAAGACCCGAGTGAGAAGGACAAAGGAGTAGAGAAGTCCTCATCGCTTTTATGAAGACCATAGTGACAATAAAAAGCCAAAGAAAAGTCCTCATTGCCGTCAAGAAGAGCCCCGTGACAACGTTAGAGAGTGATACGTAATTGTAAGGTCCTGCCTAAATCTAAAAAATCCGAAACCATGACTTAATTTTGGCAGTTCCTCAAGGATAAGTGCTTTTTTTAAGTAGACTGGAAAAAATTAATCACTCATATTAAGAAGAGATTACAAAAATGTCATTCCAATTAAAGCCCAAAATGATATAATACTATTATAATAGAATTGAATTTTCTGATAATTACTTACTCAACAAGATCAAGACAGCTAGAGAAGGTGAGGAAAGATGAAACGACGATTATTTGCCATAGTATTATTGATTACATTTACTATTATACCGATATATTGGAAAGCCTATGCTAGTTTGGACGCCATTCCACTTACAGAATATAAGTCCACTGAACTTGATTCCCATCTTATAGGTATAGCTAATCGAGCTACTATAAATCAACTAATATACCTTCCTCCAGGAAATTTTCCAGAAGAAGAAGCAGCAAACATGATTCGCCATGTTTCCAACATACCAGCCCACATTTTGTCCGTATTGGTTCAGCAAAATGTTCATTTGTATTTATTTAATGGAAATCTTACGGATGTGGAAGGGTTTGAACATTTACATGGGGTAAAGCCCAGGGGGTATTCCGATCAGGGCTCAAACTGGGAAGATGTTCCCGGCATTGGGGGTTCCAAACTTGTATTAGCTAAAATTGGACATAGTAATAAAGGATATGGGCATGGTTCTGTAAATTTAGAACTTCATGAACTTGCACATTCCATTGACCGTTATGTCTTTGGGAATGTTCGCTTTAACCAGATTTTTATTAAAGCATGGAAAAGTGAGGTTGCTGCCATGTTTCCAAACAGAAGCTATTTTCACACTTTCCCAGAAGAATATTTTGCAGAGACATTTGCCATGTACTACTTAAATGATGTGTCAAGACTTGAATTAGCGAAACGCGCACCACACACATTCCTGTTTTTTCAGAACATGGAAAAACTCCCAGTAACCAGAAACCTAATATCCAACACTTATTAGAAAAGCATTCCTTGGAATGTTTTTTCTTTTTGTCTTAGTAGTAAAATCGTATGTCTTTTATGATAGAATGTACTAAGAATAAAGACAGTCCAAGAGGTGAAGAAAGAATGAAACAATATCTGGATTTATGCAAACACATATTACATAACGGTACAGAAAAAGAAGACCGGACAGGCACCGGAACGATTAGCACTTTTGGGTATCAAATGAGATTTGACCTGCAAGAAGGGTTTCCATTAGTAACAACCAAAAAACTACACGTAAAATCAATCATTCATGAACTACTATGGTTCTTAAATGGAGATACAAATATAAAATACTTACAAGATAATGGGGTAAGAATCTGGAATGAGTGGGCAGATGAAAACGGAGACCTTGGTCCGGTTTATGGATACCAATGGAGATCATGGCCAACACCAGATGGAGAAAGCATTGACCAGATAGCTAAACTGATTGAACAAATTAAACATAACCCAGATTCAAGAAGACTGATTGTCTCTGCATGGAATGTTGCGAATGTCGACTCTATGGCATTACCGCCTTGTCATACTATGTTTCAATTTTACGTAGCTAACGGTAAATTATCTTGTCAACTGTACCAAAGGTCGGCGGATGTATTCCTTGGCGTCCCTTTTAATATTGCTTCCTATGCGTTGCTCACCATGATGGTTGCGCAAGTTTGTGAATTAGAGCCAGGTGAATTCATTCATACATTAGGGGATGCTCATATTTATTCCAATCATATTGAACAAGTTAATTTACAATTAGGGCGTGAACCTAAAAAATTGCCAAAAATGAAATTGAACAAAGAAGTCACGTCAATCTTTGATTTCAAATATGAAGATTTTACACTTGTAGACTACGACGCGCACCCTCATATTAAAGGGGTCGTCAGTGTATGATTTCCATTATTGTAGCTACAGATAGAAACAATTTAATAGGTAAAGACAATGATCTTCCATGGAGAATTCCAGCAGATTTAGCTTACTTTAAGAAGGTCACCATGGGCAGCATCATTGTGATGGGTAGGAAGACGTATGAGTCCATCGGAAAACCGCTGCCATATAGAAGGAATATCATTTTATCCAGGCAAGACTTTCATGCAGAGGGCTGTGAAACTCTTCATTCTTTAGAGGAAGTTCAGCAATTGAATAAAGACGGTGAGGAGCTCTTTATTATAGGCGGAGCGCATATTTTTAAGGAAGCACTCCCTATAGCAGACTTTTTATATTTAACATATATAGATGAAGAATTTGTAGGGGATACGTATTTTCCTGAAATAAATGAACAAGATTGGGAATTGCTCTCTTCCGAAAAAGGGATAAAGGATGAAAAAAATCCTTATGATTATTATTTTAAAAAGTATAAGAGAATAGGTTTATCAGACAAATAGATGTGGTTTTAGGGAGAGAAGGAAATGTTACGTACGATATGGTGGTTTGCTTATTTTTTCGGTTATTTAATTTACAGTTTGCCGACAATTAAAAAAGTCCAAAAAATAGACACTCCAATGACAGTGGAAGAAAAAGATACTCTAATGCATCAAAAACCCAAGCACTGGGCTAAGACATTGGTGAAACTTACTGGTTCTAAAGTAGAGGTAATAGGTCAAGAGAAAATTCCTCAGGGTCCTGTACTTTTTGTCAGTAATCATCAAGGGAATTTCGATGTTCCCATTTTAATTGGCTTTTTAGAAAAGCCACTTGGTTTCATTTCCAAGGTTGAAGTAAAAAAGATTCCGCTCATATCAAGATGGATGGAAGCAATGAACTGTGTGTTCATCGATCGCAAGGATAGAAGAAAAGCGGTCCAGTCTATAAAAGATGGAATTGCGACTTTGAAAAAGGGACATTCATTGGTCATTTTTCCTGAAGGAACGAGAAGCAAAGGGGATGAAATGGGAGAATTCAAAAAAGGTGGCTTACGTCTGGCAACAGACAGCAAAGTACCCGTTGTTCCTATCACGATTTCAGGATCCTATAAAATAATGGAAGAAAGCAAATTCGGTTTCCAACCTGCTAAAGTCAAAGTAACGGTACACGACCCGATCTTTCTGCCACAAGATGAAAAAGTCGACGGCAATCAGTTAGGCATTGAAATTCAAGAAAGAATCAAACAGGGATGATAATTAACTGAAGCCACTACAAAAGTAGTGGCTTTTCTTGTAAAATGAAAACACCAATTAAAAGGAAGTGTTCAAATAATGTGTGGCAGATTTTCCTTAACAACAGAAATACATAAGTTAGAAGAACGCTTTTTTCTTGAGAATGCAAACAACCTTGAATATCAAATAAGCTACAATATTGCTCCAGGTCAGCCCATATCGGCTATAGTACAAGGAGAATTCAAAAACAGAGCAGGCTATCTTCATTGGGGTTTGGTGCCGAGTTTTGCTAAAGATAAAAAAATTGGGTACAAGATGATTAATGCCCGTGCAGAAACACTTCATGAAAAAGTAAGTTTTCGAAAGCTGTTGGAAAGAAAAAGATGTATCATACCAGCAGATGGGTTCTATGAATGGAAAAAGCAAAACGGTGAAAAGAAACCCATAAGGTTCACACAAACTAATGAACAGCCTTTTGCATTTGCTGGACTATGGGACCGATGGGTTACAAAGGATGAAGAAATGGTGAGCTGTACATTAGTAACCACAAGACCAAATAAACTTGTCGAAGGTGTCCATGACAGAATGCCTGTGATATTAAAAGAAGAACATGAAAGAATTTGGCTTTCTAGGCAAGAGCTCACAAGGAGTGAGATAAGCGATATGTTGCAACCCTTTGAGGCTGATCATATGCAAGCTTATGAAGTTTCCGCTGTCGTTAACTCTCCAAAAAACAATGGTCCTGAATGTATAGAGTCTATATAAAATTGTTTTATTTTGTCTAATGAAAGTTGACACTAATTTTAATCTTTGGGGTATAATCATAATAAACGGGTGAAAAAAGAGGATTGATATTTTGCTATGGAAAAGCCTAGAGTTCACGATTAATAAGGGACAGAAGGTAAAAGTCATTGAAATTCCAGTATTGGAGGACGATAGCACTTATCATTTTATGGTTCGAGTAAGATTGGAGAGGTTTATAAAAACAATCCTGTCTGAGAAGGAGCCAAAGCAAATCTATTCTTTCAAGGATTACTTACGAACAGTGTTGAAATGGCCTGATTATTGTAAAGTTGTCAAAACAGATATATTAAAAAATAATGCTTAAACTCACGTTAATGTGATAATATTAATACAGGGCCGATACCCTGTATTTTTTTTGTTTTTAAGTTTGAACAAGCCCGCTTCAAAGGTATAATAGTAAAAAGGATATAATTGGGGAAGTGAATTTAATGACAAATGTAAAGATAGTGACAGATTCAACTGTTGATATTGATCAGTCCATCATTGAAGAATTAAACATAGAAATTGTTCCGTTATCCATTACGATTGACGGGGAATCATACATAGACCGATTTGGAATTAAACCTGACGAATTTATGGATAAAATGAAACATTCTACTGAACTGCCAAAAAGTTCTCAACCTGCTGTGGGTACTTTTGTAGATGTATACAACCGTTTAGGTGAAGATGGTAGCAAAATCCTATCCATACATATGACCGGAGGCATGAGCGGGACGGTAGGTTCTGCTGAAAGCGCCGCTAGTATTAGCGACAGTGATGTAACAGTAATAGATTCAAGGTTCATTTCTTTTGCTTTATCTTTTCAGGTAGTGGCTGCAGCAAAAATGGCCAAAGAGGGTAAGGATCTGCAAGAAATTTTGAACAAGTTAAATGATGTGCGTTCCAATACGGATTTATTCATTATGGTAGACACATTAGACAATCTAGTGAAGGGTGGCCGAATCGGAAGAGGAAAGGCTCTAATTGGGTCATTGTTGAACATCAAGCCGATTGCCTCTCTAGCAGATGGGGTTTATACGCCGGTTACAAAAGTTAGAAGCCAGTCACAAGTAATTAAGTTTTTTACCAAACAATTTAAGGAAGATATTGCAGGTAAAGTGGTTAAAGGTGTGGGAATTGCCCATGCGGGATCATTAAAACAAGCACAAGTGTTAAAAGATGCTCTTTATGAGGCTTCAGGGTTTGAAGATATTCAAATTGCTTATACTACTCCTGTAATCTCTACACACACAGGACCAGGTGCAATGGCATTGATGTATTATGCTGAATAGAAAAAAAGGTTACGGAAATGTCGACATTTCCGTAACCTTTTATTTTTTCTTTAGGAAATTATCAAAAGTATGAACACCTCGGTGGTGACAAGAAATTGGAAAAAGAAAAGATACTCATCGGCGTTATGAAGACATCAATGACGAGAAATCAGGAGAAGAGAAGTCCTCATCGTCATTATGAAGACATCAGTGACGAGAAATCAGGAGAAGAGAAGTCCTCATCGTCGTTATGAAGTCATCAATGACGAGAATTCAGGAGAAGAGAGGTCCTCATCCCCAATATGAAGCCCTTGGTGACAAGGAGTTTTATTGAAATAGTCAAATCAAATATGAGCGCAAAGGGAATATCCTGCCAAGGTCAATATTTTAAAACTATGCGAAAACCGAGAAAACGTCCCAAGAGATTATGATCTTGGAACGTAGTATAAGCTCGCGTTAGCAATATTGTTTATCCGTTCTCAGGTTCTGGTGTTGGAGTAGGCGTGGAATAACCTTCTTTATAAGCTTCGTCAATCATATGCCTAATTTCTTTTACACTCTTCCCTTTGCTATATTCCATCACGGAAGTAGCAGCAATCTCTAAACAGACTCCACATCTGGTTCCATGGTCGTCCCACACAAGTGAACCATCTTCTTTGTTTTCGTAGACAAAGCAATTATAACTGCTTTTGTGTCCAGCAGAAGTGCCACATCCGCAATAACATGGAATATATTCAAGTACTTCCTTATGCTGTGCTGCTGCGGAATAGATAAGTTGCATATCCTCAGGCTTGTCCTTCAAAAAAGCAGGAAGTTCTTTAACTGAAGCTGTTTCTTCCCTAAGGTCTCCTTGGAAAAAGGATGGCTTTTCATTATGATGGTGTTCTTCTTCATTATGTTGTGCAGCGTTATTTTGTGTTTCCGTATTGGAACAACCTACGGTAAGAACCAACATACAAGAAGCAACTAATGCCAATTTTTTCATAAAACACACCTCGTTCACATAAACTGTACAAATATACTATACCATAGAGGAGTACAGAAAAATCTAACACAATTGTGAACGAGGGCAAACGGACTTTCATAATTCCGTTATGATAATATTTTTACCAGAATAATAGACCGCCTAAAACGACACCAGTCACGAATGCAAGAGGGACTGCTACAGGATTGTATCCATATCCTCCGTAATATCCACCCCATAAGCCCATGCCATAGCCACCAAATCTATTTCTTCCTGTTGGTTGAATGTAAACATGGCTTGGAGATACTCTGACAATTCTCCCGTGGTGGGATGAACCGTCACGACATCTAACCGTGACATTTTGTCCTTGGTAACGACGACACTGGTTGTAAAATTGAGACATGATTCCTTCCTCCTATCATAATTTATCACTAGTAGACTATTCTCCCTTTGTCCCTTGTGCCTGTATGTTTGTCTTGGTTTGTCTTAATATAAAAAAATATAATTAGGACTCCCTTACTTTGAGGAGGGATATAGATGAAGAAAAAAATCTTATTATTTGCTGACTTTGGGATAGATGATATAATGGCAATCATTTATGCTTATTATGAGAAAGATATAGAGATTGTTGGAATAGTTGCAGAATACGGAAACGTTGATAAAAGAACAGCTATCCGCAATGCAAGATATCTGCAAAGAAATACAGGAAGATATGATGTCCCGCTTATTGGCGGGGCGGAAAGGTCCATGATCGGTGAACCCCCTATCTATTATCCTGAGGTCCATGGACCTGAGGGTTTTGGAGGATATGTGCTGTCTCAAGATTTTCAGCCGGGAGATGATGTCTTTGAAAACTTTCATCAGATTTATGACATTATAGAAAAATATGATGGCGACTTAACCATTGTCTGTGTTGGAAGGTTAACCTCATTAGCTACTTCTTTTATTCTTTATCCGGAAACGGTAGCAAAGGTAAGGGAAGTATATGTGATGGGAGGTACATTTAATTTTCCAGGTAACGTTACTCCAGTTGCAGAGGCAAATATATTTGGAGATCCATACGCGGCCAATATTGTTATAAATTTCGCAAAGAATTTAACCATCTTCCCATTAAATGTAACTCAGAGAGCGATTTTGACTGCGGATATGGTAAATGATATTGATAAAATAAACAAGGAGAAAAACAATCAATTAGGATCCATTATCAAACCTATGATGGATTACTATTGGCAATTCTACAAATCACAGATTCCAAACATTCCAGGTGCTCCATTACATGATGTAGTCACTTTATGGGGGGTGTTTAATGAACGTGAAATAGTGTATGAAATGAAACCTGTAAAGATTGTAACATCTCCTGGTTCGGCATTTGGGCAAACAATTGGAGATTTTCGTGAATTTGTTCAACTGGCTGAATATCCGGTTCATCGAATAGCAATGGGATTCAACTACCCCTCATTTATAAAACGAGTAATGGATGTATTAACCTTAGAATTAAATAATTTTAATAATCAATAAACCGTACCTTAAAAGAAGCGTACGGTTTTTTCTATAAGAAGAAAAATGATCAAGTTTTATACAAGAGATTTTCATAAAATATCATATGTTGGTAAGCCTACTTATATATGGGGAAATTGGAAGGGTGGTCCATATGAAGAAAAGGAATCTTACTACATACGATATAGGCGATCTTCAGGAGCATTTCAAAAAGACCTTTCATGATAGTCCTGATCTTTTTTTCTATGAAATGAAAAGAAATGATTCATCTATCCTTTTCATATATTTAAAAAATCTTGTTGACCTTACTGTGCTGAATCAAACAATATTACCATCTATTATAGAGAAAACTAAAGATAGTTCTGTAGACTTTCAAGAATTAATTTATCAATTGCCAACTACCTTAGCCAAGCTGACAGATGATATGGATGAAATAATCAATAAGTTATTGGATGGAAATGTATTTTTATTTACCACTAAGGCGGAGAAAGGATTATTAATAAACATAGAAAAAAAAGTGGAAAGAGGTTTGGAAAAAGCAGAAACGGAATCGCTTGTCTTTGGTCCAAAGATTTCTTTTACCGAATCATTAAGCACAAATATTAGTATTATTAGACAAAATATAATCTCCGAAGACCTTTGTACAGAAAAAATGACTGTAGGGAAAAAGAATGAGACGGAAATAAGAATAGTTTACTTAAAAGGAATGGCAGACGAGGAAATAGTCCAATCAATTAGGAGTCAAATCAACTCGTTACAAGTAAATGATATTCTTGATACTTCTGTTTTGGCCCAATTAATAGAGGACAACAGCTATTCGATCTTTCCACAGTATGTTCAAACAGAATTGCCTGATAGGGTGACATATAGCGTAGAAAGAGGAATGGTTGCAGTATTTGTGGAAAGGAGTCCAATGGTACTGCTTGGACCTGCTTCACTTTTTAATTTCTTTGAATCTACAGAAGACGTTTATATGCGATGGAATATGGGAAGTTTTATCAGGTTCTTGCGTTATTTGACCATGTTTCTTTCTGTAATTCTGACGCCTGCATATGTTGCCATCATTACATACCATTATGAAATGATCCCATCTACCTTATTGGTCTCACTTGGAGAATCAAGATCAAAAGTACCCTTTACCCCTATATTTGAAGCATTATTATTAGAAATAATGATTGAATTGCTTAGAGAAGCAGGAGCAAGGCTTCCTACTAAAGTGGGGCAAACAATGGGTATAGTTGGAGGTATTGTATTAGGACAAGCGGCAGTGGAAGCAGGATTTACTAGTAATATTCTCATTATCGTTGTAGCTCTAAGCGCTCTGGGCTCCTTTACTGCACCAAGTTATTTAATGGGGACTGCAGTGAGGGTGATAAGATTTCCGATATTAATTCTAGCAGGTTTATGGGGAGGAATTGGGATTAGTCTTGGGTTATGCTTTTTACTCATTCACTTAATTCGCTTGACAAGCATTGGCGTACCTTACCTTAAACCTATTTATCCATTCGATAAAGAGCATGCATTAAATACTATTTTTCGGATGCCAATCCATCTATTAAGGACCAATCCGGATAAGAAAGGATTTTTTTCTTTTCGTCATCAAAGTTCTCAGGATATAGATGAATAAGGTGAAAAAATGATGAATACTGCTAATAAGAAGAATTCTGTCGTACTATCTGCATATTTGGTCTTCTTTATTGTCCACACAAACCAAACGGGTGTTGGAATTGCTGGTATACAACGTATCATTTTCCTTGAAGCTGGCCAAGATGCATGGATTTCCATCATCATCAGTTATATTGGGATGGCAGTAGTTGTATATGCCATGTGCTACATTCTCAAAACATTTGAAAACAAAGACTTGTTTCAAATACATAAGTTATTATTCGGTAAGTGGATAGGGAACATAATTAATTTAGTCTTAGTCCTCTATCTTTTAGCAGGACTGATGGCGATACTTTTAGGTTATACGGAAATTGTGCAGGCTTGGATTTTTCCAGATTTAGAAACGTGGGCAATCGTCTTAATTTTACTCCTGATTTCCATTTATGGTGTATATGGAGGGATAAAGACTATAGTTGGTGTAAGTTTTTTAGGGTTCTTTTTAACTATTTGGCTTATTTTCATGTTAGTAGTTCCCATACGATACATTGATTGGACAAATTTTTTCCCAATCATGGAAGCTTCTCCAAAAGAATTGCTATTAGGCGCATATAAGACTTCTTTCACTGTTTTAGGGTTGGAGATGGTGTTATTCGTTTACCCGTATATACGTGACAAACAAAGAGTGCATAGATACGCTCAAATCGGAGTTTTTTTCACATTCGCTCTAATTTTTGCAGTAACCTTTGTTGGACTTGGATACTATAGCGGTGAGCAACTCGAAAAAACTATATGGGCAACACTGTCGATGTTTAAAATAGTACAATTTCCAAATCTAGAGAGATTTGAATTTCTTGCAGTGTCCTTATGGCTTGTGATCATTCTACCTAATACATTGTTTATGCTTTGGGCTGCTTCTAAAGGTTTAAAAAGAATTTTTAACCGAAGGCAGAAAAGTTTGGTCATCATATCTAGTGTAATTGTCTTTATTTGTTCCAGTTTTTTTCAAAAACGTGCCAACATCAATGAATTTGTTGATATTGTAGGATTGTTTGGATTTTATTCTATTTTCGTCTACCCCATTCCCCTAGCTGTTATAGCATGGATCTGGAAAAAAACGAAAGGTGGGGACAAGTCTAGATGAAAACAATGATATGGATTTGTTTAATTCTCCTCTTAAGTGGTTGTGTCACCCAAAAACAACTAGAGGAACTCGGGTTGGTGACAGCCGTAGGTTATGATAATGAGGATGGGATGTTAAAAGGGTCCATCATCTATTATGAATTCGACCCGTTGCATCCAAATAACACCAAGATGGTCACATCGCTAGCACACACAAGTAAAGGAGTGCGCCAAAAAGAAAATCTTGCTTCTAGTAGGAGACTAGTATCCGGACAATTGAGAGTGGCGATATACGGTGAGGAGTTAGCGAAAGGTGGTATAATCTCCATTATTGATACATTATCTCGAGATTCTGAAGTAGGAACGATGTCTTATCTTGCGGTAAGTAAACCACAGGCATATGATCTTCTTCAACTTTCTCAAGAATCAGAAGATGTAACAAATGCGGGGACTTTTCTATATGACTTAATTACTCAAAACGTAGAAGCGGATTCACTGCTTTCTCCAACTCTGCATGAATTTATGCAGTGTTATTACAGTGAAGGACGCGATCCAGTACTTCCTTTATTAAACTTCAAAGACGGAACAATTATTATCGAAGGTATTTCCCTATTCCAAGAAGATAAGGTAGTAGGACAAATAGATAGTAGTGATTCTTTCTATTTAAAGCTGCTGTTGGATCCTTTTGAGGCAGGGAGTACGGAAATAATTCTTCCTAAGGAAAAGGTTAAAGAATTTATTCTTACCAATAACAATAAACAAAAGGAAAGTGTATATATTTCACTTGATCATCTTAGAAGTGATACGGACATAAAATTGCAAGAGAAACAAACCCCAACATTTTCAATAAAAATTAAAGTGAAAACCCGGATGCAAGAGATATCAGAAAACTATGATTTAGGCAATCCCGTAGCTATAAAAAAGATGGAAGAGGCAATAGGAAAAGACATGGAACAGCATTTAATACAGGTGCTCAACAAAAGCAAAGAGATGGGCGCAGATCCTATTGGATTTGGTAACTATTATCGAGCCGAAGTAGGGTATGACTCATTCAGTAAAGAGGAATGGAAAGAACATTATCAGAACGCAGAGTTTAAAGTGAAAATTGATGTCGAAATCTTACGCACCGGCGTGATGGATTAAAAGAAGGGACAAAATCCCTTCTTTTTTATTAAATTTGAAACTTTTTCCTATAAGGGTACGTCTAAGAGATAGTTATTTATATATAGAGAAGAGAGATTGTTACATTTAGGGGGAAAAAATGTGAAAGCATGGTTGTTAGTTAAAAAATGTTTGTTATTGATGGTGATTGGTCTATTTTTATATCCGTCATTTTCAAGCGCGGAAACAAACTTGGAAGTGAAAGTGGAATTCGGTGTAGATAACAAAAGTTCAAATGGGCAAAGGTCATCCGATCAAGATTGAAGTAGTGAAATAAAGGCGATGCGATTAAAGGTGATATCGTTGTATTCTCAAGCCCTACATATAATATGTCCGGAAGTTATGTCATCCCGGTTGAGTTAGAAGCAGGAGGATCCAAAACGTTGGAACTAGCAGTTAAAGGGACCTCTGATCATATGTCTTATAACTACTCAGGGACAAGGAATAACTTTGTTAGTTTTTATGAAGGCGGAGTAGAAAATGGGAAAGAAGTAAACATAAAAGGTAATGCAAATGCTCAACCAAGATATATCGGAGATAAACAGAGTGGTCCTAGGAGTACTCAGCAAATAAACATGATGCCGTCAACTTCTTGAAACTAGTAAAGTATACAAAACGAAAGTATGGAATTGTTAAACATCGGCAGTGAGAACATTCCCAATGAATCACATGGACTGGAAATGTTTGATATTCTTTTGGTTCACGATTTCCCACTCGCCACACTTACAGCTCAGCAGCAACAAGCTATTAAAGACTGGGTAAATAACGGTGGTTCTTTGATGTTTGATACAAAGGTAGGCCTTAGTCAAGATTTAGGGGAACTTCAGGAGTTTCAGCTTTTAGATCCTACAGATGAAACATCCCTTTTAAAATTGAATAAAGAAAGTAGTTTTCCAGACCTTCCTGTATTCACTGGTGATCTATTAATAGAAGATACAACGGTATTGACAAAGGATGGAAATACGCCGCTTGTTCTTATGATGAACGCAGGGACGGGGACAGTGACCCAAATAGCAAGTAACTTGGCTTCTCCTCTCTTTGGAGAATGGAGTGAAATAAATACTTGGTGGGGTAGCGTTCTTCAAAAGGTTACATCCAAGAGCCCGAACTACTATAAAATGCCTATCATGGAAGAATTAAGTCACCAATTGAGTCCCATAGGCGAAGCGTTTCCAGGTTCTATCGTTTCGGTACCACTTTTAATAGGTGCCTTTGCAATATATTTAATCTTAGTAATTCCCGTTCTGTATATTATTTTGAAAAGAACAGATAAACGTGAACAGGCATGGTGGATTATTCCAACTGTAGCTATCTTTACAAGTATTGCTGTCTTCGGAATTGGTGCGAAGGACAGAATTTCAGGAACACAAGTGAATGAAGCAAGTATTCTTCTTTTGGACAATGAGACGGCAACTGCCAGTGGCTATGGAGTAGCTAGCATTCTTACGAATAGTGGCGGCGATTACAAAATGGAAACGGGAGAAAATACTACACTTTTCCCAATGACATACGGATATAATGACAATTTCGAATTGATGAAGAACTATGCATACGTCAGTTCTTTATCTAAAGGAACAGAGATCACATTTAATGATGTGGAGTATTGGTCAACCCGTACAAGTATTGGTAACGTGAATGCCTTGTCACTAGGGAAAATAGATCATGCTCTCTCTATAAAAGACGGCAAAGTACAAGGGACCATATCGAATCAGATGCAGTATGAGTTAAAGGACGCTTTTCTACTATCAGGACGCGACTCTGAAGCACTTGGTGACATTAAAGCAGGCCAATCAATAGACCTGGAATATGAGGTATCTGGGGGGAATATCGCCAATGCATTGACTGCACCAAGCAGCACTTCTGCTACTAAGGCCTTTCCAAATTTCCAAAGTTATTATAATCAAGGACCTGGAGCTAATCAAATTGAAAAAGATGAACTTGTAGACTACAAAAAGTTCCAAATGCTGGACTTACTTGTCAATAGAAAAGATATTTTCTCTATAGCCCCTCAACCTATATTGGTTGGTTATGTAACAGAAGGAGTAATGGGGACGAAGGTGGACGGAAAATCCGGAAAATTGAACGCCTCTCATCTTGTTGTATTACCAGTTACAATCACTAATTCAGGTGGAGGAAGCTTTAGTTTTACAGAAGAACATTTGTCTCCTAACCTTGCAGTGACAGAAGGTGAAACAGGAATGGTGCATCATAACGGACTGGATTTTGGAGAGCCATATGTATACCTGGGTGGAGGGACGTATGACTTTACCTACAGCCTTCCGGATATGGTGGATATGACGAAAGATGAATTGAAAGAAGTAAAACTAAAACTTCGTACAAGAGACGGTAGCGTAGAATATTTTATATTCAATCAAAAGACGAAAGAAGCTGAACTTCTTGAAAATAAAGGATCTGTCACTTTAGAAGGAAACCTTGCTGATTATTTCAATGAACAAGGGAGTATAACCGTTCGGGTAACGATACCAAATAATTATGACAGAGATATACAAGTACCGGGAGTACAGGTAGAGGGAGCGTTAAAAGAATGATAGAGACCATTAATCTTACAAAAAAATATGGTAAATTTACTGCGTTGGATTCGTTAAATTTAAAGGTTGAAAAAGGTACAGTATTTGGGTTTGTCGGACACAATGGAGCGGGAAAATCTACCACGTTTTCCATATTATCTACCCTTCTTGCACCTACATCCGGGACTGCTTTTGTAAACGGATATGATGTGACGAAAAACCCAAAAATGGTCCGGAAGTATATTGGATATATGCCTGATTTCTTTGGGGTGTATGACCAGTTTAAAACAGATGAATATTTGGACTTTTATGGAGCAAGTTATGGAATCCCTTTGGACGAAAGGCAGAAGCTGATTCCTCAGCTTCTAGAGCTTGTAAATCTGACAGATAAAAAAGATGCTTATGTAGATGTATTATCAAGGGGGATGAAGCAGCGTCTTTGTCTTGCAAGAGCACTAATACATGACCCTGAGGTATTAATTTTGGATGAACCGGCATCTGGGTTGGATCCAAGAGCAAGAATTGAAATGAGGGAAATATTAAGGGAATTGAAAAGCATGGGCAAAACCATCATGATTTCTTCTCATATCCTGCCTGAACTTGCGGAAATGTGTGATGAAATTGGCGTTATCAACGGTGGTAAGCTTGTTGCTACTGGAAGAGTAGAAGAAATCCATCAACAATTGCAAGCCAATAAAGTATTGAAAGTACTCATACTTAAAGATATTGATAAAGCCATCAGATTTTTTGAAGATATTCCTAGTGTCTCTAACATTCAACTAAGCGAACAACGCGCAAATCTTCTATCCTTCTCATTTGAAGGAACCGACGAAGAACAAGTTGAATTGCTCAAAAAAGCATTAGATTCAGGTGTGATGATTCTTAGTTTAAGTCAAGAAGAATCGAACCTGGAAGATATCTTCTTAGAAATTACAAAGGGTGTGGAATAATGAAAGCTCAACTTATTAACCCCATGTTAAATAAAGAGTTCAAGTTACGCTTCAGGAGTTTTAAAAGCTTCTTGGGAATATTATTCTACCTTGGAGTTTTAGGTTTAATCGCCTTGTTTTATATTTACATGGAAACAAGGTTCAATACGATGGGAATGTTCCGGGCAGAAAATAGTAAAAACATGTTCATGATCTTAGCATTTGTGCAGCTGGCTTTAATCTTCTTTATGACCCCTGGTTTGACAGCAGGAATCATAAGCAGTGAACGCGAAAAGCAGACATTGAACATTCTTTTGACCACACAGCAATCATCAACAAGTATCATTGTCAGCAAGCTGGTGTCATCCCTATCATTTTTATTATTAATTGTAATCTCAAGCTTGCCGTTATATAGCATTGTATTTTTGTTTGGGGGGAATTTCACCAAAGCTACTGATATTGACTTTCGGTGTTTATTTGCTCTCCATGGCTACTTTGGGAAGTATTGGCGTTTTCTTCTCCACGCTCATCCGTAAAACGATTGTAGCAATGGTTTGTACATACGGTGTAGCCTTTTTCCTTGCTGCAGGGACAGCGATTATTACGATGTTCACTATTAGTTTTACGCAATATGGAGCAACTGGACCACAGGCAAACCCACTTCCATACTTTATCGCCATGTTTAATCCCTTTGGTGTCATGCTTGCGCTGTTTGAGCCTGGGGCAGCAATGGAATTGAAGAATGTGACAGGAATAGATATGCACCTGGGTGTAGGATTGATCATTTCATATATCACCATATCTATCGTTTTGATTTTACTTAGTATTAAAAAGTTACGCCCAAATATGAGATCACGAAAAGGGTAGAGGACCTATGAAGGAAAACGATCAAATAGTTAGATTTCTCATTTCCATCAGAAGAAAGCTCAGGCTTCAACACATTTCGAAACACACGCAAATTGCAATCTTGGCATTTTGCATCAGCATTTTAAGTGTGCTCATCGTTGCGAGAGTTGTCGTAACTCCGTACTTATTGGAAAAAGCCCTTTGGTCAGCGGGAGGCGTCTGTTTAGCAGTATTTCTTTTCTACTGGAGAAAGAGACCTTCGACATGGGATGCTGCAAGATATTCAGATGAGTTTCTTGAAGAAGATAGACTTACTACAGCCCTTGATTATGTTAAGGATACCTCCTTGGTCGCACAACTACAGCGCAAGGAGGCTTATCACCATCTCAAGAGAAAAGAAGATGATATCAAAGAGGCAAAATTAAAACATTTTCACCCGAAAATATTACTCATGATTTTGTTAACCGTTTGCGCCATTACCCTATTAATTTTGTTTCCCAACACCAAAATGCAGGAGGCCGAGGCGGTAGAGGCGGAACGTGAAATTGTAGAGGAAACGCTTGAAAAAGTAAAAAAAGATGCTGAGGAGTTAAAAGATAACGAAGGCATTAACGAAGAGTTAGAAGAGCTCAAAGACCTTAAAAATGAGAAAGATGCAAATGAGCTATTGAAAGAGCTGATGGAAAAAGAAAATAACTTAGCTGAAAAAATGAAAGAGCTTCAAGAAAAAGAAGACAGCTTGAAAGAACTTGCAAAGGAACAGCCAGATAATTCATTGGCGAACCTTGCATTAAATAAAAAAAATGAGGAACTAGAAAAACTTCTTAAAGAAATGAAGAAAAATATCGGTTCCTTATCTGACCAAGAGAAGAAAGAGTTGTCGGAACTTTCGGAAAGCCTTTTAGACCAAGCGAATTTGGATATAGAGGAAATGTCTGAGGAGGAACTGGAAGCATTATTAGAACAACTAGAAGAACTGTTACAGGACATTTCGGCACTATCAGATATGGAAGCCTTACAAAATGCTCTACAAGCAGCCGCTTCTAATCAACACGGACAAATGTCGCAAGCAGGGTTGAATCCATCTAAGCTGACTTTATCAAATTCTAACAATACTACTACAAATCAAACTGCGCAAAACCAAGGCCAAGGTCAGGGACAAGGCCAAGGCCAAGGTCAAGGACAGGGTCAAGGCCAAGGTCAGGGTCAGGGACAGGGTCAAGGACAAGGCCAAGGTCAGGGTCAAGGACAAGGCGCAGGAGGAGGCAGCCAAGGACAAGGACAAGGTCCAGCAGGTGGCGGCCTTGGGGCTGGTGTTGGTGTAGGCGAACAAACCTTTACCGTTCCCTCCAACGTTCAAAGCGATATCCAAAATGAAACGGATGGCGGTCCAACCGGAGAGGGACAATCAGAATATGAAGATGCGCCTGATTCTCCGGCGTTAAGAGGGGAAGCTAGACCGTATGGAGAGGTATTCTCTTCCTATGAAAAGTCCTATAGGGAATCACTTGATAGGATGCAATTGCCAGCAAAGTTAGAAAATGTCGTCAAACAATACTTTAGTGAAGTGGATCCGAAGGGAGCAGATTAAGTGATCAGTTTGGAAGAGAAAGAAAAGGAACTCAAATATTATCAAGATACATTGCATGAAGTGAAACAAGAAATTGGAAAGGTCATTGTTGGACAGGAGGAAGTGATTGAACAACTAATTTGGGCGATGGTCTCAGATGGCCATGCTTTGCTTGAAGGGATGCCTGGAGTGGGGAAAACCATGCTTATTCGTACGATATCCGAAGTTTTAAGCTTTGATTTTTCAAGAATCCAGTTTACTCCTGACTTGATGCCATCTGACATTACCGGTACGAAAATGATTGAGATTCATGAAAACGGAAAGCAATCCTTCGTGTTTCATGAAGGCCCTATTTTTTCAAATATTGTTCTTGCCGATGAGATAAATCGTGCCACTCCTAAAACACAAAGTTCCTTATTGGAAGCGATGGCGGAGAAGACCGTGACCATTATGGGTGAAACGAGAAAGGTTTCCTCTCCATTCTTTGTGCTCGCAACTCAGAACCCCATTGATATGGAAGGAACGTATCCTCTGCCGGAAGCGCAAATGGACCGTTTTCTTTTGAAAATTAATATGGGCTATCCAAAGAAAGAAGAGCTATATAAGATTATCAAAAGAACAACAGGTACGGAATCCTATCAGGTTCAAAAACTCTTAACTACGGAGAAGATGCAAAAAATTCAGTTGGCTGTAAAGGAAGTACTAGTTTCCCAGGATTTGTTAGACTATACGGTACAACTCATCATGGCAACACACCCTGAAGAAGAACATGCCAGTGGGCTTGTGAAAAAATATGTCCGATATGGTGTGGGCCCGCGTGGTGTCCAAAGTTTAATCAAGGTAGCAAAAGCAAGAGCTTTTTGCTCTGGCCGCTTTCATGTATCTAAAGGGGATATCAAGCTTGCTGCCATTCCAGTCCTTCGTCACCGCTTATTCTTAAATTTTGAAGGGGAGGCTTCAGGGGTGAAAGAAGATCTTATTCTTGAAGATGCCATTCAGTACACAGATAAAGTGATGAATGTAAGGTAAATGCTATGTTGAATTCAATGATAACCAAGCAGCTACAGGCTCATACTCTACAAGCAGGAAAGCTTAAGAGAAGCTGGCATAAAGGAACAAGAAAGTCGACAAGGTTCGGAGCCTCCCATGATTTCTCTGATTATCGCATGTATGAGCAGGGAGACGACCTTAGGCAAGTGGATTGGAATATTTATGCACGTACGCAAAAGCACTACATTAAAAGATACCTAGATGAACAAGAACTCTCTGCTTCCATTTATCTAGATTGTACAAATTCTATGGCAAGTTCCCCTGCCAAATGGCAGCTAGCCAAAACACTTACAGCTTCCTTTGCCTACATTGGGCTAAGTCAGGATGATCGTATATCCATCATAGGGGTCCATGGAGAGCAGGCTCCTTATTTATATCGTAAAGGTAAAGGCCATCTCTATCAAATGCTTCAATATGTAGAGGAGATAAAAGCGAAAGAGTCCTCCCTACTATTCTCTGAGGCTGCTTTAAACCATGTGCAAAGGAAAAGCAGTGTATCCATTGTTATCAGTGACTTATTGGAGCCTCTTGACTCGGTCATCCACACGTTGAAAATTATCCAAGCTAATAGACAGCAAATCTATTTGTTGCAAGTGTTAGAAGAGGATGAAGTAGACCCAAGTTTTGATGGCGACTATATGCTGATTGACAGCGAAACCAATCAGGAAGTAAATGTGACAGTTTCAGACTTTACTAGGAAGAGTTATAAAGAAAAGATGCAACAAAGGATGGAGTTCTTGGAGAGCTTTTGTTTTGAAAGGGGAATCTCATACCTTGTGTGCCATACAGGAGAGAAAGTAGAAGATATTTTATTCAAAAGGATGACCTCTAAAGGTTGGATTAGGTGATGGGGATGGGTTTTACAGAACCAATATATTTTTTGTTCAGTGCATTTTTACTTTTAGTTATCTTGATGTATTTTTTCCGGAAGCAGTATGATAAAAAAGCGATTCCTTCTGTTTTGTTATGGCAGGAATGGATGAACGAATTTGAAGCCCAGGCTTGGTGGAGGAAGCTACAGCACCATCTGCTGTTATATCTTCAGTTATTGGCTCTTTTATTTCTAATTTTCACTTTGACGCAGCCTTTCTTTGAGAAGGAAGGAATAGAAGGAGACCATCTCATTTTCATTGTGGATACATCCGCATCCATGACCGCACTCGAAGGAGAAAAATCGCGCCTGGAGTTGGCCAAGGAGAAAATGGTGCAAACACTTGATAAAGTGGATGATCAAGAAATGACCATTATAGTTGCCAAAGAAACTCCTGAGATATTATTGGAAAGGTCTCAGTCACAAATAGAAATAGGTAAACTTGTAGAAGACCTTGGACCTACTTACGCCTCAGTAAATTTGATGGATTCCATCAATCTGGCTAAGAGTCTATTAGGAGAAGGGAACGGAAACATACAGCTTTTAACCGACAATTTTTCCAAAGAAACATCATTGGAACTTCATAAGAACACGACATTTTTTGCACATAACATAGGTGAATCCCACCAGAACTTAGCAATAGAAACATTTGGGGTAACCATGCGTGAAAACAAAGTAGTTGGTGTAGTTACTGTGAAAAATGAAGGAGACGTTTCGGCCGACTTTGACTTATTTATCTATAATGATGTGGAGGAAGTCTTACAACAAGTTACTGAGACGGTGGAAGGCAACAAAGTAAAGACTATTTATCTTGAAGAACTGCCACCTGCGACAATGTATAGAGCTATCGTGAGTGGAGATAAGCAATATAAGTTGGATAATGAGCAATTCGCTTTTCTGGGGCAGCAACAAGATCCTACAGTTTACGTTCATAAGGACATTCACCCATTTGCGAGAAAGGCTGTTGAAATAGCAAGCACCAATGTCATCCACCTTTCCTCAAATTCAACAGAGGAAATTAACTTCGATGGTGTCCATCTCATTAAAGGGGTGGCGAGAAGCGACTGGCCTTCTGGTCCTAAGTTAGTGTTCCTTTCAGGTGAAGATGGGGAAAAAGAGGTAGAACTTACTGGTGAAGTTTCGGCAAATATGGAAGATCCATTAACGCAATCAGTGGAAATGGAGAATGTTTATGTGGAAAAGGCATTTACTTCAAATGAACTTTCCTCATTAGATGTTGTTGCAAGCCGGGGAGAAACGCCGCTGATTCTCTCAGGAATTTATGAAGGTGACCCTATAATAGTGGTTACATTTGAACTTGGTTCGAGTGATTGGCCGCTTCATGCGGGTTTCCCGTTATTCATGTTCCATTCTATTCAGGAATTAACAAAGAACAAGGGCATGCTGGGCTATTTTTATCCCGGTCAGACGATGGACTATTTTCCCGCAACCGATGTTAGAAAAGCGGAAATCCTCAATGGGGAAGATGAGGTGGTCTTCGCTTACGATACCTTTGAACAACCAATCGAACTTCCTCATACTCCAGGTTTGTATACATTAAGAGAGACAAAGGACCAAACAGAGGAGTCCAGGACTTTTACTATCATGTTAGAGGATACAGAAAAGTCGATCCAGTCAGAAGAGAGCTTTACCATATCGGCAGAATCCTCTGTCGATCAAGAAAAGGAGACAACAACAAGCCAAAACATATCTTATTTGTTTTTAATACTTGCTCTTGTCGTACTATTGGTAGAATGGGAGGTTTACAGACGTGGAATTTCAAATTGAACACCCTCTCATGCTTTTATTCCTTATTCCGGTCCTAATCAGTCTTGTTCTGTTTTGGCGTAAGAAGAAAACAAAGCGGAAAAAGGAGTATGTGATCATCTCCTTAAGAAGCATTATCTATTTGTTATTGATACTTGGATTATGCATGCCATCTTTTCTTTCCCCTGTAAAGGGGACACATACCGTTTTTCTTGTTGATCAGTCCGACAGTGTAAAAAGAATGGAAGGGGAAATCCTTTCCTCGATTAATCAAGCAATCAAGCAAAAAAAAGAAGAAGATAGTTATAGCATTGTTACGTTTTCGGAAAAACCGAAACTGGAACGCTCCTTTACAAATCAACAAGAGACGATTCAACAACTTTCTTTAAATGACAGTTCTCAATTCACGAACATAGAAGAGGGATTAGAATTTGCTGCAAATTACATTCCGGAGAATCGTAAAGGAAGAATTGTTTTGATGACTGATGGAGTTGAGACAAACGGGAATAGTGCAAGGCAATCCACCTTTTATTCAGGGAGAAATATAGAGATGGATGCCATGGCTTTTCAGTCACCATATGTGGAAGATGTGTCGCTTCAATCCTTTCATACGCCACAATCAAGCTTTGAAGGGGAAGCGGTCCCCTTCCAAATCGGTTTAGAGGCCAATGTAGACACAACAGCCACCCTGCATATCACTCAAAATAATGAAACCATCATAAAAGAAGAAATTGCTATCGCAAAAGGATCGAATAACTATTCCTATTCCATTCCATTAACAGATCCTGGATTGTACACATTTAAAGCAGAAATTTTTCCTAAAGTAGATGAAATTGTAGAGAACAATATCTCTCATTCTCTAACGCAAGTATCGGGAGAGCCTAAAGTACTTATGGTCGACCAAGAGGGTGAGGGGGATAATGTGTTCCGCGCACTAGATGCAAGCGGCTGGAAGATAGATCGCATTCATCCAAGCCTGTTGCCGACGACACTAAGTGGTTTCTTGGCTTATGAAAGTATTATTTTCCATAATGTTTCCGGTCATTTATTAAGTGCTACTCAAATGGAACTAATTGAAACTGCAGTAAAGGATTTTGGTGTAGGCTTTACCATGACAGGAGGCAATGAATCCTATGGTCTCGGTGGATATTTCCAGACTCCGATAGAGAAAATTCTACCGGTCGATATGGATGTAAAAGGGAAAAAGGAAATTCCTTCACTTGGTTTAATCATTGTACTGGACCGTTCAGGAAGTATGATGGGAGAAAAATTTGATTTAGCGAAAGAAGCTGCAGCACGTTCAGTGGAACTGTTAAAAGAGGAAGACACATTTGGATTTATTGCGTTTGACACGGAGGCTTGGACAGTCGTAGAAACAGAACCGATCAAAAATAAAGATGAGGTTATTGAAACTATTCGTTCAACAGCATTGGGCGGTGGAACAGATATTTTCCCAGCCCTAAACCAGGCTTATCAGCAATTAAATGAGATGGACCTAAAACGAAAGCATATTATTCTATTAACGGATGGACAATCCAATGATGGGCCTTATGAGGAAATCATCGAAGAAGGGTTAACGAACAATGTAACATTATCCACCGTAGCGATCGGTGGAGATGCAGATACGTCCCTGTTGGAGGAACTTGCAGAAATAGGAACAGGTAGGTTTTACGAAGTATATGAGGCTAGCGCAGTACCAAGTATTCTTTCAAGAGAAACCGCCCTTACTACCAAAACATATATTGAAGACAATCCGCATGTACCGACTGTCTATGCAGGATATGATTGGTCCAAAAGATTTGAAAGTGGGACACCGTTTTTAAATACGTATATTGCAACCACCTTGAAATCCAGGGCAGAACAGATCATATCAAGTGAAAAAGAAGACCCGATCCTCGCTCGTATGAATTACGGCCTTGGGAGAACGATCGCCTGGACCTCCGATGTTTCCGGAGCCTGGAGTGGTGGATTTCCCTCGTGGGAAGAATGGACCTCTTTTTGGAACGAAATGGTGACATGGTCATTGCCATCCTATGAGCAAGGTGCTTATGACATCACTACCTCCGTTGATGGAGGTAGAGCTTCTGTGAAGGTGGAAGCAATTGAGGATCTATTAATGCCGGTTTCTATATCCATATCAAACAATAAGGGGCAGATTATAGAAGACGCTAAAAGTAAAATGGTGGGACCCGGCCAGTACGAAGTAGAATTTTCAGCCATTCCCGATATTTACTTCCTCAATATTACACAGGAAGAGGAAGGGGAGACAGTCTCTACCTTTACAAGTGGAATGGTTGTCCCTTTCTCCACGGAATTTGAACAAAGGCCTGTAAATTTGGAGTTACTTGAAAGTATTGCTTCTAATCAGAATGGGATGCTTTTACAAGATCCTAAGGATGCCTTCCGTCCATTTCATAAAAATGTGTATCAATCTCAGACGGTTTGGGTGCCTTTTATCATCCTTGCTTTTTTCCTGTTGATACTTGAAATCTTTATAAGAAGGTTTGGATTGATATCCCTTGCCTTCTGGAAAAAAGGGAAGCAGAAAGAGGAAAAGGTCAAATCAGAGAGAAAATGGAAAGCGCCTGTAATTAAAAGAAAGAAAGAGCCACTCATATCAAGTCAACCTGTAAAAAGAGAAGAGCCGAAAATGGAACAAATGAAAGAATTTAAACCACGTAAAGAAACAGAAGATAAACTAAAAGAAACAAAAGCGACAGAGGATCGTATGAATCAACTGTTAAAAGCAAAGAACAGAAAACGTAGGTAAATGAAAGAGGTTGACAGTAATAAAGTCAGCCTCTTTGTTTTTTTCTTGATGGTATGTGGAAGATAGAAAACCAGTTAATGATGGTCTGAATCGAAATGTTCTTATTTTTTTTATCTAAATAAAAGAAGCAAAGGACGGCTTGGATAAGGCAGAGTAATGAAGATAAAACAAAAATCGTGGAAATAGAGACATCCATAAAATAGCCAAACACAATAGGTCCAAGCGCTATTCCAACAAATCTGACCGACCCGTACAGAGCCGTTACAAACCCTCGCGCTTCTTTTCTTACAGAATTAGTGATGATGGCATTCATACATGGTAAAACAATACCAATGGAAGTACCAATAAATGAGAGAATCAAAATTGTCCACCAAAGGCTTTCATTAAGCAATATCGCCAGTAGAAAAAGACTCAGAAGCAAAAAATTCACAATAAGAATTCGATTGATGTAATTGCTGAACTTTCCAATTACGTTTCCAGTAAGAAAAGAAGCAACCGTTAAAAACAAAAGCGGGAAAGACAGTATAACGCCATTCATAAATCCATGCGTCTCAAACTGACTCTCCAAAAGGTCAGAAGAATAAAACAAAATGCCAAAAAGTAGGAAAAGACAAAGTGCACCTGCACTATAACTAGTAAGTAAATAAAACTTATTCTCCTTCATAACCCTTGCTAAATGACTTACATAGTTCTTGAAAACCAATTTTTCAGAAGGTGACTCCTCATTTTTAACATACAAATAGAACAAAACAAACAATATGCTACAAGCAAGTGGAAAGACGAAAAATACATAATGCCACATAATCAATGCAATAAATGCTCCAATCAATGGCGACACAACTTTGCCTAGACTATTGGTTGCCTCCATTAGACTTAATACCTTCAACTGTTTACTTCCCGAAAACATATCTGCCACGATGGCCATTGCGATAGGAGCTGTTCCTGCCGAGCCTATCCCTTGAAGAATCCTGCCAAAAATAATTCCTTCAAAAGAGAAAGATGCTTCTAGAATGGAAGCTATTCCTGAAACCAATCCGCCAAAACCATAAAGCAGTAGTGATGCAAGTATAATATGCTTTCGTGAAAACCTATCTGACAAATATCCGATAAAAGGGATGGTAACTGCTCCCGCAATGGAAAATATCGATAGGATAAGGCTGGCTTGTACTTGAGTCAGTTGAAGATCGTGACGGATTTCAGGCAGCACTGGAATAAGCATGGAATTTCCAAGCACAAGAATAAAGGAAGTAGACGTGATGGAAATAATACTAATATTCTCCGATTCTCTTCGCATCGATGTACCTCCACTGTAGTAAATGTGATTTTTTTATGAATTTGATGTGCAGTGCCTTTTATATCCCAGTGATAAATGGTACGATTTGATTGAAAAATGGAAAATACCAAGAGAAAAAAGGTGAAGCACGTGTTAAATTACAGTAAAATACTGCTAATTGGATTATTCTCAGTCATTCTGGCTGCTTGTGGCGGTAATATACCAGATACTACAGATTGGAAACTGGAAAATTTTCAGTACATAAATCAAGATAACGAGCAGGTTAGTTTAGAGGATTTGAAGGGTGAAGTCACAGTCGCAAATATGGTCTTTACCAACTGCACCACTGTTTGTCCTCCAATGACGGCCAACATGGCCAGGTTGCAAAGAATGGCCGATGAAGAACAATTAGATGTTCAATTTCTATCTTTCTCTGTTGATCCTGAAGTTGATAGTCCTGAAGTACTTAAGGAGTTTGGAAATAACTTTGAAGCGGATTATACTTCTTGGGACTTTTTAACAGGCTATACCCAGGAAGAGATAGAAGCGTTTGGAATGGAAAACTTCAAAACAATTGTAGCTAAACCCAAAAACGGAGGAGAAGTTGTCCATGGAACCAGTTTTTATTTAATTGACCAAGAAGGGACAATCATAAAAAGTTATGACGGGTTGGATGTCCCTTACGAGGAAATATTGGAACATGTAGAAATTCTCTTAAGCCAATAATGAAGTAGTTAGGATCACTCTTTTTTATTCCGAGTGATCCTTTTGTTTTTTATCAAGCTCTTCTTCTCTGCTGGCACTCAATCCATCAGTGACTATTACATGTAATTCCTTTGAAAATAGCTCTTTGGAAACCTCTTCGTTGCAAGCAAGTATTTCTTTTTCCTTCAATTTGACAGCCTCCTAACCTTTTCATTTTTGAAAAATACACTATAGTATGTTATAAAAAGTGTACTGTCGTATAATGTAAGTGAGATTTAAATCCTTAAAAACAATAAGGAGAATGCCTGATGGTTAAATTTTGGAAAATAGCCTTACTGGGCCTTATAATAATTAGTATGGTTAGTTGTTCTGCAGAAAATTCTTCCAGTTACGTTTTAGAAAAAGCGAAAGAACGAAGAGAAAGCCAAAGTGAGAGAAAACTTTTTAAAGATTTTTTTAAAGAAGAGTCTGTGGAGAATCAGAATAAAATAATAAATATTGAAGAAAAAGAGGAAGTTACGGAAGAGTTTTTTGACAGGTCCTTTAAGTTAGTCTTTTTCGGCGATTCCCTTACGCAAGGGGTTGGAGATAAGTCCAAAAAAGGAGGATTCACTTCCATTATCAAGCAACATTATGAAGCTAAACCGTATATCGATAACGTAAGTGTCACCAATCTCGGTGTTAGGGGAAACCGTACAAATCATCTATTAAAAAGACTTGAAGACCCAGAAGTGCAAGAGGCTCTTGCAGAAGCCGATGTGATCTTCATGACAGTTGGCGGAAATGATTTAATGAAGGTTATCCGTGAGAATTTCTTAGATTTAACCTTTTCACTCTTTGATAAAGAACAAGAATTGTACGCCAAAAGGTTGGATAGCGTCCTAGGGGAAGTCAGAAAACATAATGACTCCAGCAGAATTTACCTTGTAGGACTATTCAATCCTTTTTATCACTTCTTTCAAGAAATAGAAGAAATGAATGAGGTAGTGACTAATTGGAATACTACAACCATTTCAATTCTTGATGAATATCCTAATACAGCCTATGTTCCTATACAGGACATCTTTATTGACCCTAAAGAGAATTTGCTTGATGATGATCAGTTTCATCCGAACCAAAAAGGGTATCAATTAATAGGCAATAACATTATTAATGAAATAAAACGATTTAATGAGGAGACCTCATTGGAAGAAATGTTAGAAGAAGAGTAGTGGAGAGGATTATGGTGAAAAAAGTTGTAAATTGGAAAACGGCATTTCTAAGCTTGCTTGTTATAAATATTTTAATTGCCGGAATCGCTATATTTTTGGTGCTATTGCCAAAACACTCGAAATTCAACCTATCCAGCAGGGAAGATGATCGGAAAAGGGTCGCATTTACCATCCAGTCTGATAAAGAAGATTTAAATGAACTTATACGTTATTATTTGGAAAGAGAAACGCGACGCCCTTTGAATTATGAAGTGGTACTGACTGACAGGGTGGAGCTCAGAGGTGAAATGACCGTGTTTGAAAGAGACATTCCCCTGACCATGACATTTATTCCTGAAGTGCAAGAAAACGGCGATGTTGTATTAAAACAGGACTCCATGTCGATTGGAAGGCTGCAAGTACCTGTGTCCATGGTTTTAAAGTATGTAGGTGATAATTATCCATTACCACCATGGGTTAAGATCATACCAAACGAACAGAGCATCTATGTTGCTTTGCAAGAACTCGAGTTACAAAGTGATACAAAAGTGGAATTCACAAAATTCGATGTCGAACGCGACGACATCGAATTCAAACTCCTAGTCCCTGTTGAGGACTAACTCTAAAAAGGATCGGGCATAGACTGCCCGGTCCTTTTTAAGCTGAAAAAAGCTGAAAAATTTTGGTTGGTTGATTAATCGCCGCTGTTCCTTTCCGCAAATAGCTTCTCTTTCCGCGGGACGGTGCTTGAGCCTCCTCACAACGCTTCAGGGGTCTCAACCTACCGTTACTCCCCCGCTGGAGTCTACGCCATTTGCTCCAATCCACAGCTGAAAGTTACTTAAACAATTCGTTAATACTTATTGCGGTAACTCGATCAGATTTCTTTTCAAATACCCTTCGATAAATGAGGTCACCTTGTTGATTGAAGTGGAAGGCGCGTAGACGCCCGCGGGAGGAAGGGAAAGGGGAGACCCCGCAGGCGAAGACGAGGAGGCTCCCGGACCGCCCGCAGGCAAGCGAAGCGCCTGGAACGGAAATCAACGGTACTATATTCTTATTTATCTTTTTAAACCATTTTTATTTTATAAAATTTATTTGGTGCTACAGCGCCAAGGGGCTTAGTAATATAATCCACCCAATTTTTTTGGAACTGGGCATATGCCTTTACCATTACGCTCCCCATGAATACATTATGTATTAGGAAAGAGGGGGAGGTGTAGAGCATGGGTGGTTCTGGTTATGGATCAGGATTCGCATTAATAGTTGTTCTGTTTATCTTATTGGTGATTGTTGGTGCGGGAGTCCTCCACTATTAATTACTAATGTTCGATAGTACCTTTTGTAGAGGAGGTGACAGCTATGAGTTGGTGTGGTTGCGGTTACGGTCAAGTAGCAGGTGCAGGATACGGCGGTGGTTACGGAAGCTCTTTCGTATTAATCGTAGTATTGTTTATTCTATTAATCATCGTTGGTGCTGCTTGGTGCTAATGAAATAGAACAGGGTGCTCAATCACAAGTTGATTGAGCATTTTACATGTTACGGCGCTAAAAAAATTGCTTCCAAAGGTGGACGATTGTTGACAAGTCCAACAGCCACGATAGTATAAGCAACATCCGGTTTCAAGCTTACCCTGTTTAGGGAGAGTACGACATCTTTTGTACCTGCAATACGTACTTCAAGATCGACAGTCATCGGCGTAAGTCCGAGATAGTCTGATATGCCGGTATAAGGAATATCAGAAAAAACTACATCGCCCTTCTTGACCCCAATATCAACAAACGGTGCATCAGGGGACAAGTGCCAAAAACGCAGCTTAGATTCACTTTGAGGTATAGAGGATTCATCTTCTACAGGTATTAGTTGCAGACTATCCTTTGTACTAGCTATTGCAACAGTATAAGACTTACCAGTGCTTGCCTGAAGGGTACCTTCAAATAGTTTTTTACCACTTTGGAAAATTTCTATTTTAATGTTAGTTGGTTTCATTTCTACATAACTGCTGCTGTTCGTATAACGTAGATCTGTCCATCTGGGGTTGTTATTTACATGAACATCCACTGCCTCTGTTCCTGGGGATGCATGGAGAACTCTTAATCGTGAGCTTACACTCGCTTCAAGGTTTCTTTTGGGTGGGTCTTGTATAGAATTCACCCATTGCTGCAAATGAAAGTAGTGCATTTGATAAAAATAAATATGCCGTTGTGGATCTATATATTTATAATAATCAGCCAGTAATTGATATTGTCCTGCGAGGAAGTAATTTTCATCATGGTTCATGTTTGCATACACCCTCCAATTATTCCTGATGCTAAATGGATATGCGAAGAAAAGGGAAATATAACAATATTAACGGTTCCATAAAAAAAGGATAAAAGGCGAGGTGCGCCTTTTATCCTTTTTGGTATTCTGCATGCTTGATGAAAGTGATTTCCTCATCTACATTGCCACAAGTGGCACATTGAATTTTTTGTGAAGGCCCTTTATAAGGGATATGAAAAGGATCCATGGTACCGGATGTATATTCCTCCACAACCTCGCCTGATTGAGGATTTAACTTCACGGATTTTGCCACTTGTTCGATGATGTTAAAGCGTGAACGGTTAGTTTTACAATTTGGGCATAGATATGGGGATGCCATATTAAATCCGCCTCCTTTGATAGTAGCTTTTTCAAACCAGGTAATTTTTATGCGAAACCAAAAACAACCGGTCCTACTAAAGTAGAACCGGTTGGAAATCATGCTGCTTTTTCATTTGAGATATCACTTGAATCAAGTTCGAAATCTGTCTTTCTAGCTGCAATAGCTTTTACATAGAACAACCCAATAATAATGATTGTAAACATAGTAGCACCGATATATGATGCTTCAATTGGTAAACGGAAGCCTATTGGAGCATTTAATATATATGTCGTTGTTGCCATTGTCATAAATATTGCTGGAATCATGGCTATATAATATTGTTTTCTTGCAATGAATAGATACATGGCGCCGACCCATAATGCTATAACAGCTGTGGATTGATTTGCCCAAGAGAAATATCTCCATAACAATTCGAAATCAATCTTTGTCAGTACAAATGAAATGACAAACAAAGGAGCTGCGATCCAAAGGCGGCTGATAATTTTCTTTTGTGAAATATTGAAGTAATCTGCAATAATCATGCGTGCACTTCGGAATGCAGTATCACCAGATGTAATAGGAAGGATAATAACCCCGATGACCGCCATCGTTCCACCGATAGCTCCTAGCATTGTTACAGAAACTTCACTTACAACTGCACCAGGTCCACCATTGGCTAAGATTTCGCTCAATCCTGCTGACCCATTGAACAAACTCATACCTGCTGCTGCCCAGATCATGGCAATGATACCTTCTGCAATCATCATGCCGTAAAAAATTCGACGGCCTTGCTTTTCATTCTGAGTAGTTCTGGAAATAATAGGTGTTTGCGTTGCATGGAAACCAGAAAGTGCCCCACATGAAATAGTTAAGAATAATAATGGGAAGATAGGCACGTTATCTGGGTGCATATTGGTGAAACTTAATTCGGGAATTGGAGCTCCTGTCACAACTAATGATATGCCCACACCTAAAGCACTTATTAATAATAGTGCTCCAAAAATAGGATATAAGCGACCGATAACCTTATCAATCGGTAGCATCGTTGCGAAAATATAATAGATGAAAATAGCTAAAATAATGATACCTAGTGCAACTTTTCCTTCTGCTAGCGTATGAATTAATCCCGCCGGCGCCGTTACGAAAACGGTTCCAACTAAAAGTAAAAGTAAGATAGCAAATGCATTGACTGTATGCTTCATGAATTTTCCGAGGAACTTACCGGCAAGTTCAGGCAAATGTGCACCGCGGTTTCGAATGGATATCATACCTGTCAGGTAATCATGAACCGCCCCGGCAAAAATACAACCTAGGACAATCCATAAAAATGCTACTGGACCATATAAGGCACCCAAGATCGGTCCGAATATTGGTCCGACCCCTGCTATATTTAATAACTGAATCAATGAATTTTTATTTTGACCTAACGGAAGATAATCAACCCCGTCTTGATTGGAATAAGCAGGTGTTTTTCTAGCATCTTTTATACCGAAAACTTTTTCTACAAATCTACCATAAATAAAATAACCTACTATTAATAAGGCAATACCTGTTAAGAATGTATACAAAATGAAGACCCCTTTCTCTTTTATGGAGTATCCTCATTATAAATGAAAAGGCTTTCATTTGTTGTTTGAGTGGCCAAGATGTGCAAAAACAGAAATAACATGTCGGTATAGAATACTGACATGTTATAGTTCGAGTTTCTTTCTAAGTGCTTTTACATAATTACGGCTTACAGAGAGCTTTTCGGAGCTGCCAGTAAGCTCCAGCATATATGCGCCATTGAACCAAGGTGTCAATTTTGTCACATAATTTAGATTAACAAGATAGCTTTTATGTATCCTGAAAAATGGGTAGTCTTGCAATCTTTCCTCCAAATCTTTCAAAGCAAACTTCGACTCAAAGTTGCGGGTGTTTGTATGTATTCGTGAAATTCGATCGTCTCTGCTGATATAAAGGATATCAAGAGGATCTAGGTAATAAATTTCATTTTCATATTCCACTGCCAGCTTAGAGGAAGCAGGTTGTTGTTGAGTTTCCTTTTCTGGTGCTAAATGTTTAATAAGTCGGCACACGGTTTGGGATAATTGCTCCTCATCGAAAGGTTTTAATAGATAATCAACCGCTTCATGTCGAAAAGCATCCACTGCAAAGTTAGGAAACGCAGTGGCAAAAACAATAAGAGGTGATTTTTTTAATTCTTTTAAATGCTTCGCAACATCCAAGCCGTTCATTTTTGGCATTTCTATATCTAAAAAGACGACATCGGGTTGATGTTGCATGCAGAGTAAAAGAGCGTCTTCACCTGTTGCTGCTTCTCCTATTACTTGCAGACAATCATGCTCTTCTAATAAATGCTTAAGTTCATCACGGCTGTATGGTTCATCATCCACGATGATTGTTTTTATGTTATCCATTTGTTTTATCATCCTTATTTAGTTTTTTGGCAATGGTAAAAGAAACAGTGGTACCAATGCTTGCTTCACTATGAAAATGCAATTTTGCTTGATTGCCAAACATCATTATAAGTCTTTTATTAATATTGTAAAGGCCAACCCCAGTACCAGTAGGGGAAGAGACCTGATCTTGCCCAAGCTCACTTATTCGTTCTCTGGTCATGCCTATTCCATTGTCGCTTATGGAAATGAAAATATCAGATTCGCGCTCTCTTATTTCGATAATTAAATGTGCATTTTCCTCCCTGTCTTTAAGTCCGTGTTTAACCCCGTTTTCAACGATCGGCTGTAAGGAAAGGGGGGGGACAAGATAGGAAAGTGCCGATTCATCAACATGATAGGTTACGCTTAATCGATCGGAAAACCTTGCTTCCTCAACAGAAAGGTATGCTTGTACATGTTTAAGCTCTTCTTGGACGGTGGTCCATTTTGCAGTCGTGGCCGTAAGGTTTTGCCGAAAGAAATGCGAAAGTGATATCAATAGTTTTCTAGCTTTTTTTGGATCCGTACGTATTAATGAAACAATTACATTCAAAGAATTAAATAAAAAATGGGGGCTGATTTGAGCTTGAAGCGCTTTGATTTCAGCTTCTTTCACTAGCTTGGATGCATTTTCAGCTTCAGAGATTTCCAACTGATGACTCATTAAAGAGCTGAGTCCTGTAATTAACTGAATAACCACATTATCTATTTCCTTATCGGAAGAAAAGTAAAATTTAAGGGTGCCTACTGTTTCATCTCTCTTTTTTAACGGAGCAATAACTACAGCACCTAGAGGACAAGACGGATCCTGACACTGAATATCATGTTTTCCTGCTACCAATAAATTTCCGTATTTCAGTACTTGTTTTGTGCTATGAGTCTGGATGGGAGAAAGGGGTTTATGATGATTATTCCCCAGTCCAACATGTGCTAGGATCTTTTCCATATCTGTTATGGCTACAGCACTAGCATTTACTTCTCGATAAATTATTTTGCACGTCTCTTCAGCTGATTCCAGTGATAATCCTTTTCTAAGGTGTGTCAACGTATTCTCTGCTAACGACAAAGCTTTTTGGGCTTGAACTGCTCCGACTTTTTCCTCTTCGTTAATCACGGTTAAGATAATGAGGAAAAAGAGAGCAGATCCAACTCCGTTAGCAAAAATCATGGGTAGGCCAATACTCTCCACAAGCGCGAGAGCCTGGGAAAACGGTTGTGAAGTAAGGAGGATGATGCCCATTTGAATCGATTCTGCTAATGCTCCGGTTAGAAGCGCCACAGAAACACTAATTCTTTTCCCCTTATACTTGCTTCGTATGAAACCTGCCAAAAGGCCAGCTACTATAGCAGAAAAGCCGCAAGAAAAAGCTGTAAATCCACCAAGACTCATACGATGTATACCAGCAATTAACCCTGCACCAATTCCTACTTTATATCCACCTAGCAGACCTGCCATCACAATTCCTATCACACGGGAGTTAGCAATTGCCTCTGACTCGTTTAGTTCTGTGATCCAACGATTAAAACCTAATGTTTCCGTACTAAAAGCGAGACCTGTATAGGTACCGATAATGCCGAAAAAGCCAAAAAACAGAATAGCATATGCTTGCTGTTTTCTATCAATTTGCTGCCGGTTGATCAACTGTCTGAAGAAAGATAGCCTAGTCATGATAAAAGCAACAGTTACTATAATACCAAGTCGCTCTAACATGGTTAATAATAATTCAAACATACTTCACGCTCCACTTAAAACCTGATGTGCTAATGGTAGCATAACCAAACATTTCCGTTAAGATTAAATTCAGTTACAGAAAAAAGCATGATTTCCTCCAATGAGATAATCATGCTTAGTTTCTATTTTGTTTAAAATGCGCTTGTATTTGCCCTTTTAACATTTGTTTTTTCCAATTTTCATTCTCTTTTTCTTTCTTTTTCCACTCTCTGCGTATTTCATGAGTCTGAACGCCTTCTTCCATCTGATTGGCAATTTCCATTAGCCTTTCTACATCAGAGAAGGAGTACTTGCGAATGCCTGAGCCTGATCTGGCAGGAAAGATTAACTTTCTTTCCTCGTAATATCTAATCTGTCTTTCGGATAAACCTGTAAGATCGCGTACCGTGCCGATTGAAATGACTTTTCTCTCTTTCAAAGATGGATCTTCATGTGTCATAGCCATTCACATCCTATTCTAGAGCTCTTACAGTTATTATAGTACATTTCTTTCGTGAATTCCTGTGTGTTTGTAAGAAAACCTTACATTTAAATGATACCTTTTATATATTCCGTGTGATAACTTCTGACAAAAATAAAGAATTCAACTTATATGTTAATTAAACTGGAATAAAGAGAGGTGAGTGGAATGGCAAAGATACTAAACAAGGCTATCAATGATGCCAAAGAGTATTATATTACCAAACTTGTTAATGCGGGTTTCTTTATGAATCATAGTGTTCTTTCCACCTACACGTTAAGTGAATTGAAAAAAGAATATACGAATTTAATTGAAAAAGGGAGGAGATAAAGTTGCAGGAGTATCTAAATAATGATTCTTTTAAACTTGCTCACGATATAATTAAACTGGATTGCCGACGAGATCAAATATGGGAGGAGCTTCTTAGAAAGGAAGGAGACCGTGCTTTGGAAATATTAAGGTTAGTCCAAAATTCTAAATGAAAGAGGCCGGCTCCAACGTGGGAGCTGGCCTTTATTGATTAGGAAGGTAAGATCGATACAAGTAGAACAAATACCGATCGAGGGAAATGGAATTCTTGCGGTGGATAATGACTGGATGTTGGTGTTTGGTTCGTCTATTTTGTTGGGAAAATAACTTTGCCAAATGTGTAAAAGATGGGCGGGCAACATAATCACTCAGATAAGCGGGCTTAGTAGCATCTAATTTTCTGGTGCCATTCAAAAACTCAATGATATAGGCTTCATCTTTTATTCCAAGACCGTGCCCAAAATACAAATCGTCACCCATCACGACAGCATTCTCACCTCTCCACCAATAGGTCAGTGGATTGAAATCAGGATTTTTAAAGTAAACAACATCACCAGGAATCGTATAGTAAGTATAGACGGACTGCATAACAAGATCGGAATCAAAATGCCAGCTGTAAAGTAACAAATCTTGAAAGTATTCATTAAAAAGTTTAGGGCCAATTGTATTTAAGATGGCGTGATAATATAAGATTAGTATGGCTGTTGCACATTCAAATGCATAAAGTTGACTGTTTTCAAAAATATCAGTTATGGCATCTGATGGATTGACATCGCCCCGTATTAAAAAGCCGCCAGTCTCCGTTATATTCCAATACGCAGGGTTGCCTTGTGAACCGGCAAATGTTTCAAAGCGCGCTTCTCCCTGTGCCATTAATGCGGCACTTGCGACAATGTTATACCGTAAGGCAATCTCAAATCTTAATTCCTCCATAGAATCATAAGAGTATACCTCTTGATCATTAAGTAAGCGTTGAAAAATGGTTTTTTCGAGGCCTTTTAGATTAGAAAGAGTACTATCTGTAATTGATTCTCCGTTTATAACAATCATGAAATCCCTCTTTTCACAAAAACAGTATAATTCTCATTACTAATCAACATATTCAAGTTGATGGCATTCATGAATGAATAAAAATGAAAAGTGCTGTGCAAATCCTCATTGATTTGCACAGCACTTTCGGTTATCGCTTGTTCTTTTCCAAATTTTGTAATTGTTCTGTTAAAAACTCTACTTTCAAGTCTTCTCCAATAATGACAAGATTCAATGGAACTTTAACCAATTCTTTTAAATAAAGTGGAGTGCCATAAGAATATTGAAACAAATAGATACTGTTTGAATGCTCGAAAGTAAGATAGCCCTTGATGCGGTACACAGAGTCAGGAAGATTTCTAAGCCAGTCTTCAAATTCATCTAAGTCTATTTTAGTAGAAAACTGATACACGAATGTTTTCAAATGAAGAGAATCCTTCACATGTGCACTAGAATGACTTCCTTTTTCTATCTGCTTCGTTCTCTTCCAGCTGTTTTCAGGAATCTTAGCATAGGTGGTTAGAAGAGTGGAAGCATGTGGATTAATGGATTGCAATTCAAACAAAATGCTTGAAACCTCTGCTTCACTTATTAAATCCGTTTTGTTTAAGATAAGCATATCTGCGTGCTTCACTTGTTCTCTTATCAACTGTTTGACTTGAATAGATAAGCTGTCACGTTCTTTCCATCGTAATACATCTAAAAGGGTGATGATTCGAGCTTCAGAAAACTTGTTGGCGAAAATAGGAGAAAGAACCGTGTCCAGCACTTCTATTGGATGTGCAGCACCTGTCGTCTCTATGTAAATGGCATCCAGATCTTTATCAAGTAAAAGGCCTTGCATAGTTGATTCCAATTTCTCTTGAATGGTACAACAAATACAGCCATCAAATAATTCAGACAGTGGGGTTTCCTCCGGTATGGAATCGGAATCGATCGAGACTTTGCCAAGTTCGTTCATGACCACTGCGACTCTTCTATTATCCGCTTGTTCCTGTTGCAGCATTTGGGTCAAAAGGGTAGTCTTTCCGCTCCCAAGAAACCCAGCTAATATATAAACTTCCACTTTTTTGCTCATAAATGGTACCTCCTGAGATATGTACCCCTCATTTTACCATATCTATTATCTTTCTGTAATACGAGCATTCCATTAGGAATTCCTCTATGATATTGCTATAATTCACGTAAATAAATCTAAAAAGGGTGGGTAACTACATGATGAACAAATTAGAGAAAGCAACGTTTGCAGGAGGTTGCTTTTGGTGCATGGTTAAACCTTTTGACGAGCAGGATGGAATCGAAGAGGTAGTTTCTGGTTACACCGGCGGACATAAAGAAAACCCAACATACAAAGAGGTATGTTCTGAGACGACAGGCCATTATGAAGCGGTACAAATTACTTTCAACCCTGAAATATTCCCATATGAAAAAATACTAGACGTTTTCTGGAGCCAAATTGATCCAACAGATGCAGGCGGACAATTTCATGATAGGGGTGATTCCTATCGTACCGCCATTTTCTATCATTCCGATGAACAAAGGGAGATCGCTGAAAAATCCAAGCAGACCTTAAACGAAAGTGGAAGATTTAAAGATCCGATTGTAACAGAAATCCTTCCTGCTAAGCCATTTTATGCAGCAGAAGAGTATCACCAAGATTATTACAAGAAAAATCCTTTTCGCTATAAGATGTATCAAGCAGGATCTGGGAGGGCTGCCTTTATCAAAGAGAATTGGAAAAAAGAAAACAATGCAGACTTGAAAAAGAAGCTAACACCGATGCAGTATGAGGTCACACAAAATAACGGTACGGAATCACCTTTTAAAAATGAGTTCTGGAATCATACAGAAGAAGGAATCTATGTTGACATAGTTTCCGGGGAGCCACTTTTCTCTTCCCTTGATAAATATGATGCGGGTTGCGGATGGCCAAGCTTTACTCAGCCGATTAATAAAGAACAAGTAAAAGAAGAGATGGATGTAAGTCATAGAATGGTGCGGACTGAGGTAAGAAGCAAAGAGGGAGATTCTCATTTAGGTCATGTGTTCGAAGACGGTCCTGTAGACAAAGGCGGTTTAAGGTATTGCATTAATTCCGCTGCTTTGCGCTTTATTCCAGTGAGCCAACTTGAACAAGAGGGTTATGGAGAATACAAAAAGTTATTTTCATAATGATTCATAAAACGGAGTGTACATCACACTCCGTTTTTCTTGATAAAAATGCGGTTTACTTCATTAAAATAAGGTATTATATTTGTTGAATAGATTATTATTTAAAACGATAAAAGTAGGTGAACAAAGTGGGGAAGTATCAATTGGATAACAAAGGTAAGGTAGCTGTGGCAAAGTTTCATGAAAAACAGACACCTGCTAAATTTGATAAAAAGCAGCAACTTGAAAAATTACGTGCAGAGTATTTGAAAAAGAAGCAAATACAAACAGATAAATAATATGTATGAAAACATAGGCAGATTAAATCTCCCTATGTTTTTCTTTTTCTCTGTCAAAATTCAACAAAATAACAGAATTATTGCAGGATAACAGAAGGAACATGAAGAATTAAAAGATATAAAAGATACAAAAGCAACAAAGGATGATGGAGTGGGGGATTATTCAATGTCAGCGGTAAGTGTAAAAGAATTAAAGTTTCAAGACTTAATCAACAAAAATAAGCTTATGTTTTTTGTGATTTTTATCTCTTATGGTGCAGGACTTCTCGTGAATTACTTTGTACCAGCGGCAACAGTGATAACCGTAACTTTATTCGTTGCCTTATGTTTAGGAATTGTTTTACTGTTTTTGACTAGATGGAACACTTGGTTTCATTACTTAGTGCCATATTTTACAGTGGGAGTAACTTTCACCGTATTCTTTATCATTCTTGTTAGCCGAGGAGCATCTTTATCAGGATTCATTCTACCTTTCTTTGTTTTGATGCTTGCAACCGTTTACTTTAATAGAAATGTTTTTATCGTTGGAGGGGTAGGGAGTTTAGTCCTTTTCGCTTATTCTCTTTGGTCATTTCTAAACGGCAACCTGATGACAGACGGACAGCTAGGAAATATAGTCTTGTTATTCTTTTTACTGTTTGTTATTACTTTTGTTCAAGTGAAAATAGGGAAGAAACTGTTTGCTCAATTTGAGGGAATTGTAGACACGATGCAAGCTGTAAGTGAAGAGCGACAAAAGAAGCAGGAAGCCTTTCAGCAGGATGCGATGACTTTAATTGAGCAAGTCAATAAAGTCCATGAGCGCTTGAACATGAATATTCAATCGCAAAAAGAGGTGTCTTTAACGATACAGGAGCTTTCTGTGGGAAGTTCAAAACAAGCAGATCAAATTGGTGGCATAGCGGAACAGACGAATGATGTATCTACTTTGATGGACAATGTTGTAGATAAATCAAATAATTTATATCAAACAACTAATACAACAAAATCTACAGCCGATCAAGGGAAAGTGTTGGCAGTAGAACTTCAGGAAAACATGAAAAGTTTTTCGCAAGATGTTGCGGAAATGGACGCAGTATTCCAGGTTCTTACGGAGAAAATTGATGAAACGAATATTTTGACCCAACACATTAAAAACATTACGGATCAGACAAACTTACTGGCTCTTAATGCTTCGATTGAAGCTGCTAGAGCAGGAGAAGCTGGAAGAGGGTTTGCGGTGGTAGCTGAAGAGATCCGCAAGCTTGCCACATCAACCGGAGAAACGACAAAAGAAATTACAGAAAACCTTTCTTCTCTACATCAAACAAAAGAAGAGGTATTACAACAGTTGCAACTCAACATTGCAAAAATGGGGAAAAACCTTGAAGCAACAAATCAGGTCAATCATTCCTTCCATCAGATTAGTGAAACACTGAAAACATTATTAACCGATGCACAACAATTCCGTGATTTTGCCGGAACAGTAAAAGAAAAAACGGCAAATACTGACTCCTATACGAGTGAATTTGCAGCATTAATGGAAGAAGCGACTGCTGGACTTGAGGAAATCAGCGCGACAGTAGAACAAGTTACAGAGGATAACACGCATATTGAAGAGACATTGAAGAGCATGGTCAAAGTTATTGATAAAATGGAGGAATATAAATAGATTTTTTAAAAATGGGCATATGCACATACAGGACAGCCACCTAGTTCATAAAGTAACAGTGTAAATATTAAACAGGAGTGATGACCATGCACGATTACTGTTACTACACTTGTGGACCATGCGGCTATCCATCTCAAGTTGCCCCGGCACATGGCTGCGGGAATACATTCGTTTTGATCGTAGTTCTATTCATTTTGTTAATCATTGTTGGAGCTTGCTATTGCAAATAAGATAATGTCAGGAAGTATCACTCGGGAACTGTGAGTGATGCTTTTTTATTTGGAGTGTAGATATGATAATACTGTTGATTTCCGTTCCAGGCGCTTCGCTTGCCTGCGGGCGGTCCGTAAGCCTCCTCAGGCTACGCCTTCCGGGGTCTTACCTGTCCCTTCCTCCCGCGGGCGTCTGCGCGCCTTCCACTTCAATCAACAAGGTGACTACATTCAACTTAAGGCGAAAAAAAGAAATCTAACGAGTTACTGAAAAATAATTACTTTTATGTAATTTTCAGCTGTGGATTGGAGCAAATGGCGGAGACTCCAGCGGGGGAGAAAAGGTAGTTTGAGACCCCACAGCGCAGCGAGGAGGCTCAAGCACCGTCCCGCGGAAAGCGAAGCATTTGCGGAAAGGAACAGCGTCGATGCACAAACAACTAAGACTGTTTATTTATCCATAAATTGAACGAAAGATTTCGTTCGAGTGAACATAGAATGAAAGTAAGCTAGCTTATCGACAGCCTGGATTTACTAAGCCTCTTAAAGGATGGGGCTACCATTGCTAGTAAACGGTTACAGGACAGTTGTGGAAAGGAGTAATCGTTTATGGATCAATCCTATCTTATTAAGCCTTTATTAGATAAAGAGTACCCGGTGATTAGCCACGGTAACGGAGTGTATTTGTATGATGTCACCGGTAAGAAGTATTTAGATGGTTCTTCTGGTGCTGTAACGGCAAGCATTGGTCATCATGTACAAGCTGTAATAGATGCGATGGCCGACCAGGCAAGCAAAGTATCATTTGTTTATCGATCCCAATTCAGCAGTGTTCCTGCAGAAAAACTAGCAACAAAATTAAGTTCCATCACACCAGGAGATATTAATTGGTCATTTTTCGTTAATAGCGGCACTGAAGCTGTGGAAACGGCGATGAAAATATCCATCCAATATTGGCAAGAGGTAGGAAAACCAGACAAAAACCAAATCATCTCCCGTTGGAAAAGCTACCACGGTATTACGATTGGAGCACTGTCTTTATCGGGGCACGCTGATCGCAGGAAGAGATTTGAACCTTTGTTGGAAAAATCACCTGTTGTAGAGCCGCCTTATTGTTACCGTTGTCCCTTTAATTTAGAGTACCCTTCCTGTGGGTTGAAATGTGCAGAGGACCTTGAGCGTGCCATCCTCGAAATCGGCAATGGAAATATCGCAGCTTTTGTAGCGGAGCCGGTTATAGGAGCAGCAGCTGGAGCAATCTGTCCGCCTGATGGGTATTATCAAAAGATTTCAGAGATATGCAAAAAGCATGACATTCTTTTTATTGCAGACGAAGTGATGACAGGCATCGGGAGAACCGGAAAAATGTTTGCCATGGAGCATTGGGGCGTAACACCAGACATCATCTGTATTGGCAAAGGCATGAGTGCAGGCTATACACCTATTGCCGCAACACTTGTCAGTGAAAGGATTGTTGAAAGCATTCTAAAGGGATCTAAGGTGATTATGAGTGGGCATACGTATAGTGCCAATCCTCAATCGGCCGCAGTCGCATTGGCGGTTATAGAATACATTGAAAGCCAGAACCTTGTAAGCAATGGCGAACAACTGGGAGATTATTTGTTGCAGAAATTATCTCAATTAAAACAGACGTACTCTTTTATCGGCGATGTTAGAGGCAAAGGGCTATTACTTGGAATGGAGATAGTAGCAGATCACGCGACAAAGTATCCGTATTCCCAGGAAAAGGCGGTCACTCCAAGGCTTGTGGAGCTTGCCCAGAAGAATGGATTACTTATCTACCCTGCATCCGCGGGTATTGAAGGAATCGGAGGGGATGCAGTCATTATTGCACCGCCACTTTCAATAAACCAACTAGAAATGGATGAACTGATTACCATCCTAGAATTGACACTAAACGAACTTCAAGCAGAATTGTAAGGAGTGGAACGGGATGGAAAAAGTGGAGAATACATTTAATAAAATCGTTGAGTTGGAAAAGGTCCGTCATTTATTTTTTGATGGAATGACATTGATGTTCGGTGGCTTTGGGGGAGTGGGGACACCTCCGAAACTGGTTGATACACTGTTGGATTCAAGTGTGAAAAACCTGACCTTAATCGGAAATGACGCCGGGTTTCCAACGATAGGTATTGGAAAAGTGGTTTGTGCAGGAAAGGTAGATAAATTAATAGCCTCCCATATCGGCTCTAATCCTGTAGCAGGCAAAATGATGACAGAGAATAAGATGCAAGTTGAGTTCAGTCCTCAAGGGACATTGGCGGAAAGAATTAGAGCCGGTGGAGTTGGGCTAGGGGGCATTCTGGTTGATGTTGGGATTACAAGTGAAATAGTAACAAGAAACAAGCAAATACTTACATCGGGCGGAAATGATTATATCCTTGAACCGGCGCTTACTGCAGACCTTTCCATCGTTTTTGCCAAAAAGGCAGACCCTTATGGAAATCTTATTTTTGATAAAAGTGCCAGAAATACAAATCCGCTTGTGGCGATGGCAGGGAAAAAAACCATTGTCGAGGTTGAGGAATTTGTTCCCTTAGGGGAGTTGAACCCAGAAGAAATCGTCGTGCCTGGTGTGTATGTGGATTATATGGTTCAAAGCGAGGGGGTGAACTGGACATGGGTATGGGAGGAAACATACGGAACTTAATTGCCAAAAGAGCAGCGAAAGAAATAGAAAATGGAATGGTTGTAAACTTGGGGATTGGCATTCCGTCATTAGTACCCAATCACTTGCCTGAAAATACTCATGTCTTTTTCCAAGCCGAAAACGGTGTGTTAGGGATGGGATCCACTCCATTGCCGGGAGAAGAGGATGAAAATTTATGCAATGCAGCAGGGTATCCGGTGTCTGTCCAGCCAGGTGCATCCTATTTTGATAGTGCACTTGCTTTTGGAATGATCAGAAGAGGGAAACTCGATATTACCATTTTGGGATCGCTCCAAGTTTCAGAAAAAGGAGATCTAGCAAACTGGATTGTACCAGGCAAAAGGGTACCGGGAATGGGTGGCGCGATGGAGCTTTCCCAGAAAGCTAAAAAAGTGATTGTCCTAATGAGTCATACTGATAAATTTGGAAACTCAAAAGTGGTTAAGTCGTGCAGCTTGCCTGTAACAACACCCAATTGTGTGGACATGATAATTACCGATTTAGCAGTTTTTGAGATTAAGAAAGATGGAATGATGCTTACAGAATTGATGCCAGGAGTTAATTTGGAGCAAGTAAAAGAAAAAACAGAAGCAACCTTTACACTATCACCAGCAATTTTATAAAGTAAGCAATTTGATGGATGGAAAAGGGGGGTTGAGATGGAACAGAAATTGATCAAGGAGTGGTTAGGCAAAAATAAGGGAAATGCTGTCAAGCTCCTAAGGAAACTTATTCAAGAAAGAAGTATCCAGGGAAGGGAAAGTTCCGCTCAAGCAGTGGTGATTGAAGCGTGCCGGGAACTAGGCTTGGAAATAGATATTTGGGAACCGGATATAAAGGAAATGAGTGCTCATGTAAACTTTGTATCGACGCGCGACACTTTTGAGGACTCCCCCAATGTAGTAGCAATTTGGAGAGGGACTGGTGGAGGACGCTCGATCATCCTAAACGGACATATTGATGTGGTTCCTGAAGGAGACATACTGCAGTGGGATTGTGACCCCTATGAAGGTAAAGTTCAAGATGGGAAGGTATACGGACGTGGGAGCACAGATATGAAGGGAGGAAACGTTTCCTTACTTCTTGCTATAAATGCATTAAAATCGATCGGTGTAAAACTTAAGGGTGATGTTATTTTCCAAAGTGTAATTGAAGAGGAGAGTGGAGGCGCCGGAACGTTGGCGGCAATTCTACGAGGTTATTCTGCAGATGCGGTACTAATCCCTGAACCTACCAATATGAAAATCTTCCCTAAACAACAAGGGTCGATGTGGTTTCGCGTAAAAGTAAAGGGGAAATCGGCTCATGGTGGTACTAGGTATGAGGGGGTAAGTGCCCTAAGAAAAAAGTGTGATTGTTATGGATAAAATAAAAAGAATTGGAAACGATTCGTAACAGCAGAGTCAATGATCCTTTATATAGCGGGATACCAATTCCACTTCCAATTAATATTGGAAAAGTAGAAGGAGGAAGTTGGCCATCGTCTGTGCCCGATTTGGTAGTTTTAGAAGGAAGAATAGGCGTTGGACCGGAGGAAACGCTAGAAGATGTTAAACAAGAGTTAGCTGCTTTTCTTACGTTCATTGAAGGAAGTTGATACGTGGTTTGGAAACCACCCGGTAGAGTTGGAGTGGTTCGGGGCTCAATGGGTGCCAGGTAGGGTTGAGGTAAACCATCCGTTTGTCAAAGTGATTGATCATGCATATAAAGAGGTTGTTGGAAAGCCTGCCATTGTGGAAGCCTCTCCTTGGGGAACAGATGGTGGATTGTTTACCCAACTTTGCAACATCCCGACAGTCGTATTTGGACCGGGTACAACAGAAGTTGCCCATTATCCAAATGAATATATCTCTATTGATCAAATGATGAATGCTGCTGAAATTATTGCGTTGGTATTGATGGATTGGTGTGAAATCTCCGAAGAAGCATAAATGATGGGATCTCTTACAATAGAGATTCTTTTTTTATATTGAGAAGGGGGCGTGATGGGAGAATAATGTTGAGCTATGTCGTTTTCTTGATATAATCTGTTTTTTCTTGATATATCTCAAAATTTATTGATAAATCCCCCAACTTATTGATATATTGATTTTTTCTTGATTTCCCATCCTGCCCCTGCCCCAACTTTCATCCAATTCATTTACACTATTTTACATATCCTGTCGTAATTAGAAAATACTATCAAGTATATGAAGACCGGAGGCAACTTGATGGTGACATTTTTTACTATCCTACTATTTATAAGTATGGTGCTTTTCACTACCATTTTGGATTGTTATTACTATGACAGTAATATCTTAGATTGTTTTACACGTTTGTTTATTTTTGATCCGGGATTAAGAGAGTGGATGGTTTATTTGACGTTTATATTTGGGATTCTAGTTGCTGTCATCCAGGATGTACGTTTCAAAAATAATAAAGGCAGAGGTAAAGGTGCTAATGAGAAATAAAGAAACAATATCATTATGGCAACTATTTATCTTAATGCTTATTTTTGAAATGGGCAGTGCCACTGTTGTGGGGATAGGAGGAGAAGCCAAGCAAAATGTATGGATGGCCATTAGCCTGGCTGGATTAATTGGAGTAGGGTATATATATGTACTGCATTTCATGCTTGGTAGAAAAAAGGGCTATAATCTATTTGCTCTTATTGAATTCTGTCTTGGCAAGTGGGTAGGGGGAGCAGTAAGTTTTCTTTATATCATGTATTTCATCTACATTTCCTCAAGGGTCTTGCGGGACTTTGGCGAGTTAATTGTGTCCACCATTTTTATCTATACACCAATTGAAATTATTAGCATCACTATAATGCTTACAATTGTTTATATGTTGAATTCAGGCATAGAAGTGATGGCAAGAACCTCTGAAATTTTTTTCCCCTACGTGTTCTTATTTACATTTTTAGTAGGAATATTTATTTTGATGTCAGGCGAAATTCAATTTGAGAACCTGAGGCCATTCCTAGATGAGGGCATAAAACCGATTTTTCAAGCAATTTTTCCTAGCCTATTGACCTTCCCATACGGAGAGCTTATTGCTTTTGCGGTTGTATTACCACTCGTTACAAAATATAAGAAGGCAAAAGGTTTTGCTATGGCAAGTATCATCCTTAGTACATCAGTACTTGTCTATTCATCTGTCATTCAAGTGATGACTCTTGGGCATGAAATGAAAGAGAGGTCGAATTTCCCGCTCCTTTCGGCAGCACGTGAAATCTCTTTATTGGATTTTGTTGAAAGGGTGGATATTGCGGTTGTCTTTGTGGTTATGTTTGGCATTATCGTGAAAATAGGAGTTTTTCTTTTTTGGTGCATTAAAGGGTTTAGAACATATCTCCAAAAGAGAGTACCGCAAATATCTTTTTCCTGTTGGTTCCATAATTTGTTTGTCTTCTATCATCATAACCGATAATTTCGCTGAACATATTGAGGAAGGTTTACAGATTGTCCCTTATTTTGTCCACCTTCCTTTTCAGTTCGCTTTGCCGCTTTTATTACTTGTGATCGTGCTGATCCGTACTAGGAAGAAAAGTGGAAAGAAAAGGAGTGAAGTGGAATGGGAAAGTTGAAAAAAATTCTGTTAGGGGAAAGTGAGAATATCAGTTCTACAGATAAAGAGCTATATTCTGAGGAAGAAACGTCAGAACCACTACTGCAATCACTAAAGGATAATGACGAAATCATACAAAAAGAATTTTCACTTTCCATTGATTTTCATTATTCTACTTTAGTAGTTGGAAAAAGGGATGCCATTGCTTATTATTTCGATACGTTAATTTCAAAAGACAAATTAACTGAAGAAATTTTTGAGCCGCTCGTTGCAGCAGAAGAATCTGAAACGGTATTACAGTCTAGGAATTTGGAAGAGTTTAGAAAAGAATACTTTGCGTCTGTTCCATATAAATTTGCGGAGAATTATCATCAGATTTTTTGGAAACTCCTCAACGGGTATGCAGTCATTATTATAGATGGAATAGAGAAAGCTTTATGTGTCAATTTGGGAAGCATTGAAAAAAGAAGCGTATCAGAGCCAAGTACCCAAACGATCATCAGGGGACCTAAGGACAGCTTTACAGAAACAATGAATACAAATATTAGTTTGATCAGACGCAGAATCCGCAATCCCAACCTTTGTTTTGAACAGTACCGTGTAGGACAGGATACAAAAACGGCGGTTGTGGTAGGGTATATAAAAAACATTACCAACGAGGATCTAGTACAGGAAGTGAAGAGCCGGATAGAAAAGGTAAATGTAGTTGGTCTTTTTGATAGTGGGAACATCGAGGAATACCTGACAGACAAATCAATGACACCTTTTCCGCTTACTTTTAACACGGAAAGACCTGATAATATCGCGGCGAATCTTATAGAAGGTAAAGTTGCAGTGTTAGTGGATGGCAGTCCTTTTGCTTTAAGTGTGCCAACCGTATTCACGGATTTTTTTATTTCAACGGAAGATTATTATCAACCTTTTTTTATGGCTTCTTTCATCAGGCTTATCCGTTATGTGTCATTTATGCTTTCCTTGTTGCTGCCATCCTTGTATGTAGCCATATCTACCTATCATCACGAGCTGATTCCCACGTCGCTCTTAATTAGTGTTCAAGCTCAAAGGGAGGGAGTGCCTTTTCCGGCTGTAATAGAAATACTGCTGATGGAACTTACTTTTGAGGTGTTAAGGGAAGCTGGGGTCAGAATGCCAAGAGCAGTAGGGCAGACGGTTTCTATTGTTGGCGCATTGGTAATTGGACAAGCAGCTGTGGAAGCGGGACTGGTTTCAAGCGTTTTAATTATTATTGTCGCATTAACGGCAATCGCAAGTTTTGTTTCCCCTATATATAACTTTTCCATTGCTACTAGGATTTTAAGATTTGCCTTTATCTTAATGGGTGCATTGATCGGGTTGTACGGGGTACTTCTTTTGGTTGTCATCATGGTTATCCATTTAACGGGTTTACGATCATATGGTGTCCCGTATCTGGCTCCAGTGGCTCCTCTCCTATTGGAAGATCAGAAAGATGTTTTTGTCAGAATGCCTGTTTGGGATAATATTACCCGGCCTTCCTATTTAAAACCCAAACATACGAAGAAAACTACTGATCAAGGAAACAACACTGGCCCATCACAAGATAAGGGGAATTTCTCATGAAGAAATGGTTATGTATTTGCTCTGTCTTAGTGTTATTAACTGGATGTTGGGACAAAGTCGAGCTTAATGAAATTTCCATCGTCACAGGCATTGCAATCGAAAAGGGAGAAAATGCAAAATTCCGAGTCACTGTCGAGACGATAAACGCCCCGCAACTTTCCGCTGACCAGCCTGGTAGCGGAACACCTGTCATTACTTTTCAAGAGGAAGGGAACTCACTTGCGGAACTCTCAGAAAGAATGAATGTCGGACTTTCTAGAAAACTAATCTATTCACACACTAGAATCATTGTTATTGATGAATTACTCGCTAAAGATGGTGTCGGGGATGTATTGGACTTCTTAGAAAGGACGGGAGAATTCCGCAATGACTTTAACATCCTGATATCTAGAGGTACTAAAGCCTCTGATATCGTAAAAACAACCTATCCGTTAGAATTGGTACCCTCTATAAAGGTTCATAAGCAAATTGAGGTGTACTTAGAAGAATGGGGCGGGGATCCTTACGTACGCCTTACAGATTTCATATCCTCGCTGACTTCAAATGGACGACATCCGGTGACGAGCGCTGTTTCCATACAAGGAAAGCCGGAAGCCGGGAAGAATATTGAACAAAATTCGAAGACGGAGCTTGATTCCACTGTTGTCATCTCTGGTCTTTCTGTTTTTAAAAAAGACAAGCTGATTGGATTTTTATCTCGTGAAGAAGCAAGAGACTACCTCTGGACACAAGGACTTAGCAGGACCAGTCTAACTGTTCCATGTTATGAAGAAGGTAATGAGGAAGAGGACAATTTTCTAGATATCCGCATTATTCATTCCCATTCAGATGTAAAAACGATAGAGAAAGCTTCTGGTGTGAAAATAAAAGTGAATATTAGTGGAGAAGCGAAAATACAAGGAACACAATGTCATCAAAACCTAGAAAAAATAAAAACATATGAAAATCATGAAGACGCCCTAAATAAGTATATAGAAGAAAAGATTTTGGCAACCATCCAAAAAATGCAAGAAGAGTATAAAGCTGATATTTTTGGATTTGGGGAGGTATATTACCGTACATCTCCCAAGAAGTTCAAAAAGGTTGAAGACAAATGGGACGAAATCTTTGCAGAAGCGGAAGTGGAGGTCCGTGCAGATTACCGCATCAAACGTTCTGGAATACGAAATAAAAGCTTTTTAACAGATGAACCAGTTTCTGGCCAATAGAAAAGAAATAAATAGGGGAATTTCCTGTTCGATAGCGAATTGAATTAGGAGGGGGGATACAATGAGTACAAAAACAGGTAAAGCCTTACGGATAAAAAATCAAGCCATTTATGTGGACGCATATGAGGATTATTATAATAAAAGATTGAAAATAGAAGATTTCAGAGGAAATATAAAGCAAATCATTGAAACTATAGAGGAATGGAGCAAACAGCCATTTGTAGAGAAAGTAATTATAAAATCTAGACCAGAACATTTAAGCACGCTAATGGAAAGAGGCTTTCTATTGGAAGCATCTGTTCCTGGATACTTTCTTGGTGGAGATGGGTATTTTTTGTGCAAATACAGGAAGGTTGATCGATATAACAGTGATAGATGGTGTGAGGAAGACAGTATCCTTGATACGGTCTGGCAAAAGAAAAATCAAAAGGATGTGCTGCTTGATTCGAATTTAACGTTACGTGTGGCAAAGATATCAGATGCTCAAGCTTTATCCCAATTTTACAAAGATGTTTTCCCAATCTATCCTGTGCCAATTGAAGATCCAAATTTTATTATGGAACAAATGGAAAGTAATACACTTTTTATGCTTTTGGAGGAAAAAGGAGAAATCATAGCGGCTGCCTCTGCGGAAATGAACAAAACATATAGAAATGCCGAAATTACGGACTGTGCGACATCACCTTCCAAACGTAAAGGCGGTTACATGAACACTCTCATTCGTGAACTTGAAGCGGAATTAGTGAAAAAGCAAATTTATTGCAGCTATTCCATTGCCAGGGCTCTTTCATTCGGGATGAATGCTGTCTTGCACAATCTCGACTACACGTATAAAGGAAGATTGAAAAATAACTGTTATATTTTCGATAAGATTGAAGATATGAATGTGTGGAGTAAAGACCTTTCGCTAATGAATGCCCAAAAACCGGCACCAAATGCCGAGAAATAGGCGGTGCTGTACATGCAAACACATACACTATCAAAAGAGATGCTTATCGCTATTTTAGATGGAATTGATGAAGCTATTCATGCCGTAGATAAAGATGGAATCACCATTTATTATAACAAGGTGGCAGCGGGCTACGATGGCATGAACGAAGAGGAAGTACTAGGAAAACATCTTTTACATGTTTTCCCTTCCTTAACGGAAGAAACAAGTACGTTGCTGAAAGTACTGAAAACGAAAAAGCCAATCTATCACGAAAATCAACGATATGAAAATAGAAAAGGGCAACTGCTTGAAACAGTGAATACTACCATCCCCATTCTCAACGGTGACAATTTATTAGGAGCAGTGGAAATTGCCAAAAATTATGGTCATTTAAACACACTATCTAATAAACTGATGGACTTGCAAGCTAAATTTAATAGGTCAGAAGGATCAAAGAAGATCTCACCTTTCCAATCCGCCTACACTTTAGATGACTTCATTACAGATGATCCGGATTGTATATCTATGCTCCAAGACGCCATGTTATTTGCCTCCTCACTATTACCTGTTGTTATTTGGGGAGAAACAGGGACAGGAAAGGAAATCATTGCTCAAGGGATTCATCATCAATCTCTTAGAAAACGCGGACCATTTATTGCGCAAAATTGTGGAGCGATACCGGCTACACTGTTAGAAAGCATTCTGTTTGGTACGGAAAAAGGCAGTTACACCGGTGCAGTTGACCGCAAAGGACTTTTTGAGCTGGCGACGGGGGGAACCTTATTCCTTGATGAAATGAATTCCATGCCATTAGAACTGCAGGCCAAACTGCTGCGAGTCCTTGAAGATGGATCCATAAGGAGAGTTGGAGGAACGACTACGATTAAAGTGGATGTCAGGATTATCACTGCAATGAATGAGTCTCCCGAGACCTGTGTAGAGAATGGATCATTTAGAGCAGACTTGTATTATCGATTGAACACTTGCCCAATATATATTCCACCATTAAGGGAACGACCTCATGATATCCGCCTCCTTTTGCAAAAGAAATTGCAAACCAGAATTCCCTATTTGTTGCCTAAGGTAATGGAAGAAATCTTTGGTTCTTATCATTGGCCAGGTAATGTAAGAGAATTAATCAATACGATAGAATATGTCCTATTAATATCTAAAAAAGAAACCATATCTACTAAACATCTTCCTGCAAAGTTGAACAAAATAAAGAAGCGAGCTCCAACTTTAAAAAATCAGGGTTCATTAAGGACAGAATTACAGAAGACAGAAGAATCTATGATACGAAATGCCATGGATCAGACAGATGGGAACGTAATGAAAGCCGCAAAGATTCTGGACATACCTCGTCAAACTCTTCAATACAAACTGGCTAAACTTGAAGAAAAATCTAATGCTCTTGAAGTGCCAGAAATTCGGCACGCGGATTGATAACAAGTTTCTCCTATTCTACATATATAAGTAATAACTGGGCATCAGCATAGTTGGCACGGTTATTGCATGGTGTAGAACAGGGAGGAGATAGAGATGAAAATGGATCTATATAAGCCCGCACGGCATTGGAGTGAATTTGAACTTTGGAAAGATGTAACCGAAGAACAATGGAATGATTGGATATGGCAGTTGACCAATACCATCCGAACACTTGAGGATTTAAAGCAAGTCATTAATTTAACACCGGAAGAAGAGGAAGGGGTAAAGATCTCCACCAAAACCATTCCTTTAAATATAACGCCATACTACGCTTCGTTAATGAATCCAGATGACCCTAGATGTCCTATACGGATGCAGTCTGTACCAATTTCAAAAGAAATTTATAAAACCAAATACGACCTCGAAGATCCTCTGCATGAGGATGAAGATTCACCAGTTCCCGGTCTGACACACCGATATCCAGACAGGGTATTGTTTTTGGTTACCAACCAGTGCTCAATGTATTGCAGGTACTGTACACGGAGAAGGTTCTCCGGCCAAATCGGAATGGGAGTGCCGAAAAAACAATTGGATGCTGCCATTGCTTATATTGCATCCAATGACCAAATCAGAGATTGTTTGATTTCCGGGGGAGACGGTCTCTTGATCAATGATCAAATCCTTGAATACATCTTAAAAAACCTGCGAGCCATTCCACATCTTGAAATTATCAGGATAGGAACAAGGGCACCCGTCGTGTTTCCTCAACGAATTACAGAGAACCTTTGCAACATCTTAAAGAAATATCATCCTGTCTGGTTAAATACTCACTTTAATACTTCTATTGAAATTACAGAAGAGTCTAAGCTTGCCTGTGAAATGCTTGTGAATGCAGGGGTTCCTGTTGGAAATCAAGCGGTCATACTAGCCGGGATCAATGACAGTGTGCCAATCATGAAAAAACTGATGCACGACCTTGTCAAAATCCGTGTTAGACCTTACTACATCTATCAATGTGATCTTTCGGAAGGAATCGGACATTTCAGGGCCCCAATTTCAAAGGGACTTGAAATAATTGAAGGGTTACGTGGACATACGAGCGGGTATGCTGTTCCAACATTTGTAGTAGATGCCCCTGGCGGCGGTGGTAAAATAGCAGTACAACCGAATTATATTATCTCACAAAGTGCGAACAAAGTAGTGTTAAGAAACTTTGAAGGAGTTATCACCACTTACCCGGAACCAGAAAATTATGTCCCAGGAAGAGCAGAAGCCTATTTTGGAGAAATTTATTCAAACATGGAGGATAAGCGTTCGAATATAGGGATTGCAGCACTGATGAATGATTCCCAATTCAATCTCGTTCCAGAAGGATTAAATCGTTTGAATCGACGCAAGGACTATGAAACTAATCCTGAACACTCCTCTTTAAAAGATAAACGCGACAAACGGGATGAATTAAAAGAAAAGAAATTCCAGGCCCAACAGAAGAAATATATTGTTGGAGAAGAAGAAAACAAGAGTGAATCAAGTTAGGAGGGTACTTGATGAAATGTAATTGGTGTGAAAGCTCACAAGCAGCCTCTTCATCCGGTACAGTTTATTGGGAACTGCCCGATGGTACAAAAGCCGTGACTATAACGGAAACACCCTCTGTCATTTGTGGGGATTGCGGAATGGAATACCAAGAAGAAACAACTGTGAAGGAAATAGAGGATCAATTGTTTTTGATCAACACGAAGGTATTAGAAGCAGAGCTCAGTTACAAAGAGCTTATGGCTAAACCCCGATTGTTAAAAAGAAACTACTTTGACTTTTCAAGCTAATGGTTGTCCTTTACCCTCATTCTAATGTAGAATGAGGGTAAAAAATGGGTGTGGGTGCATTTTGAGAAAGTCGTTTTACCATTATTTAATGAAATTTCGTCATGCTTTGAAAAAAGATGACATCAGTATATTTGCCAATCATGCTTACGACGATCATAGTTTTCCAAAGAACTCAGAGGACTACCATGAAATCAGCAGCTATTTAGAAATGAACGGCCAATACCTAGACAGCATGTCTACCTTCGACAAAGCCTGGGAACTATACGAGGAAGAAGTTTAATAGCTATGTAAAATGCACCCTTTTATGAGGGTGCATTTTTTTGGAGAAAAGTTTAAATCTTTGTTGATTTCCGTTCCAGGCGCTTCGCTTGCCTGCGGGCGGTCCGTGAGTCCCCTTAGGCTTCTCGCCTTCCGGGTTCTCACCTGTCCCTTCCTCCCGCGGACGTCTGCGCGCCTTCCACTACAATCAACTAAGGTACTCCATAAACGAAAGGATTTGTGCGAACATCTAAATTAATTAACTGTAAAAGCACTAACATCTGTTCTCTGATTTTCAGCTGTGGATTGGAGCAAATGGCAAAGACTCCAGCGGGGGAGTAACGGTAGCTTGAGACCCCACAGCGCAGCGAGGAGGCTCAAGCACCGTCCCGCGGAAAGCGACGCCATTTGCGTAAAGAAACAGCGTCGTTTAGCCAAAAACCGATTCCTAAGTCTCGGTTTTTATTATTTTCTGCGTTTAGTAGGGACGGCCGCCTATTAACACATCGGTACAACCACTTTTTGCCCCAACGCTTTGGCGAGTTGGCATCTTGCTGCATATAATAAATTACTATCAAAGCCACAGTGATAAATGGGGAGAAATTATATGGGGAAGAACAAAAAACCAAACAAACCGAAATATAAAATCGGCGACATTGTCGTCATCACCATCTATGGAACTGTCGGTAAAGTGACGGACATGAAGCAAATTGATGGTGCGTATGTATATGAAGTAAATTCAAGTGATGGCCTATATCAAGAAGAGACACTTGCCTTTGTATCTGAATACGAGGGAAAAGTGCTGGTAACCGAACGACTTGATATTAAGTACATGTATTTTATCGGTGATATTGTCCATGTTGCAGGTTATGGGAAAGAATTATTTAAAATAGTCGGTTTCCGCACGGAAATATGGCGATATAAAGAAGACTCATGGGAAGACATCATTTATGAACTGACTCGATTGTCTGATGGGGAATGGTTGGAAGCGGGAGAGGAAGAATTGACAATGGTTGTCCATCACGAACATGCTGAAATACTTATCCACAAACTTGGATTGTCCTATATGTTCAACAAAGAAAATACAAGCTTGGAGTTGTATAATCCGATGACTGGGTCAAACAAACATTTCAAAAAAGAAGAATACAACAAGGAATATCAAAGGATAATTGATGGACTTCTAGATGTCTATAATGATTATAAGGTGCTGTATGATATCTTCGGCGATGAAGAATACATGGAAGTGATGAATCTGGTCATGAAGAATTTGAAAAAGTACATGGATGGCAAGAAACATAGTCAACTAGAAAAATAGTGTGGAGAATTGAAAGATCAAATAGATAAACAACGGACCTCCAATGAGTGCAGTAGCCAAAACCAGTTTGTCCGAAATTTTATCTAACAGTGGCAATAAGACTTCCTCTTCTCCTAATCTTTCTAAACTTGCTAAATACTTCTTCATAATACTCTCCTCCTAATTTGTGACTGCTTGTCCTTATGTCCTCAATGTATGCGCGCATGAACTTTGATATGCACTTTTTTGAAATTTTCGAAAACAAAGATAGCATTTGTCCAACATGATGGATTAATATAGAGAGTAAGACATATATCTTTAAAGACGTACATAAACCTTTAAAAAGGGGTGATATTGTGAAAGAAATCGAAGTGGTCATTGACACAGAAGAAATAGCCGAGTTCTTTTACAATGAGCTGGTAAGGCGGGGGTATGTTCCAGCTGAAAGCGAGATAGAAGAGTTGGCGGATATCATGTTTGATTATTTATTAGAGAAATGCATTATTGATGAAGAGATAGAATAGAAATCGATAAAGAAAAAATCATACAAGCATTGCTGTTTCTTAGGCGAGTTCGTAGCCTTTGGGGCAGCTTTTTTAGGTTTTTTGGAGCTCCCCGTTTATGTCGGAATCTGATTTTTTTACTTATTAAAGAAAACCCCATGAAGCTCAGATATCCCAGTAAGCTTCATCAAATTATAGAGATGTGTTTTCTCCATATCAGCCGGCTCCATGGTAGAAGGGAGATGGAAAAACTTTATCACCTCCTGAATATCTTTGAACCAAGCAACAGGCACAATGGATGGATGATCAATATCCGCCCAAGCTGCTTCTATGGTCGGACTATATATTCTACGGGAATCAGACGTAGATGAAAAAACGACAGGAAGGTAATCTTCCCTTGAACCTGTATGAAAATTCTCCTTGCTAAAACGCAAAGCCCCCTGCAGGACATCCTTGTTCTTAAACAGAAGGATATAAAGCTTTTTTCCTATCTCTATACGGTTGGAAAGGTTGGAGAATTGTTGTACGAGAAGGCCCGTCAATAGGGTGTTTGAACCCTTCCGGTAAGGAAACAACACTAGTGTAAAGCCAAGCTTTTCCTGTAGCTGGTAGGTTAAACTGGATAAAACTTTTTGCTGAAAAAAAGCATTCTGAAGAAGGTTAGACTCAATAAAATTCTGTTCATTAATAATCAAGGAAACGGTGAGCAGTTCTTTTTTGCTGTTGTCATTAAAAAAAAGTGTCCATATCGGATTCATAAAAGGTGAAACGTGAAATTCGGAGAGTAGATAAAATAGAGGTCTCCCGGCTTTTTTACTTTCTTCATAAAGGAGCAGTTGTGGGTAAGCATCTTGAAAAATGAGGTGATTGGCTTTTTCAAGAAAACGAAATAGGATGGAGGCCTTCTCGTAGGATAGCAAGGTCGATATGTGACTGGCTTTCAGGTCTGTCATATTCCAACCGCCATTTCTTGATACCATGTGAGCCAAGAAGCTCCAATGCACTTCAGGGTGTTTAAGATATAAATCCAAATAGGCTTGAGTTCGTGTAACATTGTTTCGATTAAGGATTGCAGTCTTGGTGCGGATTTTGGCCAACATATCTTGTTCTTTTAATGAAGGTGAATGGTTCAAGGGGGATTTTGTCCATTCCTTTTTGAGTTGATTTTCTTCTGTGGTAGTCCATAATTTTATTAAATGATTATTTTGCGGCTTGGATATTGTTCCTGTAAACCACTTCCCAAACATTAAATCACCTCGTATTATCGTATGAGGAATGTAGTGGTTTCATGTTAAACAGGCGAATCATCTACTTTTTTTGCAAAGATTTTCACGTTTCGACAAAACTTTTTATAATTTGATGAAGGATTCGACACCCCTTATTGCTAATTAGTATATATAGAAATGGTTGAGGGGTGAAAAGGATGTTGGCTCTTAAAAGAATGATGAAGATGGGTACAGGCGAATATGATGTGACCATTATGCAAACACCTAATTATGGAGAATCAAAAGGGTACAATCCCATTTTCCGACTAACCATGGAAGGAAGCAGTCATCAGGACATAGTGGATCAAGTATATAAAAAATTCAATGTGACAGACTCTATTCCACGTGATTATGAAGGCCGGTTTATTGCTACTGGAGATATTATCATGATTGATGAAGGTACTTTGGGAATCACTTATTACCGGTTGGAATTTGGAGGCTGGAAGAAAATAAATCGTGTCGCAGTACGCTAATTAAAGTAAGGGCAAAGGTCAACCTTTGCCCTTTTCCCTTTATATATGATTTCCAGGACCGTTTTTTCGCCCTTTAGGAGAATGCTCTTTTTTGTGGGCGGTATGTTCCGCTTCAATTGCATCAGGACTGATATGGTTATTCTTCTTTTGCCCATTAATTCTATTACGGTGTTTCTTTCCCATTTATTTCAGCTCCTTTTTAGTTAATGGTAGACGCCATTTATATAATTTTAGCTTTGCTGCTTATCTCGTCTGGAAGTGTGAGGTTCAGCAGTTTTCTTTTTTGTTGTGTTCGTTGCATTTGCATGTTCTACAGCTTGCTTTAGCTTCTTTTTCAATTAGATCACCTTCCTGAAAGGAGAATTTCTTTCTCTTTTATTTTCTACTGCAACTGTAAAAGAATGCCCTTTTTTTATGGAGAGATTCTTTTGAAACATGGGTAATATATGGTATAGTAGTCATTGTTGTAAAGTAACAATGGCAAGAGCAATTAGGAGGTAACTTAATGAGTGTACATATTGGAGCAAAACAAGGTGAAATAGCGGAAACGATCCTACTACCGGGAGATCCGTTACGTGCAAAATATATTGCAGAAACATTCCTTGAGGATGCAGTCTGCTACAATGAAGTAAGAGGAATGTTAGGCTTTACAGGTACTTATAAGGGTGAAAGAATCTCTGTTCAAGGTACCGGTATGGGAGTTCCATCTATTTCTATTTACATTAATGAACTTATGAATGAATATAACGTGCAAAACTTAGTTCGCGTAGGAACATGCGGAGCTATCCAGAAAGATGTAAAGGTTCGTGACGTAATCCTTGCAATGAGTGCATCCACTGACTCTCAAATGAACCGTTTAACATTCGGTGGAGTGGACTATGCACCGACTGCTAATTTCGAACTTCTCAAAAAGGCTTATGACGTTGGAGTGGAAAAAGGTCTGAATTTAAAAGTTGGAAATGTCTTCACGGCAGACATGTTCTACAATGACAACGGCGAGCTTGAAAAATGGGCCAAGTATGGAATCCTTGCAATTGAGATGGAATCCGCAGCGCTTTATACTTTAGCTGCTAAATACGGCCGAAATGCATTATCTGTTCTAACAGTAAGCGACCATATCCTTACTGGAGAAGAAACAACATCTGAAGAACGCCAATCAACGTTCAGCGACATGATGGAAGTGGCATTGGAAGCTGTATTAAAAAAATAACACGCACTAAGCCCTTGGGAATTTAACTCAAGGGCTTTTTTATACGAGAAAGGATGTCATTTTATGCTACAAACATTAAATCTACAAACACATAAGAGGGATGAGTGGCAAGATATCACGGCTAAGGTGGAGAGTTTGGTTCAAAAATCAGGGGTAAAAGAAGGGCATGTAATGGTATATTGTCCACATACAACTGCAGGAATCACTATTAATGAGAATGCAGATCCTGATGTTATAAAGGACGTTGTGATGCGACTCGATGAAGTATATCCATGGGAACATCCCAAATACCGGCATATGGAAGGCAATACTGCAGCTCACTTGAAAGCAATGACGCTTGGGAACTCCCAGCAGATAATCATCCAAAACGGAGAGCTTGTTCTCGGTACTTGGCAAGGGATTTTCTTCTGTGAATTTGATGGACCTCGTCATAGAAAAATTTATATTAAGGTGATGAAAGACACTGAATAATCGCCTTATGGAGTCTAGTGACTTTTTTCTTATCTTCTATTTTAACAGTAAAATCTTTTTACGGCGTTATGGATTAATGGTACACTGTTTAAGTATGTTTCACATGAGTGGAACTTTTATTTTCAGAAACGAACCAACACATAATGATTATATTAGAATAGTAAAAAGGTGATTATTTTATGAAAAAGAAACATTTCTCTGTCCTGGTGATATTACTCTTGTTAACAGGTTGTTCCAATCAATTGGATGATGTGAATTGGAAGTTTTGGGAGTATTTCACCAATGAAACGGCAGAAGAGGTTGTTGAGGAGACACCGGTAGAAGAAGAACATCTGGAGCAAGAAGAGGAGCCGGAAGAAAGACCACCACAGACTGATGCCCCGCCTGAAACAAATGAGAATCAGTACGTGCTTGAGGAGCCGTTTTTCACCGTTTTAAATGAAGAGAAGGTGATTGAAAACACGGATAACCTATTAGTGCTAGTTAATAAAAATCAGTCCTTGCCAGCTGATTATGTTCCAAGTGATTTGACCATTCCGGATGTCCCGTTTTCTTTTGAAGGTGACTATGAGAAAAAATACCTTAGAGAAGCAGCGGCACGTGCATTGGAAGAGCTTTTTGTTGCAGCAGAAGCTGAGAATGTAGAAATTTTTGCAGTATCTGGTTATCGTTCCTATGAAACGCAATATGGAATTTATAATACCTACTTGAAAAAGTGGGGAGAAGAAAAAACTAATGCTGTTTCTGCTATACCAGGACATAGTGAACACCAAACAGGTTTGGCTATGGACATTTCAAGCAGGTCTGCTGCGCTTGACTTGACAGAGGAATTCGGGGAAACCCCTGAAGGAAAATGGGTGAAAGAGCATGCTAGTGAGTATGGATTTATTATCCGTTACCCGCAGGATGGAGAGGTAATTACAGGTTATCAGTATGAGCCATGGCACCTTCGTTATGTTGGCAAAGAGGTCGCTGCTTATATGAATGAACATGATTTAACCTTAGAAGAATTTTTCGACCGTGCTGTAAAACAATAAACCACCGTTAACGGCTGATCTATGTTTCGCTTTCCATGGGCGGTCCGGAAGCCTCCTCGGGCATTCGCCCTGTGGGGTCTTCCATGTCCCTTCCTCCCATAGGACAGGAAAGCTTCGACAGCGATTCATCGCACGAAGAAAATGCGTTAGCATTTTCGAGGAGTCTTCGTGCCTTCCTCTACGATCAGCAAATATTTCAACAACACAAACCCTCAACCATTCCTTTTGGTTGAGGGTTTTTTATAATATTCCGCTTGAGAGGACATAGGAGCAGAGGAGGCCGAGGGCGGAGAGGAGGCCTACGATGGGACCACCTTCTTCAAATGCTTCGGGCATCATCGTAGAAGCGACCATCGCGATGATTCCGCCTGCTGCAAGTCCACTAACAAGATATATGTAGAGTTCATTTAACTCTTTAAAGACAACAAAACCAAAGACAGAACTTAATGTGGTCAAGGTAAAGACGATTGTCCAAAGAAATAATATTTTTTTTCTGGAGTAACCATCTTTTCTGAGCCCAACCGAACTTGACAACGCTTCAGGAATATTACTGATAAAAATCGCCAGGACAATCACCCAGCTAACCGTATTGGATTTTATAAGGCTAACACCAATTATCACAGACTCAGGGATGGAGTCCATAATAGATCCAATAAAAATCGCCATCCCAGAATGCCCTTCGCTTTTTTCCTTGGACCGTTTGCGTTCTTTTCCCCCCCCTTTTTTATGATCACCATTTCTAAAAGAGTAAACAGAGTGGCGCCGATTAGAAATCCAAAAATGACATAGCTGTACCCTGTCTTCTCTTCCACTTCCCCCATAAGTTCAAAAGATGCTGCACCAATAAGAACGCCGGTTCCAAAGGCCATAATAAATCCAGTTAGTTTTCGAGGGATTGGGATATACAACCCAACTATCGCACCAAGCAATAAAGCTCCGCCTGCGACAGCTCCCCATATTAAAGCGTTTGTCATAACTTTCACCTTACTTATCATCGAAATTCTTATAGTACTAATGTGTACGAAAAAAAATACAACATACTTTAATTGTGTTTTTGACAAAATACAAAGGTACTTGGTTCAATTGTTAGGAGGAATGAAAGTGAACAGGTTTTATCCCTATGTTTTGAAAGTAGCTGTCATCAGTTTGTTTTTACTTAGTTTAAGCATACCAGGCAATGTTTCCGCTTTTGGGGAAAAGGAAGAAACGGCACGCTATTATGCACAGACATCACTTGATTCTGCATATATATCCGAAATGCCAGTTCCAAAGTCGGTTATTAAAGCAATAAAAAAAGGGAAGTGGGTTGAAATTAGCCACCCTGTTCCTCCGACAGATGTATATATTAATCTTGATAAAGATAATAAATACGCGATTGATCATCAAATGAATATATATGACCTAAGAGAAAACAAAGCCATTTTGGAATTGCCAGATAAAGCAGTTCATCAATTAACAAAAGACATGAAGAAACTTTATAAAATTCATTATGGAGATTTGATTACATGGAATGAAGCGAATAGCGCATTGCCTCGATATAGCAGCTTCACCGTATTGGATTTGGATACAGGGAGAACCTTCGAAGTTCAAAGAAGAGCAGGCTCTTATCATGCAGATGTACAGCCTTTAACGAACGAAGATACGAAAATAATGAAAGAAATATACAGAGGAACATGGAGTTGGGATCGCAGGGCCATTCTCATTCTATCTCAAGATCATAAATATGCTGCATCTATGCATGGAATGCCTCACGGTAAAGGGGCCTTACAGAACGGCTTTCCTGGACATTTCTGCATACACTTCCAGGATAGTATCACCCATAAGTCACGGAAAATGGATCATGCCCACTCCATTATGATAAAAAAAGCTGCAGGTGAATGGTTAGATCATACAGAAAAATTGTCACCTGCAGAAATTGTGGATGCAACTGTATTATCCATCCATCAACATGACTGGTTTATTCTTGCGTCCGTTCTAGATGATAAAAATAGAGTCTTGTTGAAGGAAAAAGTGAAGTTTCTAGAAGAAATTGATTTGGTTAAAAGGCTTTCTGACTTGCCTGCGGACCGGGATTATGACACAAAGCTATATTATCCCATCACCGTCAAACTATATATCCATAGGGATAAAACAGGTACCGAATCAAGGCAAGTCACCTTTCAACTTTACAGAGGTTCTATTGAAGAGCCGTGGACAGTGGATTTAGACAACTTGATTCAGCAGCTATAAAAAATGGTTGGGAGGCTTCTGGACAGTCCAGGAGCCTCCTTCTATTTTTTCGGTTTTGTTTTAATAATTTCTATTGGGACCTTGGTAATAGGGACTATTGTTTCTTTTGGTATTCTTATTTCCACAATTCCATCTTGATATTTTGCCTTGGAGCTATTCCCTTTGACCATGCATGGTAGAGGAATGGTCTGTTTGGCCCCGTGAGAGGGTATATTATCAATAAATAATGTAGTCGTATTATGAGATGTTTTAATCTGGGAGAGCTGATCTTCAGATGCAACGGAAAATCGAACAAATACTTCTTCGTGGGTTTCAAATACTTTTGCCTCAAATCCAGGTTTCTTCTTTTTGTTCTTTTTTGCTTGAGCAGATCTTAATAAATCGAATGACTGTGCAAAAAAATCGGTGGAACCAAATGTTTGGGCATTAGGTGGCAATTTTCCTTGCATTGCTTTTGACATCCAGTTTTCCACATCTGTTTGCTTAAATATATCCTGCTTCATGTAATCCTTTGGAAATGGAAACATCTTGTTCCAAGGTAGCATAGGAATCCCTCCAGAAAGACTTTTCTAACTTTAAACTATTCTCCTTTAGCGGAATATGTTAGAACCAATTGTTTGACGTTCAACCGTTTTTTTACTATACTAAATTAATCTCGAATTCAAGATATATCAGAGGAGGAGTGGCTGATTATGAAACATATTTTTAAAAAAAGGACCAATAACCGAGTGTTACTTTTATTGCATGGAACAGGAGGAACGGAGCAGGACCTTCTTCCCTTAGCGGATATGATTGATCCTCAAGCTTCTGTACTAAGTGTAAGAGGAAATGTTTCCGAGAATGGCATGCCGCGTTTCTTTAGACGTTTGTCAGAAGGAGTGTTTGACGAAGAGGACTTGATCTTTCGTACAAAAGAGCTCCATGACTTTTTAGATGAAGCAGCGGAAAAGTATGAATTTGATCGAAATAATGTCATAGCTGTTGGCTATTCCAATGGTGCCAATATTGCCGGCAGTCTGCTTTTCCATTACGAAAACACGCTAAAGGCTGCTGTGTTATTCCATCCAATGGTTCCAAGAAGAGGACTTGAACTTCCAGACTTAAGCAAAACTCCTGTATTTATCGGGGCTGGAAAAAATGATCCGATCTGTCCTGCAGCAGAAACGGAAGAACTAAGCAAGTTGCTAGAAGAAGCGGGATCAACTGTCGAGGTTCACTGGGAATATCAAGGACATCAATTAACACACTCAGAAGTCCAAGCATCAAAAAAGTGGTATGATTCCATCTGAAAGAAAGCGGAATGAGATAATTTTCACTCCGCTTTCGTGTTAATAAATGAGCAAACCATTTTCTTTCCATTGCTTCATATATTAAACTAAAGTTAGAAATAAAATCTGTACATACCTTTGGAGGAACAGAATGAAGATTATTGACCAAAAACATGTGCAAGCCGAATTAGACAAACAGATAAATGTGGAAGTATTCGTTCATTTGGAAACGACTAACGGGGCCTATGCCGGCCACCACAATACTGGTCAAGCAGTGGGTGCATTCATACGTAATGTCCCACTGAACTATGAGCGTGCTAAAATAGTTGGAAACGGACCTTATAGAATTGGATTGAAGCTTCAACACGGCTGGGTCTATGCAGAAGGTGTGACACATTATGAAGTGGATGATAAAGATCGACTGCTACTGGCTGGCTTAAATCCTGAAGGGAAACTGGCTGTGGCATTGCAAATTAGCCGGGAGCCATTTTAAGGGAAGGGAGAGAAAAGAATGGAAGCAGAAAGACACGTACTAGTTGTATTCCCACATCCAGATGATGAGGCATTTAGCTCATCTGGCACCATCAAACTTTTTACCCAAAGTGGTGTTCCCGTTACCTATTTGTGCGGCACACTAGGACAAATGGGACGTAATCTTGGCAATCCACTATTTGCCAACCGTGAGACACTTCCAGAAGTGCGCAGAAAAGAATTATTGGATGCATGTAAAGTCATGGGAATTGAGGACTTGCGTATGCTTGGCCTTCATGATAAAACGTTGGAGTTTGAGGATGAAGAATACCTTGCAGACATTGTGCATGAAGCGCTGGTTGAGTTGAACCCAAGCTTGGTCCTTACTTTTTACCCAGAACACGGCGTTCATCCTGACCATGATGCCATGAGCAATGCGGTCGCCATAGCAGTGAGAAGACTTCCTGAACAGGAAAGACCAACTGTTTATGGAAAAGCTATTTTGAAAAATAGCGTAGAATTGATAGGCGAACCAGATGTGACGATTGATATCCGATCTGTTGCAGAAGAAAAGCTGAAAGCCATCAAAGCACACAAATCCCAAACGAGCGGATGGGTGGAGCTGATGGAAAAACAGTTAAAAGAAAACGCACCAGAAATAGAGGATTGGTTATACCGAGAAACATTCTGGACGTATAATGTATAAGAAAAATCAGGAGATGTGGTCTCCTGGTTTTTTTCATGCCGTGATGAAGACCGCTGTGACGATGGAAAAGGAGGAGAGAAGTCTTCATCGGCGGTATGAAGACCTGAGTGACAAGGAAAACGGAGGAGAGAAGTCCTCATCGGCGGTATGAAGACCTGAGTGACGAGGGAAACGGAGAAGAGAAGTCCTCATCGGCGGTATGAAGACCTGAGTGACAAGGGAAACGGAGAAGAGAAGTCCTCATCGGCGGTATGAAGACCTGAGTGACGAGGGAAACGGAGAAGAGAAGTCCTCATCGGCGGTATGAAGACCTGAGTGACAAGGAAAACGCAGGAAAGAAGTCCTCATCGGAGGTATGAAGACATGAGTGACAAGAAAAAAGGAGGAGAGGAGTCCTCATGGCAGGTATGAAGACCTGAGTGAAGAGAAAAAAGGGGGAGAGAGGTCCTCATCCCCAGTTAACCAATCACTTATTTCAAAATATTCCCTTTACCCCCAAATCGTTCTAATATACTATTAAGGTTAGAGCAATGATCTGTTGGGGAAGGATGACTAGCACTTGAAAACAAAGAAAAAGATATTATGGTTGGATTTATGGCAGATAGGCGAACAAGAAGCATGGCTCTCTGATATGGCAACAAAAGGCTGGGAACTTACAAAGATGACTAAGCTTACCGCTCACTTTAAGAAAGCAGTACCCCAAACAATTACATATAAAACAGATATTTTCAAAGAACCAATCAGTCAAAATTCTGAGCGACTGGAACAATATGAACAAGCCGGATGGAAATATGTTGCATCAAGAGGCCACCTGCATTTCTTCCGGAATAATTCTAATAGCTCCGTAAAAGAACTCCTGCCAGATCCAATAAAACAAGCAGAGTCTTTGAAACTATTAAGAAGCAGTTTAAGAACAAGATTATATCTCATTCCGCTACTAACTTTAATAGGCATAGCTTTAGCTATATTCATGCTTATATTAGATCCTATTAGAAATTATCTAGACGATGAATTTTTGTTTCCAGTGATGCAAATTCTCATTTTCTTTGGTATAAATTTGATGATTTTAAAGGGACTAATCCACTTAAATAAGTTAATAAAAATACTCCATTCCAACAAGGGGATTCAACCCGCATCCGACTTTCAAAAAAAATATTGGCAAAAGAAGATAATTGGATTAAGCGTGATTGTGTTTTTAGCAGTTGTTTTTCTCTATAAGGTGAACACATCGGGTAATACACCATTGGAAAAAAGTTTTCCCCCTATTCCAAAAGAGGATTTACCTGTCGTCCAGATTGGAGATTTTACCAAAAGCTATGAGCCCTATTCTTATGAAGAAAGTATAAGCCGTGAGAATTTCTACTCTGTAAATTCCAGCATCCTTGTACCAGAGCAAAACGAACTCAATCAACTTGTCGAAGTCGAAGGGGAGCAATGGGAAAATGGAAGTGGACCTTACCGGCCTTCCTTGACCTCGCGTCAATTTATTGTGAGGAACGATTTTTTAGCCGAAAGACTATTCCAACATTTAATTGACAGGGAAGAAGAGCTTCATAGAGGTGATGCTACCCATTCTAGTACAACCGCATTTGATGAACTGTACGTATTAGAGAATTCAATCCTCTCGAGAAAGGGTCATATTATCTATTATGTCACCTATTTTGGCAAGGAACCTATCGAAAAAATCATTCATGCAATGGAACAAAAAATAACGGAGTAAAAGCAGATGAGCTAAAAGCCTCTGCTTTTTTTGTTGTGAAAATATAATATTCAGAATTATCAGTTGACATTTCTTCCCTTCAAGGTTATTTTAATGATGTTAAACAATATTACATATTGTATGATGTCGGAATAAATTCGTTATATTAAAAAAGTGAAAGGGGAAATATCGATGATCTTACATGATTCTGAAACTCTTTCTTTACCAGAAATGCAACTCCTTCAATCCTCCAGGTTGAAAGACGCTGTACAGAAAGTCTTTCAACATGTTCCTTTTTATAGACAAAAGTTAACCAACTTTACGATCACACCTGCTGATGTTCAAACCATCCATGACATACACAAATTACCCTTTACCACCAAAAAAGAACTGCGCGAAAACTATCCGTTCGGACTATTTGCTATCCCGAGAAGTCAAATAACAAGGCTCCATGCCTCATCCGGAACCAGTGGGAAGCCTACAGTTGTTGCCTACTCACAAGAAGATATCAATATGTGGAGTGATATAGCAGCACGTGCCATTTCAATGGCTGGAGGAAAGATAGGAGACATCCTTCATAATGCCTACGGGTACGGTCTTTTTACAGGAGGACTCGGACTGCATTATGGCAGTGAAAAACTCGGGATGATTACAGTTCCGGTTTCTGGCGGGAACACAGATAGGCAGATTCAATTAATTCAGGATTTTAAGCCTTCGGTTATTTGTGGGACACCTTCCTATGTGCTCAACATTGCTGACAGGATGATAGATTTAGGAATTAATCCAAAAGAGACTTCTTTACAGTACGGAATTTTTGGAGCTGAGCCTTGGTCGGAAGAGATGAGAAGAACATTAGAAGATAAATTAGCGATAAAAGCATGCGATATATACGGATTAAGTGAAGTAATAGGCCCTGGAGTGGCAATGGAGTGTCATGAGGCGCAGGATGGCCTGCATGTTGCAGAAGATCATTTTTATGTAGAAGTGATTAATCCAGAAACTCTGGATGTATTGCCAGAGGGGGAAGTAGGAGAGCTTGTATTCACTAGTCTTACAAAGCAAGCCATGCCAATCCTTCGTTACAGGACAGGAGACATAGCTTCGATAAAAAGAGAGACATGTGTTTGCGGACGCACGACAACGAAAATGTCAAGAGTTAAAGGTAGAGTAGATGATATGTTAATTATTAGAGGGGTAAATATCTTTCCTTCCGAAATTGAACACACATTATTGCAAATAAAGGATTTAGCACCACATTATCAGATCTTCGTCTCACGTGAGAAAAACTTAGATTCAGTCGAGGTCCAGGTAGAAATGCAAGCGCATACATTTATACAAACAGACTCAGCAAAAAGACAGGAAATGATGAAGATCATCGCACAAAAGGTAGAATATGATTTGAAGTCCAAATGCTTGATTCATGTAAAAGCAAGCGTTGTGGAACCTAGAACTATCCCCCGGTCTGAAGGAAAAGCGGTTCGTATTGTCGATCGAAGGTTTTCGCATTCTTAAAGGTTCAGAACTTTCAGTGTTGATAAACGTATAACATTATATTATAATGACGTTAAATAAACGTTATAGAAATAGGAGGCGGCGAAAATGACCAACTCATTATCGTTTGACCGCTTGACGGAAGAAGAGAAACATGAACATTTTATGCAACGTATTCAGGCTGGAGAAAAGATTGAAGCAGATGACTGGATGCCGGAAGAATACCGTAAAACATTAATTAAACTGATTTCGATGCATGCAATCAGCGAAATAATGGGAGCGCTTCCAGAAAAGGAATGGGTACCAAAAGCTCCTACGTTAAAAAGAAAGCTTGGGATCATGGCGAAAGTTCAAGATGAAATGGGCCATGGACAGCTTCTATTACGTGTGGCAGAAGATTTGATGGAGCCTTACGGGAAATCCCGGGAAGAAATAATGCAAGATTTATTTTCAGGAGATTTGAAGTTTCATAATGTGTTTCATATGGAAGCCCCGACATGGGGTGATGCAGGCCTGATCGGATGGCTTGTAGACGGAGCGGCCATCATATCCCAGACGAATATGCTTGATGCTTCTTATGGACCTTATGCAAGAGCGCTTAAGCGGATATGTGCAGAAGAAGTTTTTCATGCTCAACATGGTGAGGCTATTATTATGGCGCTTGCCGAAGGAACAGAAGAACAAAGAAATATGATACAAGACTCTATTAATCGCTGGTGGGAAGCTTTGTTAATGTTCTTTGGACCGGCAGATGCTTCGACAACTGGTACATCAAAGCAAGACATCACCATGAAATATAATATCCGCACCAAAAGCAATGAAGAACTTCGCCAGGATTTTTTCACTAAATACATCCCAAGAGTATTATCGCTTGGCTTAACCTTGCCAGATGAAACGATGCATTTTGATGAAAAAGAAGAAAAATGGATTTACAAACAACCCAACTGGAATAACTTTAAAGACATTATAAGAAATAAAGGTCCCAAATCACAGGATCGTCTGAGATTAAGAGTGATTGCACACGAAAATAATGCATGGGTTCGTGAAGCGTTAAGCTCCGAAACAACAGCAGGGTGAAGGAGGAGCTTGAAAATTGAGTACAAAAGGCTTTTATAAAGAATTTGAAGTATTTAGTAAAAGAACCCACACAGCTCCGATGCAATATCAGTTCAGTCTACTTGCTCCAAACAAAGAAATTGCGCTTGTCATGGCACAAGAAAACTTTATGAGGCGGGAACCTGCCGCCGATATTTGGGTGGTACAACGCAGTGATATTCGGAAGATGTCTCAAGAAGAACGTCAATCCTTGCAGAGAATTGACAATAAGGACTACCGAAACACGAAAGGTTATGGGTATTTGAAGAAAAAATGGCGCCACTATGAGCAGGGGATGCTTGATGAACAGGAAATCATGTCTTGGGGAGGGAAGAAAAAAGGATGAATATAGCAACTGTAGAAGAAGCCAAAAGGGATGCATCGTATTATAAAGCCCTTACAGCGTTATTATATCAACTGGCCGACGACGATTTCATTATTGCCTACAGGGGATCGGAATGGCTGGGCCTAGCACCGCATATTGAAGAGGACGTTGCTTTTTCTTCCATAAATCAAGACACGATGGGGCATGCTGCCATGTATTATCAACTGCTTGAGGATTTAGGTGAAGGGGATATGGATGCACTTGCACATGGAAGAAAGGCAGCTGATAGGGTTAATGCAGTTCTTTTGGAAAAAGTGAATGGATCCGGTACTTATCTCACGGAACCTAAATATGATTGGGCTTACACAGTCGTAAGGCATTATTTTTACACACAGGCCAAGAAAATTAAAGTGGAGGCATTGAAAAACTCCTCCTATGAACCTCTGAAACATGTGGCTGTAAAGGTGAATATGGAACTTTATTATCACTTATTGCACTGGAGAACCTGGTTCAAACAATTGTGTACAGCAAATGGTGAAGCTAAGACTAGAATGAAAGCGGCCATTGATAGAGTGGTAGAAGAATTTGAGGGTGTACTTTCATTGGGACCTAGTAGTGTTCAAATTACACAGCACCAACTAATAGATTCAGAGGAAGATACTCGCCTTCGCTTTACAGAAGAAATGACGAATATGTTTGAGAAAGTGGAAATGACTTTTCCTGCCAATATGGGAATGAAAAGTGGGAACGGCAGGCAAGGTGAACATACCAAGGACTTGGATGATGCCCTCTTAACGTTGAGCGAAGTCTATAATAGCAATCCAGCAGCAGTGTGGTAAGCGGATCCACCTTTTAGCCCAACAAAAAGGAATGATGACATTATGCAGGAAGAAGTAAATATGATGAAGGTTTGGGATGCCCTGCAGCATGTAAAAGATCCTGAAATAGATTCTGTCAGTGTGGTCGATCTCGGTATGGTGGAAGCAATTGCTGTAAAAAATCAGGAAGTGATGATTCAGATGCTGCCTACATTCATGGGGTGTCCAGCCCTGGAAATTATCAAAAAGAATGTAGAAAACGAGATTACTAACTTAGGATTATTCCAAAAGGTAGACGTTCAATTCATCTACCAGCCACCATGGACTTCTGACCGGATTACAGCACAAGGAAGAATCCATTTGAAAGAATTTGGAATTGCTCCACCGCCGACACTGGATGACTCCGGTGAATGGCATGTGGATTGTCCTTATTGCGGATCGACCTATACCACATTAGATAACATCTTTGGCCCGACCGCCTGTAGAAGCATTCTTTACTGCAAAGGGTGCAAAAATCCTTTCGAAGCAATGAAACCTGTTTCAACCATGATGTAAGTACCACTGCCTTACAGAAGAAATTCTGTTGGGCAATTACATAAATAACGGCTCTTTGACAATAATCAGAGCCCATAAAAGGAGAGATTTAGAATGGTAAAATTAATCGCACTTTACAAACACCCTGAAAACAAGGAAGCTTTTGATCAACACTACTTCGACACGCATGCACCTATCACTGCTAAGATCCCTGGTTTACGCAAAATGGAAGTTACGAAAGTCGTAGGCAGTCCAATGGGCGGAGAAGGCAAGTACTATTTAATGTGTGAAATGTATTACGATAGCCATGACGCGTTAAAGCAAGCGATGAGAACGGATGAAGCGAAAGCATCTGGAAAGGATTTAATGAGCTTCGCCGGCAATCTTGTCACTTTGATGATTGGTGAAGAAGTGAATGAGTAAAACGTACGAGTATATCGAAGTTTCCATTGAAAGCTCGATAGGCATCGTCAAACTCAATAGACCAAAAGTGTTGAACGCAATCAATAGGCCGATGGTTACAGAAATTGTAACCGTTTTAGAGGAGTTTGACCGAAACGATAAAGTCAAAGCTATGGTACTTGCCGGAAATGGACGTGCTTTTGCAGCGGGAGCAGATATTGATGAAATGGCAGAAGCTACAGCTATTGAACTGGAGTTGTTAAATCAATTCACCGAATGGGATCGCCTTGCTTGGGTAAAGAAACCAATTATTGGTGCAGTTCAAGGGTTTGCTCTTGGAGGAGGATTTGAACTCGCATTGTGTTGTGACATCTTATATGCGGCACAAGATGCAGAGTTCGGATTTCCTGAAATTAGCCTCGGGGTCATGCCTGGGGCTGGGGGAACCCAGAGATTGACGAAATTAATGGGAAAATCAAAAGCAATGGAATGGCTGCTTACAGGTGACAGAATGAGTGCAAAGGAAGCCTTGCACTATGGAGTAATCAACCGCGTCATCCCGAAAGAACTATTAATGGAAGAAACCATGCGCTTTGCACATAAAATAGCGAAACAACCACCTCTTTCCCTTCGATTGATCAAAGAATCTGTCCATAAGGCAGTGGACTATTCCGTGTATGAAGGAATGCAATACGAGCGTAAGAATTTTTATCTTTTGTTTGCATCCAACGATCAAAAAGAAGGCATGCGTGCATTTAAGGAAAAGCGCAAGCCTAAATTTGAAGGGGAATAAGGGGGAGATACCATGTTTGAAACTATCAAATATGAAGTAGTGAACCAGGTTGCATGGGTCATCATGAACCGGCCGGATAAATTGAATGCGTTTACAGAGCAGATGAATAAAGAAATCACGAAAGCATTAAAGCAGGCAAGTGGAGATGAAAGTGTTCGAGCCATTGTAATCTCTGGAGAGGGCAGAGCTTTCTCCTCTGGCCAGGACCTTGCGGAAGTAGATGAAAATATGGATCATGGTCATGTCCTGCGTACAAGATATGGGCCGATGATGAAGCAGTTGGCCCGTTGTGAAAAGCCAGTCATTGCGGCTGTTAATGGTGTTGCAGCCGGAGCCGGTTTCAGTCTAGCCTTAGCATGTGATTTTCGAATTGTTTCTGAAAAAGCGAGCTTTGTCCAAGCGTTTATCCATGTCGGATTAATACCTGACTCTGGAAATCTGTATTTTCTCCCTAAGTTAGTAGGTACTGCAAAAGCATTAGAGTTAGCTATATTAGGAGAGAAAATTAAAGCAGAACAGGCAAAAGAATACGGACTTGTCACCAAAGTGGTCCCAGTAGACGGTTGGAACGAAGAAGTGGAAGCTTTTGCGAACAAACTTGCTAACATGCCTACACAAGCGATTGGACTCATTAAACGATCCATACAAGCAAGTTGGAACGTTACGTATGAGGAGTATTTGGAGCAGGAAGCGTATGGTCAGAGAATTGCCGGTCTATCAGAAGACCACAAAGAAGGGGTAACTTCTTTTATAGAAAAAAGAAAACCGGCTTTTAAAGGAAGATAATAAAAACTAAAGGAGATGAGAGTATGTCTACAGTTAAAGAACAAAAAATGGAACAACTGAATATGAAACGAGACACTTATCAACTTATTATCGCGGGTCAACGCTTGGACAGTTCTACAGGAGAAACGTTTACCACTTACAATCCTGCAACTGGAGAAGCAGTTGCAACGATCGCGAAAGCTTCAAAAGAAGACGCGGAGAAAGCGGTCCAAGCAGCGCGTCAAGCATTCGATAAAGGAAAGTGGAAACTGTTCCCTTTAAACAAGCGTGCAAGAACGTTAAATAAAATTGCTTCTATTATGCGCTCCCGTTTCAACGAGCTGGTAGAGTTAGAGATTTTAGATACAGGGAAATCCCTTGCAGCTGCCCAAGGGCAAGTTATGCAAGCAATCGAAGACTTTGAGTTCTATGCAGGTGCGATCGTGGGACACCGTGGATCTGTAAATAATGTTCCAGGTCAATTCCACAACTTCACAGAAAAAGAACCAGTAGGTGTTTGTGCGCAAATCATTCCTTGGAACTATCCATTAATGATGGCAGCATGGAAGATTGCCCCGGCAATAGCGGTAGGTTGTTCCGTTGTTGTAAAACCAGCTACCCTAACTCCGTTAACTGCCATTGTCTTAGGTGAAATCTGCGTAGAAGCAGGAGTTCCTGAGGGAGTTGTCAACATCATCCCTGGTGCCGGATCTGAAGTTGGAAACTATTTGGTTGAGCATCCTCAAGTAGACAAAGTAGCATTCACTGGGTCTACTCCAATCGGAAAAGATATTATGGAGAAAGCCTCTCAAACACTTAAACGAGTAACTTTGGAGCTTGGCGGCAAGTCTCCTAATCTAGTATTTGAAGATGCAGACATTGATGCTGCTGTAGACGGATCCTTATTTGGAATTTTCTATAATACAGGTCAATCTTGTGAAGCGCGTTCCCGTCTATACGTTCACGAAGATATTTATGACGCGTTTATGGAAAAGTTCGTAGAAAAAGCGAAAAAGCTTTCTCTTGGCGATCCTTTTGCAAAAGAAACCCACATTGGGGCCATTATCAACCAAGGTCAGTTAGATGTCATTGACGGGTATGTTCAATCTGCAAAAGAAGAAGGAGCTAACATCGTTTTAGGTGGGAAAGTGGCGAAAGTGGAAGGCTATGAAAATGGTTTCTGGTATGAGCCAACCATCATAACAGGTGTGACACACGAAATGAAAGTGGTAAAAGAAGAGATTTTCGGACCTGTAGTGGTTGTTATGCCATTTAGCGATGAGAAAGAAGCCGTTAAGCTTGCCAATGACAGCGAATATGGACTTGGTTCAGCTATTTGGACAAAAGACCATGGCCGCGCGACACGCGTTGCGAAACAGATTCAAGCTGGAATCGTAATGGTCAACTGCCCATTCTCCGCATTCCCGGGAACACCATTCGGCGGATACAAGCAATCCGGCTTCGGACGTGAACTATGCATTGAAACGCTGGATCTTTACACAGAAACGAAGAGCATCATTTCATACTTTGGAAACCGTCCGCTCAATCCTTTTGGTGTATAAAAAGAATAAATCTTAATTTTTGGAGCAAAGGGGCATGGTCCTCTTTGCTTTTTTTACAGCATGTTGAAGGAGGAGAGTCTACATGGAAAAAGTAGTGGTCATCGGTTCAGGTGTCATGGGTCGTGGCATCGCATATGTAAGTGCCCTAGGCGGGTACCATACAACGTTAATTGATGTAAAAGAAGAACAGCTTGCAGGAGCTAGAAATGAAATAGAAATCATTATCTCCAAAGGGTTGGAAAAAGGGAAATTAACAGAGCAATCAGCAGGAGAATTGAGGGATAGCCTATTTTATTCAACAGAACTTGAGGAAGCCGTGAAGGAAGCAAATCTTATTATAGAAGCAGTACCTGAAAACATGGAAATTAAGAAATCTGTTTACGAAAAGATAGATAAAGTAGCACCTGCACAGTGTTATTTTGCTTCCAACACCTCTACGATGAGTCCAACTGAGATAGGTAGTTTCACTTCAAGACCAGAAAAAGTGATCGCGATGCACTTTTTTAACCCTGTTCATAAAATGAAACTGGTGGAAATTGTCCGTGGTCTAGAAACAAGCGATGAAACGGCAGAATATATCCGTAATGCCGCAGAAAAAATGGGAAAAGAAACGGTGGTTGTCAATGAATTTCCTGGCTTTGTGACTAGCAGAATCAGTGCACTTGTCGGGAACGAAGCCTTTTATATGCTCCAAGAAGGGGTAGGTACTCCAGAAGAAATCGATAAGGCAATCAAGCTTGGACTCAATTATCCGATGGGTCCATTCGAACTTGGAGACCTGGTGGGCTTGGATACTCGCCTAAATAACCTGAAATATCTTCATGAAAAGTTAGGGGAAAAGTATCGCCCGGCACCTCTGCTAGAAAAGTATGTGAAAGCCGGAAGACTTGGCAGGAAAAGTGGAAAAGGAGTTTATGACTACCAATAAACAACGAGAGAGGTGTCCAATATGAAGGAAGTTGTAATAGTAGATGCTTGCCGAACACCGATTGGAAGGTATAAAGGTGCGTTAAAGGCCGTTCGCCCGGATGACCTTGGAGCGGTCGTAATCAAGGCTCTTGTAGAAAGAAATCCGAATGTGCCGGTAAATGAAATAGAGGAAGTCGTGTTCGGCAATGCCAATCAAGCAGGGGAAGATAACCGCAATGTTGCAAGGATGAGTGCTCTATTGGCCGGGCTTCCGGTAGAGGTGGCAGGTACCACGATCAACCGTTTATGCGGCTCCGGTCTTGATGCGGTGAATTTTGCGGCACGAGCCATTATGGTAGGAGAAGGCGATATTTTCATAGCCGGCGGGACCGAGAGCATGACAAGAGCCCCATATGTCATGGCAAAGCCAGAATTGGATTATCCCCGCGGCAATATGGAACTGATGGATACAACTATCGGCTGGAGATTTACAAACAGAAAACTCGAAAAAATGTACGGAGTAGACACGATGCCGCAAACGGCAGAAAACGTGGCTAAAGAGTTCTCCGTTTCCCGTGAAGATCAAGATGTTTTTGCCTTTGAAAGCCAGCAAAAAGCAAAAGTGGCAATGGAATCCGGCCGCTTTAAGGATGAGATGGTTCCCGTCACGATTGTGGATAGAAAAGGCAAAGAAACAATTGTAGATTGCGACGAACATCCGCGACCAGAGACGAGTTTGGAAAAACTGAGTAACCTGAAACCTATTTTTGGCGAAGGTACCACAATCACTGCAGGCAACGCGTCAGGTGTGAATGACGGAGCGTCGGCACTGCTCTTGATGAGTGCAGAAAAAGCGAAAGAGCTTGGCTTGAAGCCTTTAGCGAGGTATGTCACGTCTGCTGCTGCAGGTCTTACTCCATCCATCATGGGAATAGGGCCGATCTATGCCACTAGGAAGGCACTAGGGCGGGCCGGGTTGTCTGTTGGAGATTTAGACCTCATTGAGTTAAATGAAGCATTTGCATCTCAATCGCTTGAATGTATTCGTCAACTGGAATTAGATCCAAGCAGAGTGAATGTTAATGGAGGGGCAATTGCGTTCGGACACCCTCTTGGTGCCAGTGGGGCAAGGATCTTAACTACGCTTGTGCATGAAATGAATAAGCGGGGTGTGCGATACGGCCTTGCGACGATGTGTGTAGGTGTTGGTCAGGGGATTGCTACGATAGTAGAGAGACCACAAGAATCATAGAGGATATTGCTCTATGATTCTTTGGGATGCTTTTTTAGTGGGATGTTAGGATGCGTTTTCCGTTTCCATCTTTTCTATAACGCGTTACTCTGTTAAAATGAAATTACTGTAATATAGCGATTTATCTTATGTGGTAGAAAGAGGATGCTAGAATGAATACAAGATCAATGATTTTTACTCTATATGGTGACTATGTCAGGCATTATGGGAATAAAATTTGGATTGGAAGCTTAATCAAATTATTAAATGAATTTGGACATAATGACCAAGCCGTGCGTGCGGCAATATCACGCATGAATAAGCAAGGATGGGTCCAAGCGGAGAAAAAGGGAAACAAAAGTTATTACTTTTTAACAGAACGCGGCGTGAAAAGAATTGACGAAGCAGCAAAACGTATTTTTAAACTGAAAACGGATACTTGGGATGGAAAATGGCGCATGCTCATGTACACCATACCAGAAGAAATCAGAAGTGTTCGGGATGAACTACGTAAAGAATTGGTCTGGAGTGGATTTGGAACATTATCAAACAGCTGCTGGATTTCGCCCAACTCCTTAGAAAAACAAGTAAAAGATCTTATATCAAAATATGAAATTGAAGAGTATGTAGACTTTTTCATCTCTGAATATCATGGTCCATACGAAAACGAACGACTTGTCATGAAAAGTTGGGACCTGAACGAGATAAATGGAAGGTACCAACAATTTATCCAAGAATATAGTCAGAAGTATATCATCGACAAAAACAAAATCGGGAAAGGTCAAATGACAGACGCCGAATGTTTCGTGGAGCGGACGAAGCTTGTCCATGAATACAGAAAGTTTTTATTCGTTGATCCAGGACTGCCAGAAGAGCTGTTGCCTGATATGTGGCTAGGCAGTCATGCCGCTTCTTTATTTAGTGAGTATTATAAAGAATTGGCAGAGCCAGCTTCCCGCTTTTTTGAAGAGGTCTTTGAGGACGGTAATGAGTTGGAATTGAAGGATAAGAAGTATGATGTGATGAACCATCCTTATATTATGGAGTGAGGGGGGCATTTCCACTTTAGGTGGTGGAAGTGCTTTTTGATTTGTGGAGGCCTTTGGTTTACATAATATTATTATGGTAGATATTGTTAGTGTCGATTTTTGTTGAAAGGTAGAAGGTCGGCTCAAAAGTGTAGAAGGTTTGGTATTTGTGGTAGAACGTCCGCACAATAAGTGTAGAAGGTTCACTTTTTAAGGTAGAAGGTGGCTCCAAAATGGTCGAACCTTAAAAATTAACCCTAAAATCCAATCCAAATCACTCATTTTTATAAAAAAACAAACAATAAAACCGAGCCATCTAAAACCAGCCCGGTCCCGCACGCACGCAACTTCCGTTTATCCCTCGCCCAATTCCTTCTGATAATCCTTCCCTTTTTGCACATATGTATCAATGGACAACTGAATGAGCTCCAAATCCTTGTCTGTTAATTCACGAATAACCTTACCAGGGGACCCAACAACCAACGAACGAGGAGGAATCTTTTTACCGGAAGGAATTAATGTATTGGCACCAATGATACTCTCTTCGCCAATATCCGCTCCATCTAAGATCGTAGAACCCATTCCTACAATGCATCGTTTTCTAACCGTACAACCATGAAGAATGGCAGTATGTCCTACTGTTACTTCATCCTCCACCACTAATGGGAATCCTTCGTATAAATGTGCAGTTACGTTATCCTGTATGCTGCATCTTTTTCCAATGGTTATTGGTCCTTCATCACCCCGAAGAACGGCGTTGAACCAAACCGTCGATTCTTCCCCAATTGTAACGTCACCGATAATTCGTGCGCCAGGTGCTACAAATACTGAATCATGAAGTTGCGGTTTCTTACCACCAAAAGGATAAATCATTCATCAATCACTCCCTAAATATTATTGTCTAAATATTAAAATTAGTATAACATTATTTTTACGAGGGGTGAAATAATTGATGAATAAACTAAAAGAAATTCTAAAAATAAACTTTCCGATCATCCAAGGCGGAATGGGAAATATAAGTAATGCTCCATTAACTGCAGCTGTCTCCAACGCAGGGGGCCTTGGTACAATAGGGGCAGGTACGATGAAGCCGGATGAAGTGGAAGAGATCATTATAAAAACCAAACAACTCACGGAAAAACCTTTTGCAGTGAATGTTGCTTTGTCGGTTTCTTCTTATACAAAAGAAGTTTTAAAACTCATTATTAAGCACCAGGTACCGGTTGTCTCCCTGTCAGCAGGGAACCCGGCTCCTTATATTCCTAAGTTAAAAGAAAATGGGATAACGGTCATTTGTGTGGTCGCTTCACCTAAGCAGGCAATTAAAGCAGAAAATGCCGGAGCTGATATTATTGTGGCAGAAGGATATGAAGCTGCCGGCATCAATTCAAATCTTGAAACAACGACTATGACATTGATTCCACAAGTGGTAGAGGCTGTGTCCATACCTGTTGTAGCCGCCGGGGGAATAGGGAATGGGAAGGGGCTTGCTGCCGCTATCGCCCTTGGTGCATCTGGGGTTCAGATGGGAACCCGGTTGATTGCAACAAAAGAAGCACCTTTTCACAGTCATTACAAGAACTCTATCTTAGAGGCAGATGATCAAGGTACTGTCATTGTTGGTAGAACTGTTGGGAGAGTAAGAAGGGTCATCCGAACTCCATATGCTGACCTACTTCTAAAAAAAGAACAAAAAGGGATAACACTTGAAGAATTTAATTTGTTAACTACCGAGGATCACCATATTAAAGGCGCAGTAGAGGGTGAGCTAGAGCAAGGATTCATTAATGGCGGACAAATATCAAGTATCATCAAAACGATCCCAACTGTAAATGAACTATTTGAGCAAATGGTGACGGAAGCAAAAGAGCAGCTACATAAAGCCATAGCACAATTTTAAATAGCAAGAAACCTCTTATCCAATCGGAGGTTTCTTTTTTTATTTATAAAAGAAAAGGGTTTTAGGGAAAAATGGCGTATTTATTGTAAAATAATAAATTTATTTAAATTTTTCGAATATATTGACACTATTTGTTTTTTGGTGTTAATATAACGTTGAAAAAACGAATAACGTTTTGTCCATCATAGACAAACACAAAATGTAAACGGTTTCAAAGGCTTACATAATTTTATGTAGCTTATAAACATATATAAGGGGGATAAGTATGAAAAAGTTCAAGATGAAATCTATTTTGGCAAGTATGGCATGCGCAGCTTTACTAGTTGGCTGTAGTTCTGATTCAACAAGCGGGGATGCAAAGGACGAAGTGGTTGTAGGGGTAACCCAAATTGCTGAGCATCCTTCTTTGGATTCAGCGTTTGAAGGGTTTAAGAAGGCGTTAGAGGACAATGGCTACAAAGAAGGCGAAAATGTCAAATATGATGTTCAAAATGCTCAAGGAGATCCGAATAACAACAAGCCTATCGCAGACAAGTTTGTGGCAGATGAAGTGGATTTGATCTTTGCTAACTCCACTCCAAGTGCGCAAAGTGTCTTGCAGGCGACAAAAGATATTCCCATCATTTTTACATCTGTAACTGACCCTGTTGGTGCAGAGCTAGTAGAATCTTTTGAAAAGCCAGGTGAAAACATCACAGGTACTTCAGATACACACCCTGATGCTATTGCTACTACCATCAATTTTATGATGGACGAGCTTGGTGCGAAAAATATTGGTGTTATCTATAATACTGGAGAACAAAATTCCGTTGTTCAGGTTGAAACAGTAAAAAGTCTTGTTGAGGAAAAAGGCGGAAAACTAGTAGAAGCATCAATCTCAACATCTGCAGAAGTCCAGCAGGCTGCTGAATCTTTGATAGGAAGAGTAGACGCTATGTATATGCCAACGGATAATCAGGTTGTTTCAGCTATACAATCACTCATTACAATTGCAACGAATGAAAAGATTCCTTTGTTTGCAGGAGACCTTGATTCCATGGAAGCTGGAGCAGTTGCGGCAAGTGGATTTAACTATTACGACTTAGGTTATGAAACTGGCTTAATGGCAGTTCAAGTTCTTAAAGGGGAAAAAGATCCTTCAGAAATTCCAGTATCCTACCCACAAAGCTTGAAGTTAACAATCAACACAGAAGCTGCGGAAGCTCAGGGCTTGGAAGTGCAAGATGCTTGGACTGAGTTTGCAGAATTCTATGATGAAAAATAAGAATTTTTAAGACAACGAGGAGATGATTCTGACATGATAACAGCAATTTTTGGTTCAGTCGAATTGGGAATCATCTACGCAATCATGGCCCTAGGGGTATATCTTTCCTTTAGGGTCCTTGATTTTCCCGATTTGACGGTAGATGGTAGCTTTGTAACTGGCGCTGCGGTTGCTGCGACAATGATTGTCAGCGGATATAGTCCTATCACAGCTACAGTGGTGGCGATGTTTGCAGGATTTATCGCAGGATGCATCACCGGTTCCTTACATACGTTTGGAAAGATTAATCCACTATTATCAGGTATTTTAATGATGATTGCCCTTTATTCCATCAATTTGCGAATAATGGGAAGATCAAATGTGCCGTTATTAAACAGTGATACTTTTTTCACCAACATCCGTTCCTGGTGGGGGAATACCGGAATAGATGAATTTTTAAACAATATTTTTTCCACTATCGGATTAGGAGCTTTTGTTCCTAGAACGTGGGGAATTATTTTCATCATGTTGATTGTCACGTTTGCAATTAAAATCATAACTGATTTATTTTTGAAAACGGAAATCGGTTTGGCAATTAGAGCGACCGGTGATAATAAGCGGATGATTCGTAGCCTTTCTGCCAACACAAGCGGACTGGTTATTCTTGGTCTCGGGATTTCCAATGCCATGGTTGCATTTTCTGGTGCATTGATTGCCCAGCATGGCGGATATGCAGACGTTGGGATGGGAATCGGGATGATTATAATCGGATTGGCATCTGTCATTATTGGAGAGGCTATTTTTGGTACAAAAACGATTGCATGGACGACTTTTGCTGTAATAGGTGGGGCCATCATCTATCGTATTGTTGTGACGCTTGCATTAAGGGTAGAATTCTTAGAAACCGGTGACCTGAAAGCCATTACGGCAACGATTGTTATCTTGGCCCTTATCACCCCTAAATTCATTGATGGCTACAAAGATCGAAAGAGGAAAAAACAGAAGATGCTAAAACTGGGATCTTTACAATCTGCCAATGAAAAGGGGGATCAACGTGCTACATTTAACACAGATTAACAAAATCTTCAATGAAGGAACATTAGATGAAAAAAATGCGCTTGATACCATCAACCTTTCCTTGAAAAAAGGAGATTTTGTCACTATCATCGGTAGTAATGGTGCCGGTAAGTCCACCTTGATGAACATGATTTCAGGGGTACTGACGCCTGATACCGGAAAAGTAGAGATTGATGGCCGTGATGTCACCTATATGGCAGAGCACAAAAGAGCCAGATATATTGGAAGGGTGTTCCAGGACCCAATGGCTGGAACGGCTCCTACAATGACAATTGAAGAGAATCTGGCTATGGCTTATTCACGGAATAAAAATCGCACATTAAAGATTGGCGTGACTAAAAAGAGAAAAACGTATTTCAAAGAGGTGCTGGAAACCCTGCACCTTGGTTTGGAAAATAGATTATGTGCTAAAGTTGGATTGCTTTCAGGTGGGGAAAGGCAAGCACTGTCCCTTTTGATGGCAACGTTCACTGAGCCTGATATCCTCCTTTTGGATGAGCATACCGCTGCTCTTGATCCATCTCGTGCAGAACTGATTACCAATATCACGAAAGAAATTGTTGCAGATAAAGAATTGACGACATTGATGGTAACTCACAACATGCAGCAGGCACTGGATCTTGGTAATCGCTTAATTATGATGGATAAGGGGCAAATCATTCTGGAAGTGGGAGAAGAGGAAAAGAAAACTCTTACCATTGAACGTTTGCTAACGGAGTTCCAGCGAATACGAGGACAAGCAATGACCAACGACAGAGCATTGCTAAGTTGATAATAGGAGGGGGGAATGACCTGGTCATTTCCTCTTTTTTTGTTTAAGAATCTTAAAAACGGTTGATTTCCGTTCCAGGCGCTTCGCTTGCCTGCGGGCGGTCCGTGAGCCTCCTCGGCTGCGCCTCCGGGGTCTCACCTGTCCCTTCCTCCCGCGGGCGTCTGCGCGCCTTCCACTCCAATCAACTTAATGACTCCATTTAATAAAGGTTTAAATGTAAAAGCACTAACATTTCTTCTTCAGAACTTTTAGTTGTGTATTGGAGCAAATGGCAGAGACTCCAGCGGGGGAGTAACGGTAGGTTGAGACCCCGCAACGAAGTGAGGAGGCTCAAGCACCGTCCCGCGGAAAGCGAAGCCATTTGCGGAAAGGAACAGCGGTGATAAACCAATCAACTTAAATTTCTACCATTTATGATTGACTATTTATAAAATTTCTACAATTTATTGACTGTTCATTTAACGAAATGTTATTATAGCGTTGAATAAACGTTATACGTTTTGAGGTGAACTTATGAAGCCTGAACTAACCTTAGGTACGAAACATTCCATTCAAATCACCGTTACCAACAAAATGTTTGCACAGTTTGAAGGAGAACTAGTTCATCCCGTGTATTCCACAGCAATGATGGTCTATCACATGGAATGGGCTTCAAGACAAATAATTTTAGGGGTTTTGGAAGAGACAGAAGAAGGAATGGGTGCAGAAGTTAAAGTAAAACATCTGGCACCGGCAACAGAAGGAACCGTTTTAACAATAGAAGCAACGGTAGTGGATCTTAAGAAAAACTTCATCATCACAAAAGTACAAATATTATCTAAAGACCGCGTGATTGGTGAAGGGGAAGTTACACAAGTGATATTACCAAAAAGTAAAATTAGAGCAATGATAGACTAAAAGAATATTAGAAAAAGGGTGGTTGCTTTGACAAATATGAAAACGCTTACTTCTGAAGTTGGAGGAATGGAAATGTTTGATAAAATTCAACAACACCAACAGGTAGTATTCTGTAATGATCCAGATACAGGACTAAAAGCCATTATTGCCATACATAACACAACTTTAGGGCCGGCTTTAGGCGGGTGCCGTATGCAACCATATCAATCAGTGGATGCGGCTTTATACGATGTGCTTCGCCTTTCAAAAGGAATGACGTATAAATGTGCAGCAGCAGACGTGGACTTTGGCGGAGGGAAAGCTGTCATCATTGGTGACCCGAATAAAGACAAAACGCCTGAACTATTTAGGGCGTTCGGTCAATTTGTCGAATCCTTAAATGGTCGTTTTTACACTGGAACCGATATGGGAACATCACCGGAGGATTTTGTGCATGCTTTAAAAGAAACAAATTGTATTGTCGGGGTTGATGAGGTGTATGGCGGAAGTGGGGATTCCTCCGTTCCAACAGCTCAAGGAGTTATCTATGGAATAGAAGCGACAAACCTGACACTATGGGGTTCCAAAAACCTTTACGGAAAGAGTTATGCAATCCAAGGACTTGGAAAGGTTGGAGCTAAAGTGGCAGAGCAGTTGATGCATGCTGGAGCGGACATTTATGTATCTGACATCAATGAATTCGCCATTAACCAACTAGTGTCCAAAGCAAAAGAGATTGGAGCAGGTATTAAAGTGGTTGGCGGAGATGAAATCTATTCTGTTGATGCAGATGTATTTGTACCATGCGCCCTTGGTGGAATCATTAACGACCAGACGATAGAACAGTTGAAGGTCAAAGCGGTAGTAGGTTCTGCCAATAACCAATTAATCGAAAATCATCACTGTGCCATGCTGCAGGAAAAAGGGATTCTCTATGCTCCTGACTACATCGTTAATGCAGGTGGCCTGATTCAAGTGGCAGATGAATTATATGAACCAAATAAAGAACGTGTACTCCGCAAAACAATGGCTATCTACAACTCTTTGATGGATGTTTATAAAGAAGCAGAGAAAATGAATATTACGACAGTGGAAGCGGCAAATAATTTCTGTGAACAGCGGTTAGTAGACAGAAGCAGAAGAAACAGCTTCTTTACTCATTCCAAGCGACCGAAATGGTCCGTACGAGTTTAATAATAGAGGGGGAAATAAGTTGAACGATCAATTTCCTATCATTCAAATAATCGATAATCAGGGGAATTTCCTTGATAAAATGTATGAAGAAAGAATCACGGAAGATCTGGCAAAGTCCATGTATAGACATTTACTCAGAATTCGTACCTTTGATAAAAAGTGTATAAGTCTACAACGCCAAGGCCGTATCGGAACCTATGCACCCTATGAGGGGCAAGAGGCTTCACAAGTCGGCAGTGCGATGGCATTGAATGAAGATGATTGGTTATTTCCTTCCTACAGGGACCATGGGGCAACTATGACGTTCGGCCACTCCCTTCGTAATATCCTTCTATTTTGGAACGGCAGAAATGAAGGGTGCATTCCGGCAAATGGGAAGAAAGTCTTTCCGCCGGGAATTCCAATCGCGACGCAACTGCCGCATGCGGTAGGCGCAGCCTATGCAGAGAAAAGAAAAGGAACGAAAAATGCAAGTATCGTTTATTTCGGGGATGGAGCAACTTCTGAAGGGGATTTTCATGAAGGATTAAACTTTGCAAGCGTTCTTAAGGCACCGGTTGTGTTTTTTAATCAGAACAATCACTTTGCCATTTCGGTACCCCTATCCAAACAAATGAATAACCGAAACAATTGCTCAGAAAGCCCTCTCTTATGATATGAGAAGCGTCCGAATTGACGGTAATGATGTTTTTGCCGTTTATTTTCATACGTTGGATTCATTAGAAAAAGCAAGAAACGGAGAGGGGCCAACATTAATCGAAGCTGTAACATGGAGATATGGCGCCCACACCACAGCTGATGACCCGACCAAATATCGAGATCAATCTGAAAATGAGAAAAGACGCGAGAATGACCCAATCCTTCGCTTGGAACGCTTTATGAAAAATCAAGGCTGGTTTACAGAAGACTGGAAAGAATCAATGTTAGTGGAGCTATCTCAGGAAGTCGATAGTGCAATTGAAGAAATGGAGAATTTTCCAAAGGCAGACCCTGCTGACATGTTCGACTACGTTTTTGAAAAACCGACGTGGGGAATTGAGCAGCAGAAACAGGAACTTCTTCAACTGATGAGAGGTGAAGCATAGTGGAAACGGCATTGAAAACGAAAACAATGACTATGGTTCAAGCGATAACCGATGGACTAGATACGATGCTCCAAGAAAATGAACAGGTACTTCTAATGGGGGAAGACATTGGGGTAAATGGCGGTGTTTTCCGTGCTACAGAAGGCTTGCAGCAAAAATATGGCGAAGACCGTGTTATCGATACCCCGTTAAGTGAAGCAGGTTTCATCGGAGCTGCAATCGGAATGGCGATAAATGGTTTCCGTCCGGTTACAGAGATACAGTTCCTGGGTTTTATTTATCCTGCCTATGAGCAAATCATGACCCATGCATCAAGAATCAGGGCAAGAACAATGGGGCATTATACCGTCCCTATGGTCATCCGTGCACCGTATGGGGCAGGCGTGAGGGCCCCTGAAATCCACTCAGACAGTACAGAGGCGATTTTTACGCACATGCCTGGAATCAAAGTGGTTTGTCCGTCTAACCCATATGACGCGAAAGGTTTATTGATTGCTGCCATCGAGGATCCAGACCCAGTCCTATTTTTAGAGCCGATGCGCTGTTATCGTTCTGTCAGAGAAGAAGTGCCAGAAGGAAAATATACAGTTGAAATTGGAAAAGGAAAGATTTGCAGGGAAGGCGAGGATGTCACCATTATTGCATGGGGAGCGATGGTTCCGGTTGCCCTTCAATCAGCAAAAAAATTAGAGTCTGAGGGTGTAAGTTGCGAAGTAATCGACCTGAGAAGCCTCTACCCGATTGACAAAGATATTATTGCAGAATCTGTCCAAAAAACAGGGAAAACGGTTATTGTGCACGAAGCCCATGCGGCAACAAGTGTAAGTGGTGATGTGCTTGCCATTATCAATGAAACATCATTCCTTTATCAAAGGGCACCGGTGGAGCGAGTGACAGGGTTTGACGTTCCTGTTCCTTATTTTGGATTTGAAGACTATTACCTGCCAACTACTGACAGAGTCGTTGCGGCAGTAAATAAAGTGATGAAGTTTTAGTATAAGGGGGTTCAACGTATGATTGAGGTCAAACTTCATGATATTGGCGAAGGCATGACACAGGCTGATATTTTATCTTTTTTTGTTAAAAAAGGAGATAAGGTGAAGCCTGATGAACCTCTAGTTGAGGTGCAAACAGACAAAATGACTGCTGAAATACCGGCACCACTTGCTGGAGTAATTAAAGAGATTTTGGTCAAAGAAGGAGAAACCATTCCAGTTGGGACCACCATATTTTTATTGGAAGCTGAATTAGCTGAAAAAGAGACAATAACTTCTACCCAAAATACACTTACAAACACTTCCACAAAATCTGTCGAAACAACAAGAGAGCATCAAACGCCAACAAAGTTGCATTCATTTAGAATCATGGCTGCCCCATATACAAGAAAGATTGCGAGGGACGCCGGGGTTGATATTGAACAGATTGAAGGAACCGGCCCTGCTGGTAGAATCACAGATGAAGATGTATATAGATTCATAGAAAGTAAAGAGCAACCTGCACCTAAAGTGGAAGTGAAAGAAGAGCAAGTTCAGCAAGTTCAAACAAACACAGAATCTAATGATCAGCAAGAATCTCCAACGGTCATTCCATACAGAGGACGCAGAAAACAAATAGGCAAAAAAATGTCACAGTCACTTCTCACAATTCCACATTGCACCCATTTTGAAGAAGTAGATGTAACCAATATATTAGAACTCAGGGAGACTTGGAAAAAAAGCAATCAAAGCATATCTGCAACTGCCTTATTCCTTAAAGCCATCTCCATTGCCTTAAAAGATTATCCAATCTTTAATGCCAGATTGAATGAGCAAGAAGAGACAATCGAATTGATTAAAGAACATCATATCGGAATCGCCACAGATACAGAAGATGGGCTGATTGTCCCTGTGATCCGTAATGTAGAGAGAAAATCAATAAAAGAAATCCATGCCGATTTAAAAGACTTAACCAAAAAGGCTCAGGACAATAAGCTTTCCATGAAGGAATTGACCGGGGGCAGTTTTACTATCAGTAATGTTGGTCCTCTTGGTGGAAGTATTGGCGCCACACCGATTATCAATCAGCCGGAAGTAGGCTTGATCTCGTTTCATAAAACCAAAAAGCGTCCTGTTGTAAATGAGCAAGAAGAGATTGTTATTCGTTCCATCATGAACATTTCCATGTCATTCGATCATCGTGTGGCAGATGGAGCTACAGCCGTCGCCTTTACCAACAGGCTGACGCAACTTTTAGAAGAACCAAAATTATTAATGCTGGAGCTGGTTTAAATGGTTGTAGGCGAACTTACGCAAGAACGGGATGTAATGGTGATCGGCGGCGGCCCGGGTGGTTATCACGCTGCAATCAGAGCGGCCCAGTTAGGGCGACAGGTTACCATCATTGAGAAAAACAGACTTGGCGGCGTCTGCTTAAATGAAGGTTGTATCCCATCCAAAGTACATACTGCAGCAGCCCAGTCTTTCCAACGGATGGGACCTTTTCAGCAGCTCGGACTGGATACTAGCGGAGTTACATTCGATCTACCAAGGTTACAGGAACACAAAAAGAAGGTAGTCAAGCAACTGCTTCAAGGTGTTGTGGCATTATGTAAAGCTAATAAAATCGAGATCATAGAGGGAGAAGCCTCCTTTATATCAGCCACTAAAATAGGGGTGGAGAATGGGCACCAATATGATACTTTCACTTTTAACGATGTAATTATTGCGACCGGTTGCAATAAGAAGCCAATCGCAGAAATGCATCATCATGCTTTAACACCCACTTCGATATGGAATCTTGAAGAATTGCCAAATGAGCTTATTTTATATGGAAACGATGATTTTACCCTTGAAGCTGCAACAACATTTAATAGCCTAGGTTCAAAGGTGACTTTGATTTTTCCGCCAGATCAGCATGAATTTACATTTGATCCTTCCATAAACAAGGAACTGCAGAGGCAATTAAAAAAGCAAAAAATAAAGCTCTATAAAGCTCATACAACTCCTCAGTTCAGGTTCGATGAGGTTCAGTGGGAAATAACATTTGAGCACGGTAAGAATGAATCAGTTATTATAGAAAGTTCACATCTTTATTGTGCGGAAGAAAGAAAACCGTCAACGGAATCACTTGGTGTTCAGCGAGCAGACATTCATTTGAATGATGAAGGATTTATTAAAATTAATGAAGCATGCCGTACAAATGTACCATCCATTTATGCAATAGGAGATATTACTGAAGGCCCAGCCCTGGCAGTTAAAGCCATTAAACAGGGAAAAGTAGCAGCGGAAAACATTGCAGGGCATCAATCCGAGTGCGATTTTACGTTTCTTCCTAGAATCGTGCAGACCATTCCTCCCATTGCAACAGTAGGAATGACAGAAACAGTTGCGATTGAAAATGGATTTGAAGTGAAGGTAGGAGAAAGCACCCTCCAAACAAATGGGTATGCAAGCATTCTTGGACAAAAAGAAGGCTTTAGTAAAACGATAACAGATGCGAAATCAGATTTGGTTATGGGTATTCATATGATGGGAGCCCAAGCGGTAGAAATGATCAGTATCGGAACACTTGCTTTAGAAATGGTTGCAAGGCAAGAAGATTTGCTGTTTCCTTCCTACCCGCACCCGAGTGTAAATGAAAGCGTGTGGGAGTCGGTGGAGGACGTAGAAGGAAAAGCAATTCATAAGGCCCCGAAAGTGACAAAGCAAAAAGTAACATCCTCATAACACGTTGTCGCGTCAAAGCATTCTAGCTTTAAACGAGACTCTTGCAGACTATTAAAATGATAGATTATATTATATTCAGAATAATAATATTTTTTAGATAAAAATTAGGAGGGGTATTTATGAACGTAGAAAAAACGATGCAAGTAAAAGATCAAGCAGAAGAAGTTTTTCCTGTAAAAGATGTGGACTATTTGGAGATCTACACAGGTAACGCTAAGCAGGCATCACATTTTTTTGCTACCACATTCGGTTTCCAACCTATCGCCTATTCTGGTTTAGAGACAGGCAACAGGGAGACAGTTTCCTATGTATTAAAGCAACGTAATGTACGACTTGTTATTACAGGTTCCCTTAAACAGGATACAAAAATTTCTGAGTTTGTTAAAAAGCATGGAGACGGAGTAAAGGATATTGCACTTGTCGTGGAAGATGTTGAAAGTGCTTACAATGGAGCGGTGGAAAGAGGAGCGATTGCGATACAGCCTCCACAAGAGCTGACAGATGAGAACGGAACATTGAAAAAAGCGGTAATTGGTACATACGGAGATACCATTCACACATTGGTTGAACGGAAAAATTATACGGGGGTATTCATGCCTGGATTCAAGGCATACACGAATTCCACACCGGTTAAAGATGCAGGAATTATCGGAATTGACCATGTGGTAGGAAATGTAGAACAAATGGAAGAATGGGTTGCTTATTACGAAAAAGTAATGGGCTTTAAAGAAATGACCCATTTTACAGATAAAGATATTAACACAGAATATTCCGCACTAATGTCTAAAGTAATGCACAATGGCGGCAGAATCAAATTTCCAATCAATGAACCGGCAGAAGGAAAAAGAAAATCACAAATTGAAGAATACTTGGAGTTTTATAATGGTGCCGGTGTTCAGCATATTGCGATTTTAACGGAAGATATTGTACAGACAGTAAGCAAGCTAAAAGAAAACGGCGTAGAGTTCCTAAATACTCCTGACACTTACTATGAAATGTTATCAGAAAGAGTAGGGGAAATTGATGAGGAAATTGCAAAGCTTCGCGAGCTGAGCATTCTCGTTGACCGTGATGATGAGGGATATCTGCTTCAAATTTTCACAAAACCAATTGTAGACAGACCAACTCTTTTCATTGAAGTTATCCAGCGTAAGGGTGCAAAAGGCTTTGGGGAAGGAAACTTCAAAGCGTTATTTGAATCCATTGAAAGAGAGCAAGAATTAAGAGGGAATTTGTAAGCAAGTCACAAAGGGGAGGACCAGTTTCCTCCTTTTTTTATAGGAGGTAGATTAACCAATGGCGGTTAAAGTAAAAAGCCGAGAAATTCTCCAGCATATTGCTGCCTACCCTTTAGGGAAAAGCTTGCAGGATATACAGTCGGAATTAGGAATCGCGAATATAAGAAACATGTCTGAAATTGAAAATGTGTTTGGATGTTCACCGTTTGTAAAGAAACAGTTAATACAAAGATTAGATCATTTATTTACATACCCGGACGGTTCCGCAAGAGCTCTTTCAACTAAATTGGCGGATTTCTTGGGGGTAGCCCAAAATCAGTTGTTCATTGGAAATGGTTCAGATGAAATAATCAGGTTGCTCATTCTAGCATTTCTGAATACTGAAGAAGAAGCCATAATGGCTGATATTACATTCCCCAGATACAAAACCAATGTTTCCATTGAAGGCGGAAAGCCGGTAATCGTTCCATTAAAAGGTGGCGTGCATGATCTGACAGCTATGCTCGCTAATATTACAGAACAGACAAAAATGATGTTTGTGTGCAATCCTAACAATCCTACAGGGACAATTGTAAATAAGAATGATCTTATTTCCTTCATTGAAAAAGTACCAGAGCATATCTTGATTGTGTTGGATGAGGCGTATTATGAATATGCAACAAGTGAGGAATATCTTCAATCCATCCCTTTACTAGAGAAGCATGCCAACCTTGTTATATTAAGAACTTTTTCAAAAGTATATGGCCTGGCTGGATTAAGAATTGGGTATGGCATCATGGATCCTACCATATCAGCAGAATTGAACAAAGTGAAAGAGGTTTTTAATGTAAATCAGCTTGCTCAAGCAGCTGCCATGGAAGCCATTATGGATCAGGATTTTAGAAGAGTGTGTATCCTTCGCAATGAAGAAGGAAGAGTATACGTGGAGTCTGAACTAGATAAACTAGGTTATACCTATTTCCCTACGCAAGCAAATTTCATGATGATACATATCGGAAAAGATGGAAATGAAATCACACAAAAATTATTAACAAAGGGAATCATGGTTAAATCAGGAGCAGTTTTGGGTTATCCAAACAGTATTAGGGTCACCATCTGCTCGATGGAAGATAACCGTTATTTTATCGAGACATTAAAAAAATTGTAGCAAAGTGCAGGTGACAAACATGGATATTCAACCAAGCAATCTTGCCTGGAAAGATGCATACAAGCTGATGGTAGGTTCTATCTTGCCAAGACCCATCGCACTAGTTTCTTCTATTAATAAGGAAGGAGTTGCAAACATCGCTCCTTTCAGTTTTTTTACAGCTATCAGTGCCGAGCCGATGCTTATCTGCTTTTCTCCAATGCGAAGAGGGACAGATGGTTCGAAAAAGGATACCTTATTGAATATTGAAAGTACAAAGGAGTTTGTCATCAATATTGTCAGTGAGGAAATAGTGGAACAAATGAATATCACTGCAACAGAGTTCCCAAGCGATGTGGATGAATTTGTAGAATCAGGTTTTACGAAAGAATCTAGTTTGGTCGTTGCACCGCCACGTGTGAAGGAAAGCCTTGTCCAAATGGAGTGCTCTCTGCATGAAGTATTGCATTTCGGTGATCTACCAGGTTCAGGCAGCCTGGTTATCGGAAAAGTAGAGAGTTTCCACATATCAGATGACCTCTATTTCGAAGGTAAGATAAATACAAAGAAATTGAACCCTGTAGGAAGAATGGCAGGAAGCATGTATACCAAGGCCATCAGTGATATGTTCGAACTTCAACGTAAATAAGGAAATGTGAGGGGTTGTCATGAACTATATTACCTTTAGAAATAGCTCTGGTGAGATAAAAGCCGGCTGGATCAATCATGACATTGTTGTTGACATGAACGAAGCATCAGATGGTCTATTACCAAGCGACCTACTTACATTGATAAATCATTATGAAAAATATCGAGATATAGTAACACTTTATTTAGAAAGTGATCGTACTAAAGGTAGATACAAAAGAGAGGAAGTCACCCTACTAGCACCTTTACCTAGACCTGTAAGCGTTCGTGATTTCTACGCCTTTGAGGAACATGTAAAAACGGCGCGTGCAAGAAGGGGACTGGATGTAATCCCGGAATGGTACGAGATTCCTGTTTTTTATTTTACCAACCACTTGGCCATTAAAGGACCTGAGGATGAGATCGATAAACCATCAGGGTGCAATTGGCTCGATTATGAGCTGGAAATCGCTTGCATCATTGGGAAAGAAGGCAGAAATATAAAAGCGCAGGATGCCGAAGAGTACATTTTTGGCTATTGCATCATGAATGATTGGAGTGCAAGGGACCTTCAAGCAAAAGAAATGAAGGTTGGTTTGGGACCAGCAAAGGGAAAGGATTTTGCGACATCCCTAGGACCTGTCATTGTGACACCTGACGAACTTGAATCGTATAAGACAAGTAAAGGATATAACCTGGAAATGACCGCTTCTGTAAATGGTAGGCTGCTTTCTAAAGGGAATTTCAAGCAGATCCACTATAGCTTTGCTCAAATGATTGAAAGAGCTTCAGCCGATGTTACCTTATACCCTGGAGAAGTGATAGGATCAGGGACGGTTGGTACCGGCTGCATCCTGGAACTTGGTACAGAAGTACACCGCTGGCTAGAACCAGGGGATGAAGTAGAACTTACCATTACAGGTCTAGGAACATTGAAAAACACAATAAAATAAGTGTGTTGTTGCAGAAAGTAATATCCAGCAATAAGTGGATTGGAGCGGAAGGCACTCGACTCCGGCGGGAGGTAGCGGTAGACTTGAGACCCCGCAACGAAGGAGGCCACTGAAAAACCTAGTAACCAATCTTTTGGATAATTTATAGCTGTTGATTGGAGCAATAGGCGAAGACTCCTACGGGGGAGTAGCGACAATGTTGAGACCCTGCAGGGCGTAGCCTGAGGAGGCTCAAGGTCGCCCCGTGGAAAGCGAAGCCGTTTGCGGAAATTAACAGCGGTGTCTTAAAATAATCTAACATCAAAGACTTTTTCAGTGGCCAACAACGAAGTGAGGAGGCTCAAGCACCGCCCCGCGGAAAGCGAGTGCCTGCAGCGAAAAGGAACGTTCAAACTTTAAGTAACAACTAAACAATATAATGAGGTGAGCTCATGTATTATCGTAAAATGGGAGAGATACCACATAAACGCCACACGATGTTCAAAAAGGAAGACGGGACGTTATATAGAGAACAAGTAATGGGTACCAAAGGATTCTCAGGTACACAATCCATACTCTATCATCACTACCTGCCAACAGAAGTGGTGAAATCCACGGTACTTGGCAGCTATATGCCGGAATATGAAGAACAAGATGCCCTGAATCATCGCCACCTACTAACCACTTCATTAGAGACCAAAGGAAATGCACTAAATTCCAGAGAGTATCTATTAGGAAACAGTGATCTATTAATAGGAACAGCGCTGGTCACAGAAAAGATGGATAATTATTACCGAAATGGTGACGGAGACGAACTGTTATTCATCCATTACGGTTCAGGAAAAGTAGAAACCATGTTTGGGACGATAACATACCGTCCTGGAGATTATGTGACCATCCCAATCGGTACCATCTACCGCGTCGTACCTAATGAAGAAACTAAAATACTCTTCATTGAATCATTTAGTCAACTAACCACACCTAGAAGGTATCGCAATGAATATGGACAGATGTTAGAACACAGTCCATTTTGCGAACGTGACTTCAGAGGGCCTGAAGCGTTAGAAACTTTTACAGACAAAGGTGAGTATGAAGTAATCACCAAAACAAGGGGATATTTGCATTCACATGTACTTGGTCATCACCCACTCGATGTTGTCGGGTGGGACGGTTATCTCTATCCATGGGTATTTAATATAGAAGATTTTGAACCGATAACAGGCAGAGTTCATCAGCCACCTCCAGTCCATCAGACGTTTGAAGGACATAACTTTGTTGTTTGTTCTTTTGTGCCTAGATTATACGACTACCACCCAGAAGCGATACCGGCTCCGTATTATCATAGCAACGTAAATAGTGATGAACTACTTTATTATGTGGCAGGCAACTTCATGAGCCGCAAAGGGATTGAGGAAGGATCCATCACCCTACACCCATCTGGAATCCCGCATGGTCCTCATCCTGGTACCACTGAAGCTAGTATCGGAAAGAAGGAGACCTTGGAGCTTGCAGTGATGATAGATACATTCAAGCCTTTGAAGGTTGTTAAAAAAGCTCACAGTATTGAAGATAAAAAGTATATGTTCACTTGGATAGAAAAATAAATTTGTGCGAAACACCAGGCTTTCCAAAACAGCTTGGTGTTTTTATGGTTTTTTATCCATAAAAGTAAAATTTCCTGTAAAGAATGTAACATAACAGTACTATCCTGTAATAAAAAGGACGGTTTTAAAACCTGTCAACACCATTCTTTTAGTATAATTTTAATGTGTTTCATTTTACTGGAAAAATAATTAAAATACAGCGATTTATAGATTCTATGAAATCCTTTGATACATAAAGATTCTTGTAGTATATGGATAATTATAGAAAAATAACATTTTCAATATCCACATTATTCCTCTAATATTACACAAAACCCATGATATGATTTTCGTGTAGCAAGAAAGCAACACAAAAAACTTTCAAGGGGGAAACACACCTATGAAAATCAACAAAAAGTCAATCATCACTGCTGTAACTACTGCAGCTGTATTAACAGCAGCACCATTCGGAATGAATGCAAAAGCAGAATCAAACGCACCAACAAAACCAACATGTGACTTAACAAACAAAGTCACTTCATTTAATAGTAACAAAGCATTTACTAACCAAGAAGACGCAAAAGCATTCTTAGATGGTTACGTAAAAGATCTTGAAGAAAAATATGGTGTTAAAGTAAACTTAAATGGCGCACCATCTGCTGAAGCAGCTGAAAAAGAAGCACCAAAACAAGAAGCACCAAAACAAGAAGCACCAAAACAAGCTGAGCAGAAACCTGCTGAAAAAGTAGAAGCTCCAAAAGAAGAAAAAGCGGAAGCTCCTGCTGAAGCACCGAAACAAGAAGAACCAAAACAAGAAGCTCAAGCTCCACAACAACAAGCTCCACAGCAAAATGCTGAAAAACCAGCAACTGAACAAGCTGCAGGTGCTGTAAGTGAGTTTGAAAAGAAAGTAGTAGAATTAACAAACGCTGAGCGTGAAAAACAAGGTTTAGCTCCATTAGAATTGGATGTAGAATTAAGCAAAGTAGCGAAAGACAAGTCTAAAGACATGCAGCAAAACAATTATTTCTCTCATAACAGCCCGACTCACGGATCTCCATTTGATATGATGAAGAAATACGGAATTCAGTACAACACTGCTGGGGAAAACATTGCACAAGGTCAACAAAGCCCTGAAGAAGTTGTAAATGCTTGGATGAATTCTGAAGGTCACCGTGCTAATATCATGAATGAAAACTTCACTCACATTGGCGTAGGTCATGTGGAAGAAGGTAACTACTGGACTCAAATGTTCATCGGAAAATAATATAGGCACAATTTAAAAGGCAGCCACTCGGCTGCCTTTTTCTATATCTTGTAATTAATGCTTTGCTCAAAACGCTCCATAAAGAAATGTGCTTTCTTTATTTGTTGAGCAACCTTTTGGACGCTATTAGGGTTTATTCGGTTGACTCCAATATCTTGAAGATATGCAAATGCAACGGCCAAAGAAGGTAATAGATAGTCTGAACTCAAAAGATTGGCATCATATTCGATCAAGATTTTTATTTCTCTTTTTAATTTAACTTTATAATTTTTGAACTGTATAATCAGCTCTTTCTGCAATTCTGCTTTCTGTTCATAATTTGATAGTTCATAGCTTTCAAGTAGATCAAGAAGGACTTTTAGCTCATGGCGAAAATAGTGTAAGGAAGCACGGACTTTTTCCATATCATAATCATTCATAGGTATTACCTCACTTAAAAATTATAATATGACTTTTTTCGACAATTTACTACATAAGTCCTTTTTTTATTCCTATAAGAATAGTTATATTTATTTTACAGGTACTGTTGTTGCCATATATCTTTTTTGAAGAATATTTAAACGCCATGAAAGCCCGACAGCTCCAGCTGCTAATCCACAAATTAAGCCAATCCAATAGCCAAATGCTCCGTAGTCAGTAAAGTTTGCGAGTAAATATCCAATTGGCAAACCGATGATCCAATAAGATACAAAAGCTAGCATAAACGTAACATTGACATCTTTATATCCTCTTAATGCTCCTTGGATTGGTGCGGCAATCGCATCTGATAGTTGAAAGAAAATAGCGTATAGAAGGAAAGCGGTTGTAAGTGCAATCACTTCTGGATCCTTTGTATAAAGAAAAGCCACTTCTGCTCTAAAGAAATATAGAAAGACAGCACAAATGGAGGAAAGAAGAACTGCCGAAACTACGCCCATGATGGTGTATTGTTTTGCATCTTGTATGCGTCCTGCTCCAACTTCAAATCCGACCAATATGGTTAACGCCATTGAAATGCTGAGCGGAATCATATAAAGCAGAGAAGCGAAATTCAAGGCCACTTGATGAGAAGCGATCGTTACTGTGTCAAAAGAACTCATCAAAAGTGTAACAGCTGAGAATATACTGGTTTCAAAGAAAATCGAAAGTCCTATCGGAACCCCGATTAATAAGATCTCTTTCCACTTTGAAAAAGAAATAGGATATAGTTTCTTGAAAAGTGGAAACTTCGTAAAAGGCTTTTTCTTTAGGACAATGTATAAAGAAATAATCATGATAACCCAGTAGGTCAATGCAGACGCCACTCCTGCGCCAATTCCGCCAAGGGCAGGGAGTCCAAGTTTTCCGAAAATCAATAAGTAGTTCAGTAAGACATTAATAGGTAAGGACAGCAGTGTGATGATCATAGATGTTCTCGTGTGTCCTAGGGCGTCAATAAAACATCGAATTACTGTGTAGACAAACAATGGAATGATCCCAAAGCCAAGGGCAATTAAGTAATATTTGGCTACATGTCTTACTCCTGTTTCCAAGCTCATTCCAGAAAGTATCGGATTAATCAACAAAGCGCCCACTAAGATAATAAGTAAACTCATGGCAAATGCAACATACACACCTTGTGTGATCGAAAATGGGACACCTTCTGTTTTTTTGGCGCCAACCAATTGCGCGACGATGGGAGTAATGGAGAGTAATATTCCACTAAGACCTGTGTAGACTGGAACCCAAAGGCCAGAACCGATCGCTACACCAGCCAAGTCACTGGCCCCTACGTTTCCGGTCATCATGATGTCAAAGAGATTCATGGAAAATAAGCCGAGTTGGGTAATAAGAATGGGAACGACAATTTTAATAAAAAGATGTAGACGTTCTTTATAGGAGAATACTTGATGCATATCAGTGCCACGACCTTTATATGAAGTAATTATGTAATAATGGTATGGATTATATCATAAAACATTTATTTAGAGTGTAGAAATAAAATATTAGAAATTTAAGACAATAGACAGACAAATCAGGAAAAAAATATTATGTTGACACATTTCTATAAAGCTACTAGAATAGGTTTATATTAAAACTACATATGCACAAGCCCAATCAAAGGGGAGTAGCTATGAGAACGATATTGCCGTCATGACGTGACTGACTGAATCAGCACCGGCTTTATCGGCAACCTTGATGTTGTTAGCAAGACCTTTGCCTAAACTGGAAATTGGACAGTTCTAGGTAAAGGTCTTTTATGTGTTCATAAAAGCCTTTACCTGTTTTCCAGGAAAGGCTTTTGTTATGTAAAAAGGAGAGGAAACCATGGAATTATCATTATTATTGGAATACGGCTGGGTTCTTCTTGTCTTGATTGCACTAGAAGGTATTTTAGCGGCTGACAACGCATTAGTACTAGCAATTATGGTTAAGCACCTCCCGGAAGAAGCACGGAAAAAGGCTTTATTTTACGGGCTGGCCGGAGCACTCGTCTTCAGGCTTGGATCCTTATTCGCAATTTCTTACTTAGTAACTATTTGGCAGGTGCAGGCGATCGGTGCCGCATACTTGCTGTTTATTGCACTAAACCATATATGGCGACGGTTTGCTGTGGCAAAAGTGGAGCATGCTGCCACTGTTGACAATCCCAAAAAACAATCCGGTTTTTGGATGACAGTTTTCAAAGTAGAAGTTGCAGACATTGCATTCGCAGTAGACTCTATTCTTGCAGCTTTCGCATTGGCCATGACATTGCCAAAAACTAATCTACCTCAAATAGGAGGAATAGATGGAGGACAATTCATCATCATCTTCCTTGGTGGATTTATCGGGGTAGTCATCATGCGTTTTGCTGCTACCTTGTTCGTTAAGTTGTTAAAAGAAAGACCAAGTTTGGAAACAGCCGCATTTTTAATTGTAGGTTGGGTAGGTTTCAAACTTGCTATGTACACATTGGCACACCCAAGTGTTGGCGTGCTTCCATACCACTTCCCGCACAGTCCACTGTTTAAAGCAATGTTCTGGATTGTCTTAATCGGTATCGCTGTTGGTGGCTGGATTGTTTCCGGTAAGAACAAAGTAGTTCAAGAAGTAGATAGCATTAAGTAAGTTAGCTCTTTTTACTTCAAGTAACATACAATAATTGATATAATGTACTAGGCTGTTGACAATCTAATGTCAGCAGCCTTTTTCAATAATACGATATCTACGCTCAAAATGTGGGATACTAAATGGAATAAGTTAAAAGGAGACTGAAAGATGTTTGCTATAGATCAATTACCTACAGCGATTCAAGAAAAGATAAAAAGAAATAAAGAAAAAGAGGGTACAAGCTCCCTTATAGGATCGGCAGGGTATACTTCTTCAGACAATGATGTTTTGTTTGATTGTATTATTGCTTTATCTATGGGAAAGAACGTTCTATTAAAAGGGCCAACCGGCTCAGGAAAAACGAAATTGGCAGAAACGTTATCTTCCATTTTTCATCAGCCGATGCATAGTATCAACTGCTCTGTAGATTTAGATGCTGAAGCACTACTTGGCTTTAAAACGATTCACAATAATGATGGAAAAGCGACGATAGAGTTTGTGCCAGGTCCAGTGATCAATGCAATGAAACAAGGAAACCTTTTATATATAGATGAGATAAATATGGCGAAACCTGAAACCTTGCCAATTCTAAACGGAGTATTGGACTACCGTAAAACCATTACGAATCCTTTTACAGGTGAAGTAGTGAAAGCAAATCAGGACTTTGGCGTGATTGCGGCAATTAATGAAGGGTATGTGGGAACGGTACCATTAAATGAAGCATTGAAAAATCGTTTTGTTGTCATCGATGTACCTTATGTACAGGGAGAGGTTTTGCTTCAAGTATTGAAAAGTCAATCTCAATTAGATGATGAAAAGCTACTTAGTAAGTATGTAACATTATCTGCTGACCTTATCGCGCTTGTTGAAAACGGAAATCTATCCGAAGAAGCTGCGTCTGTGCGCGCGCTATTAGACACTTGTGATCTTAGTCTATACTTGCCACCGCTTAGAGCAATTAAGCGTGGTATTGTAGAAAAGTTGGAAGATGATAGAGAAAAAGCCGCTATCTTAAACATCGCACAAACTTTGTTTGAATGAGGAGATTAACGTGAGACCTATCGTTTTTAATGATAAAAAAATTGATTCCTTTCTATTTATGGAGTTATCAGACTTAGCGACTTCCCTTTCTAAAAAGAAAGACCTTGAGGTGGAATATGCGTTCAAGTCCTACTATGACCCATATATAAATAAAATGTATATCAGTTTATTTTGGGATAACCATCCTACTTTTGAAAAACTGCACGGAATGAAAAGCGATGTGTATTTACGAAGTGTGGGATCTGTTGTGCATACAGACTATAAAGTGATTAAACAGCTTTTTGGGTTTATGAAAAAAACACATTTATCAAGCTTTAGCAGACAATTGTTTATTTTGATGGAAGATATAAGACTTGAGGAACTTTGCAAACGGGAGCGGCCAGGCACCACTAAAACCTTTATGGTACGAAGAGTGGAATATCGCAAATATTTCAGAAGCCAGCTAACGGTCAATTTGGAAAGAAACATTATGACAGATGCGCTGTACAATTTGTTGTATCTTTTATTGACGTCTGATAATCCCTTGGAGGAAGTGCCTCCATTGAATGAAGAGTTAGACCTTGCACTCCCATTCCTTCGGGACGAAATTGCTAAATCTTATGAAGCAAAAAATACGAAAGATATCTTTGGTAGTGTCCAAACCATCGTAGAAGTAATAGAAGATCTCCTGGACAGAGATATGCTTAATACGTATTTCTTCTTACCGGACTTTTCAGAGGTGCCTGAAGAAGACGAGTCCCCGACCTTTGATGAAATGAAAAGAAAAAGTGAACTGAAAAATGACGATATAAAACAACATGATAATGAAGATGATGAAGAAGACGTTCATGAAGACAAGCTACCAACATGGCACCGTGAATCAGAAAGCAACAACAAAAGCTTCCTCCAATTCGATATGGAACAAGGAACAAAAACGGATCTAATGGGGGAAGGCGTGCGCGAAGGAGAAGATGGAGACCAGGCAATGGGCTTTGTTCAGGGTGAAAGTCAGCAGACGATTAAGAATGATTATTCCAAGCTGGAAGCGCTGGACGTTCTAAATGATACAAAAAAAGAAGGAGGAAGCGGCGCAGAGTTTGGGAAAGAAAACAAATTCGCTTATCCTGTCTTCTTAAAACCAGAGAATATATCATCGGAACATTATGCGGGGTATGATGAATACAAACTGTTTGTCTCCACCTACCAAAAGAAATTAAAACAACTGATACAGAAAACGTTAGAGCACAAAAAAATCATGCCAAGAAGCGATCTTCCATTCGGAAGACTAAGTAAAAAGCTTTTACCTTGGTTTACAGAAGAAAACCCAAGAGTTTTTTATAAAAAAGATAATCCTTCCATTGAAATTGATGCTGTGTTCTCTCTGTTGGTTGATTGTTCGGCTTCCATGTTCGATAAAATGGAACAGACCAAATATGGAATAACGCTTTTTCATGAAGCGTTAAAATCCGTATTTGTCCCGCACGAAGTGGTAGGATTCTGGGAAGATACGAATGATGCAACAAAGACAAGCCAACCGAACTACTTTAAAACTGTGATAGATTTTAATTCAAGTCTCAGACCTGCTTCCGGGCCAGAGATTCTCCAGCTTGAACCTGAAGAAGATAACAGAGATGGTTATGCGATCAGACACATGACCAAAAGACTTGTACACCGCAGTGAAAAACAAAAATTTCTACTCGTATTCTCCGACGGGGAACCTGCAGCGATGGATTATGAAAAAAACGGGATAGTCGATACCCATCAAGCTGTTATGGAAGCACGGAAAAACGGACTTGAAGTAATCAACGTATTCTTGGCTAACGGTGAAATTGATGAGGGACAAGTAAAAACCATACAAAATATGTATGGCAAGTATAGTATTTTAGTTCCGGATATTGAAGAGTTACCAGATGTCCTTTTTCCCCTATTGAAAAAATTATTGTTAAAAAGCTTATAAAACAAGCAATTAGGCTAACTCTAAGAAACAAGGAGTTAGCCTTTTTTGTCGGGAGTGACATCATGAATAGTTATATAAAATCTAACGCTATGTTTAAAGTAAGTGGGATTCTTTTTTCCTTTTTCTATTGGTAGCATTATTGACAAATATAGAAGCAACTGAGTCTTGGGACAGGATGATTGGTGAAAGCCTTTATAGAATAGGTGAGATGGATGGATTTTATATCTTTTTATCTTATATTGGATCAAGGCGGTTTTTCTATCCAGCACTTGTTGTCATGACCCTATTCATTCTTTTTAAGCGAAACTGGTATTTGGCTCTCTTTCTTTGGGCTAATCTTGTAGGCGTTCGATTGCTAAATACATTTGTAAAGACGATTTTTTCAAGAGACAGACCAAGTTTAGACCATGTTGTAGACGCAGGGTTCTATAGTTACCCTAGTGGACACTCCATGAATTCCATGGCATTCTTCGGGGCTATTGCATTCTTATGTTACATAAAAATCAAGCAAACCTGGCTTAGGAATATCTTGATGACTGGTTGTTTTGTTCTAATAGGACTAATAGGATTTAGCAGAGTCTATCTAGGAGTTCACTACCCACTAGATGTATTAGGCGGATTTTCAATGGGTGCATCATGGTTATTGTTTTTAACTGGAATTTATTTAAAAGTTGTACATAACAAAAAGACTATAATGAAGACCTCAGTGACGAGGAAAAAGGAGGAGGGAGGTCCTCATCATGGTGATGAAGACTTCAGTGACGAGGAAAAAGAAGGAGAGACGTCCTCATCGCCGTGATGAAGACCTCAGTGACGAGGAAAAAGGTCGAGAGATGTCCTCATCGCCGTGATGAAGACCTCAGTGACGAGGAAAATGGTCGAGAGACGTCCTCATCGCCGTGATGAAGACCTCAGTGACGAGGAAATTGGTCGAGAGATGTCCTCATCACCAGTATAAAGACCTCAATCAGAGTACTTGAGAATAAGCTTACAAACGGAAATTTCGAGTGGCGAATTAATTCATTCCGTGGTATAGTTTTCTTACAACAACACAAGTGATCGGAGAAACTATCATGTGGAAAAACCGGAATGTATGGATTATTTTAATAGGTGAATTTATCGCTGGATTAGGCTTATGGACGGGTATTATCGGAAACTTGGAGTTTATGCAGGCATTGGTGCCTTCAGACTTTGCCAAGTCACTTATTTTGTTTGCGGGATTACTTGCAGGAGTGATGGTAGGCCCTTTAGCTGGTAAAATTATTGACTCAACAAGTAAAAAACGTGTAATGCTAGTATCAGGATTTGGCCGGATGATTAGTGTAGTATTTATGTTTTTAGCGATTGAATATCAATCTATTCTGTTTATGATCATTTTTATGATTGCTATTCAGTTGTCTGCCGCATTTTATTTTCCTGCGTTGCAATCATCTATTCCGTTGATTGTGAAAGACAAAGATTTATTAGAAATGAACGGGGTGCATATGAATGTATCCACTGTTTCTAGGATTGCAGGGACAGCACTTGCGGGAGCGATGCTAGTCATCATGAGTTTGTCTTCCTTGTATATGGCATCCATGGTTGCATATGGAATACTATTCTTACTTACCTTTTTACTAAACTTTGAAGAACCGAACAGTAACGACTCACTAGAAGGCAAGAACAAAAGATCCGGAGACTTCAAAGAAGTCCTGCCGGTTTTAAAGGAAACACCGATCGCTCTGACCGTATTGATTCTAACGTTTATTCCATTCCTTTTCATCGGCGGGTTCAACCTGATGGTTATTAACATCAGTGAAATCCAAGATGATCAAGCAATTAAAAGTTGGATATACACAATAGAAGGTGTCTGCTTTATGATTGGTGCATTCGCCGTAAAACGCATTTCCAATGATAACAATATGGTACCGTTAATGTTTTTCTTTGTTACGTTAATCGCCATTTCTCACCTAAGTTTGTATTTTGCAGACATTAAATGGATGACATTGTTCTCGTTTGGGTTATTTGGCTTGGCGGTTGGGTGTTTCTTTCCTATTGCAGCAACCATCTTTCAAACGAAAATACCGAAAGAGTACCACGGGCGCTTTTTCTCATTCCGAAATATGCTGGATCGCGTGTTGTTCCAGGTAGTTCTTCTTGGAACCGGGCTGTTCCTTGATACTATAGGACTTCAGATGATGGCTATTGTTTTTGGGATGTTATCTTTAACATTGATTTTGATATATGGTTTAAGATTATTTCGTCAACCAGTTGCAGTTGCCGAACAAAAAACACCTTAACGGGTGTTTTTTTGTGTTCAATAAAGGGAATGTCCCATAAAGAGTGAATATATTAAAGAGAATGTCCTGAAAACTTTTAATTGGAGGGAACACAATGGAAAAATATTCGATGTACATAAACGGTGAATGGGTGAATACCGAGGAAGTAATTGAGGTGACAAACCCAGCAACTGGCGAAGTGATTGGTACGGTACCTAGCATCTCTGAGGACCAATTAGAAAATGTGGTCCAACATGCCGAAGAAGCCTTTCAAACTTGGAGGAACTATACGGCATACGAGCGTGCAGATATTTTAAATAAATGGTTCCTTTTATTAGAGGAAAATAAAAAGCTTATTGCAGAAACCCTTACGAAGGAGCAAGGCAAACCGTTCCGCGAAGCGTTGGGAGAGGTTGGGTATGCGAATAGTTTTGTAGATTGGTACAAAGAGGAAGGGAAAAGAATTTACGGAGAAACCATTCCATCTTCCTCTAAGGATAAAAGAGTTCTGATTCAGAAGCAGCCGGTTGGAGTTGTAGCCGCAATCACGCCTTGGAATTTCCCTGCGGCCATGATTACTAGGAAAGTTGCTCCTGCTCTAGCTGCTGGATGCACAGTGATCGTGAAGCCAGCTGGACAGACTCCACTGACTGCCTTACTTCTGGCAAAATATGCAGACGAAGCAGGGCTCCCTAAAGGGGTTCTTCAAGTCATCACCGGAAAATCTTCCGTTATTGGCGAGTCATTAATGAAACATAAAGATGTGAAAAAGCTTACCTTTACAGGCTCTACGGAGATTGGTAAGAAATTAATGGAACAAGCATCTCATACAGTCAAGAAACTATCATTGGAGCTTGGCGGACATGCCCCGTTTATCATATTTGAGGATGCGGACCTGGAAAAAGCAGCAAAAGGACTTGTTCAGTCAAAATTCAGAAATGCCGGTCAAACTTGTATTTGTGCCAATAGAATATATGTACAGGAGAGTGTAGCGGAAGAATTTACTTCACTTTTCGTCAAAGAGGTTTCTAAACTAAAAGTTGGAAACGGGATGGAACGTGGAGTGGATCTTGGTCCACTGATTGATGAAGATGCATTGGAAAAAGTGAAAGAGCATTTAAGCGATGCCAAAGAAAAAGGTGCAGCGGTTGCTTTTGGCGGCGAAGTGAAAGAAAAAACGTTCATGGAACCGACAGTCATAACTGGCGTAACAGACGAAATGCTTTGCATGAACGAGGAAACATTTGGTCCTCTTGCACCAATTACAACCTTTAAAGAGGAAGAAGAGGCAATCAAGAGAGCTAACAATTCTCCTTATGGATTGGCTGCGTATGTATTTACCGAGAAAATGTCCAGAATTTATCGAGTTACGGAAGGGCTTGATTATGGCATTATTGGTGTCAATGATGGGGCACCTTCTGTTGCACAGGCCCCATTTGGCGGGTTAAAAGAAAGTGGTATCGGCAGAGAAGGCGGACATCACGGGATGGAAGAATATTTGGAAGTGAAATATGTTTCCATAGGAATTTAATAAACTTTAAAGCCTTTGATTTTTACATAATCAAGGGCCTTTTTCATCTTTTCTAGTTGCTGATACATAAAATATTTCGTATTCCGACTTCTTTCCTATATAATAAAACTATAAATAATTGAAACCTTTCCCTTGTTAAATACGTAAGAAAGGTATAGTTTATCTTAAGCCTTTAAAAAAGGTGAGGAGTGAAAATATGAAACGGTTCTTACTGCAAAGTTTTATTATTATCCTATCGTTTAATTTAGCTGCCATCGGATTTTTAATAGTATTTCTTCTAACTGGTAATCAAATTCAACTTGGTATCCTTGGCGCCTTTGGTGGCTTTCTTGGAAGCTATTGGGCGTTGAAGAGAAAATTGCTACCTAATAATGACCTGGAAAAGATTGAACGAAAAGAGAAAAAATATGTTATTGCTCAATTAAGAGAAGCGAAAGAAAAAGCAAAGAAGATAAATAGTTCAAGGTTTAGAGTACGCTCTATTTTTGTTTATCAAACGATAACAAAATTATCTAAAATCTCGACTAAAATCATTAAAATGGTGGAAAAGGAACCGGTTCGGTATCGTACAGCACAAAGCTTCTTTCACCATCATCTGGATTCCTCTGCTATCATCACTGAAAAATATGTGCACCTATTAAATCAACCAGTGCGAACTCATGAAGTTTCTCAAGCGCTTCGAGAAACAGAAAGTGCTTTAAAACAATTAGAACGCAGTATGGAAAAAGAGTTGATGGCAGTGCTTTCAGGGGATATGAATAATCTTACGACAGAAATTAAACTGATGAATTATCAACAGCTTGATACAGATAAGAGAATAATTGAGAAGAAGTAGCTTATGGGGTGAGTGACAATGAAAAACAATGATCAAGTAAAAAACCAAGTAAAAGAAGATACACTGAATGACTTATTAAGCAATCCATTCGAGACACCGAAAATGGAAAACGAAATGATGATGCAAGATCTAAATGAGGTTCAATCAGAACCAAAAAAAGAAAAGGTAATGGATACCCTTTCTGAAGAGTACAAAGCGAAAGCAATTGATATCGCAAAACAAATTGATCCAAATGACCAACACGCTATATCTTCCTACGGTGTCACTGCACAAAACGAATTGTCCACTTTTTCTAATTCCATATTGTCTCATGTTCAGGCAAAGGACGCAGGCCCGGTAGGAGAAGTGGTTTCTGAATTAATGAAAAAGATCAAAGAAGTAAAACCTGGAGAGCTGGAACCTCAGAAAAAAGGCTTCTTTGGTAAATTTTTTGGAAGTGTCAATAATTCAGTACAACAACTTTTTGCGAAATACCGTAAAATTGGTTTTGAAATTGATAAAATTTCAGATCAACTCGAAAGCTTTAAAAAGGTGTTACAGCGTGACAATATTATGCTTGAATCTTTATACGACAAAAACAAAGATTATTTCCAGGCATTAAACATTTATATCGCTGCTGCGGAGCATAAATTTGATGAAATTCAAGGGACCATCATTCCGGAGCTAGAACAGAAAGCAAGGCAAACGAATAATCAAATGGATGTACAGGCCGTTAGTGATATGATGCAATTTGCAGACCGCCTTCAAAAGCGCACACATGACCTGAAAATCAGCCGCCAAATCACCCTGCAAATGGCACCGCAAATCAGAATGATCCAGCATACAAATCAGACACTGGTGGAGCGAATTCAATCTTCCATTCTAACAGCAATACCTCTATGGAAGAATCAACTGGTTATTGCGGTTTCCTTATATAATCAGCAAAAGGCAGTAGATACACAGAAGAACGTATCGGAAACTACCAATGAATTGTTATTGCGAAATTCCGAAATGCTTAAACAAAATACAATTTCTGCAGCACGTGAAAACGAACGAGGTCTGGTCGACATCGAAACGCTGAAGAAAACGCAAGAAAACCTAATCGAAACACTAGAAGAAACCTTACAAATCCAACAAGAAGGCCGAGAAAAGCGCCATCAAGTAGAACTAGAACTCGTCCAAATGGAGAACGACCTCAAAAACAAACTGTTAGAAGTCCGTTCCAAAGCGAAACGTGACTGATTGAAATATAGGAAAAATCAGGTTTGGTCCCAAGGAGGATTAGACCTGTTTTTTTATGGATACCACCAAAGCTTAACCTCTTTCATTTTACTAGTTTATACACTGGGGAAATGGAATTGGCTTATTCAACAAACGGGCCATTTAATGGAAGATGAAAGTGAATTATATATGTTGAAATAAGGAAGGGGATAAAGAAAATATAAAGTGAAAAGGAGTAACGATGGGAGAAAAGAGTAGGCATTGATGTTAGTGACTTAATGGGGAGGGGGGTTTTTCTGAATACCTCTACTCTGATAGAACTCTTTAAATATAAGAAGTATAAGCGAGGAAATGAAGTGGCTTATGCCCCTTTATACGTGAATGAAGAAGATGTAGAAGACGTTACTATTGTCGGTGAAGGATTATCTAAGGAAGAACTCATTAAGGTCAATCCCAATTCCTTAATTATTGGAGAAGACTTTGATAAAAATGGGAGCTGGGTTTTTAATTCAGAAAACAAAGCTGATTATGATGTCGCAGAGGCTATATACGAGGGGATGATCTGGCACTATAAAGATATGCAATAATGAAAATGCTGATATGAAGGGGAATCTTTTAGGATTCCCCTCTAATACATTGTTTTTAGAGCCGATTCTAAATCGTTCTATCAAATGGAATTTTCCTCTATTAAAATAATGGTCAAGAATTAAAAGATTCTTAAGGAGCGCTGGCTATAAAGGTGTAAGTGCTTCATTTTATTTTAAAAAATTCTGTCTGGTTGTGCAAATTCCATCTGGATCATATCATGTTTATTGGCATATGTTTTTATTTTTCTATACGACTATCAAAAATCTGTGAAAATTTTCAGGGAAAGCTTATTTAAGTAGCCAATACTCTAGATAAAACCAATTGTTTTTAACAATACAACTACTCCTGAATGTTTGATAAGGTAGAATTAACAACGGAGGAGGAATAATATGAAAAAACTTTTTACAATTTTCCTCTTGGTCACTGTTGTATTTGGACTGTCTTTTAGTCCTGCTGCCGCAGAGTCGTCAACAGTGAAAACAAAGTCAAAGAATGAAATGTTGGAGCTGCTAGGTTTTACGAAAGAGGATGTTAAGAGTTTACTGAGTAACAAAGGCGAAGTAAAGCTAAAAGGTGAAAACAAAGAGAAATTAAATTTAAATAAAAAAGATATTTTACATCTAGCTAATCTTGGATTTACAAAAGAGAGAATTGAGAGATTCACTCAAAGGGACTGGGACCACTTTAAAGATAAGGAACCTGCTGATCTAGTAGATGTAAAAGTTTCATATTCTAAATACAATGAATTAACCGGAAAAATGGAGCCAGCTACTAAGGAAGAGTATGAAACAGCTGAAAAAAATAATAAAGAAAAGTACAAAAAAGCAAAGAAAAATAAATCTCCGGGTGGGGAATTCTCGGCTCAACTATGTGATATCGACACTACGTGTGAAGGTTCTAACTCATCTTCCATGGTTAGATTGGTAGTTGCAGCAACACATTCAACAACCTATGCCATCGTTTCTGATTTTGATTGGGTGTACGATTCAAACGAAAGACATATTGATCTTTTTGGTAGTGGTCATAAAGAAGCTCTAACAGTAGATTATAGTACAATTTTCGGTTCTTGGACAACTGAATATCATGATAATTATGGGTATGTAGCGTCTAGAACTACTTCTACAGGGAGCTACTACCCTGACTCTAACGGATATTATCATAAACTCGACAGAGATTCTTATAGCCACGAGGAATATTGGCAACGTGATGGTCAATGGCTGCAAGCGGTAGATGATAGCGGATATACTTACGCAGAATTTGACTGGTCATATGGGACAAGTTCTTCAGCTTATGCTTTATACACACATATGAAGACAGGATGGAGTACAAGTTTTGGAGTATCACTCCCTGCAGGCGCTTCAATTTCTGTCTCGAATACAACTAGTGATGTACCAATAAGCTCTGCTGCAGTTTCCTTCACAAAATAACATTTCTTTAAAGCCTTAGAATTTACCATTCTAAGGCTTTTTTGTAAAATGGAATATAGGGGACAGAGAGGTAGGTGAATGCAGTGAACAGGTGCGTAAAGTTTTTAGTTGTAATTCTCGCATTGTTTGTTTTAGTGGGGTGTAGTGCTGTTGAAGAAGAAAGAGATTTGGACGAAGTTAAAAAGTTAGGTTTTTCCTATAGCGAAATGAAGGATTTATGGGAAAAACCCGAAGAAGTAAATGATATAAATCAACTTCAAAATAAAGAGGTTCTTCAACTGATTATGTTAGGTTTTTCTAAGGGTATCATCAAACAGTTTAGTGATGACGAAATAACTCGATTCTTGGAATATGATCCTCCTACAAACTACCGATCGACTTATAAATTAGTGGGAGATGGCACTGAGTGGGACATCACCTCTAAGGAGGGGGATACCTCGGAGAACGAGGAGGACATTAATCAGTGTGACACAAATGAAAGCATAGTTTGTTCAAAAACTTATAGATACCAGGCGGATAACGGAGATGTTTTAGAGTTAACCACTTCTATTTCACAGTTAAGTAACGGTGGTTATGTATCTACAAACTCGTTTGATTGGGTATATGGTTCAGAAGATGAAGGTACCGATATCTTCGGTTTGCTATCAAATGAAAATTTAACCGTAGACTATTCTACAGTTACCGGAAGGTATCAAACTGAAGAGTTTCCAACTTCCTACAACGCGTCAACAGAAGGCTATATCCATAAATTTCAGTTGAATAAAAGCAACAATAACCAAACGGGTTATAATTTTGCTGAAGTTCTCTCTGGAGATAGTAGTATGCCTGTGGAAGTGGGTACAGTGTATATCCATAAGAGTGAAGGAATTGAACAAGAGAAAATCTTTAAAGCTGGACAATCCTATGAATCAGAAGTAGATGAGATAAAGATGATTAAAACCCCTGTTATTAAAGCTATACTCAGATAACCTGCCTAAGTGGTGGGTTTTTTTGTTTTTATATTTCTAGTCTATACGCACTTGGGGTTTGTTAGATAAATCAAATTTGAAAAAATAATGTGAGTATTAGCGCAAAACGTACAGTATTTTATAAAATTTTCAAATTTCTTTTACTTCTTTCTTTACTACTAACGAAAGGTTCAATGGGATAATTTGACTTACGGTAAATTTTTCAATATTCTAAATGTAGGCTAAAGAGAGTAAGGTTGCTGTGAGGATAGACAAAAAGTCATATATCTACTTGAACACAAAAACGGCGAGGGGTATCGATTAGTGTGAGAAACTATGGGAAAATCCTGAAGTTGAGAAGGAAAGAATTGAAAATTACACAAATGGAACTTTGCGAAGGTATTTGCTCTCATACATATCTAAGTAAGGTGGAGAATGAGAAAGTAGACCCTCATCCGGATACGTTGAAATTAATTTTAAAAAGGCTTGGTATTTCAGAACAACAAGAAAACATCTTAGAACTTTCTATGAGGGTTAAAGAAGATCTGGATACGATTAACAAGCAATTGTTTCTTGAACACAACAATCCATCAAAGGTAAGAGAAAGACTTAATTCTATAGTTGATGTTGATCGTTTCCGTTTGGAGCCAAAAGTTCAGTTGTTAATCAGATTGACTGAGTTAAGGTTGTTTATTTTAGAAAGTGATCATCCGGCCGCCCTGAACATTATCCAGCATATAGAACCTATTTTTTCTCAACTAGAGGATGATAACCGCTTTTATTATATTTTGTACTCAGGGTTGTATTATGTAAAAGCTCAGAATTATGAACGGGCATTAAATCAATTGTTGAAAGTGGATATGCAGCATAGCAGTTATCCTGGCACACCCTTGTGGGCAAAAGGGTATTATTATTACTTACTGAGCCTGTGTTATAGCTACCGATATAATACTTCAAAAAGTTTGTACTATGTAGAAAAGGGTCTGGAGATTTTCAAAGGTCAATTCATTATTTCACGTAGTGTAGATTGCTACATCTTAAAAGGTATATGTGAATACCGATTAAAGGACTATAACAATTCGATTGAAGACTTTGCTGTTTGCGTGGAATACCTGACTGAAAAGAGAGATATCAAAAGATTGGCGAAAGTAAATCATAACTTGGGCTTAGTTTATCAAGCAATAAATGAAAGTGAACGAGCATTAGAATATTTTGAAAAAGTTATCGAAGGAAAAGAATCAATAAATGATAGGACAGAATCACTAACTAAGCTGATTTTAATTAAAGTTTACTTTTCATTAGGGGAGATCTCAAAGGCCAAGGTCTTGTTGGACGGGGTGAGTAACTACTCTAGCTCTCTAGCCCCCGAGGTCGAGCTATTGGGTATTTTAATTAATAGGAAAGTTCCATTGGTAAATGTACAAAAGAAAATTAACAGACATATGAAAGAGTTGATTTCTTTAGAGAAGTGGAAAGAGGTAAAAGATTTCTCAATTTGGTTTGCGGAAGCTTTTGCAAAAATTTATCAATATAAGAAAAGCAATGGGTTTTATCAGCAAGCAATCTACTCTTATTCTAAAATATCATGAGGTGAATGAATAATGTCATATTCGAGAAATTTTTTGAAAGTGTTATCAATTGTGTTATTGGCGCTAGGTCTTTTCAATGGGAACTTGGTAAGTGCGGCAGACGAAGACCATCCAGATCCTAATGTCGAAATAGAGGAGAGATAAAAGGTCTATATATCGTAAAGTCTTGATTCAACTAGCAAAAAATGACCACATTGTTCCAAGAGTTTCGGGACCAGCATCTAATAAGTCATCTACAAATACTGGCAACATCGGCTCCAATGGGGCATAAGTAAAATTGAACAGGAAGGTGACAAATGCTATTAAAATTAACACTTTATATGAAAAGATAAAACTGAATCCCTCTTTTGTATCAATTAAAAAACGATGTAATTTCAGTCCATAATATCAAGTTTTTCTTCTTTTTGCTTATTTTCACCATTATGGTATGTTCCTGATGGAATAATAAAATATAATAGTGCTGCCACAATAAAGCATACTACGTTTGAAAAAAAGCGTCATTGGTGCACCTATTAAAGCCGTACTTAACCCACCCAATGCCGGTCCAATAAGTGAACCGGAAGCTAAGACATGATTTATATAGTAAATATTTTTGATAAACACGTTCTTGATGGAGCGTGTTTATTATATTAAATGGAATAAAGCATTGAATTATAAGGATTTTTTTGAAATAATTGGTATTAATCAATCGGGCAGGATACTGGAACACGCTATTAAAATGGTGAAATCTATAAATTAATTCAAATAGAAATTCTTCAATTTACTGGATATTTCACAAAGTTTAAACAATAGAACCTTTGCAATGAAGTTTGTTTTGCAGCTAATCACCACAAATCATAAATGATTTACCAGACATATTTGCTTTACATCCGATTAGGAAGTAAGGCTTTTTTATTTTTTTGTATACATATACACTTTTATTACGTCTAAGTAGATGTGAAAGGAGATGAAGAAATGGGGAAGCCCTCAAATGAGGAAATCACCAAATTATCAAACGATATTTATCAAAAACTTTGCTCGATGGGGGCTAATCCTGAAGATGCAAAAGAAATTGTTCAAGAATCTCTTTATCGTGCATTTCTTAATATTGATGGTATTAATTCAAAAGCATTTAAGTCTTGGCTATTTAAGGTTGCCATCAATCAATATTACGATTTATATAGAAGAAAAAGCAAAAGTACATTAATAGAGTTTGAGGATTATTTATTGGAATCAGAAGAAAGTCTTGTCGAAGAAATCCTGATTAAAAAAGAAAAAAAAGCAGAATATGAACAAGTTTTATTGCAATTAAAACCCCTTGAGCGCAAATTGATAAAGATGAAATACGAAGGTGGATTTACGTATAAAGAAATTTCGGAGCACCTTAATGTGAAAGAAAGTAACGTTAAGACCTATTTGTATCGTGCTAGGAAGAAGCTTACAAAATTTTTTAGGAGGAATCATTATGGAGAATGAGGCATTCCAATCAAATGATATTGATAAAATAGTCAATAAAGCAAGAAGAAAAAGTGTTATACGAAATATTATCATTTCCACTTTTTCACTAATAGTTGTGGGGGCGCTATTTTTATTTATAAATGGCCAGGTTGTTAGTAAGGCGCATTTAAAAGCAGCTGATACAAATAGATTGTTATATGAAATATCGCACCCTAATGTCCAAATTGGAGGGGGAGAGGTTGATTATGATTATTTTTTCAGGAAGCTATACCTACAATCAATTTAAAATAATTGAAAATAGAATAATCCCTTGGGGGCTAGAGTTACGATCTTTTAACGGAATAGGGCATAATAATAAATCCTCTGCAATAGCCGTATACGATGAAATTAGGGTAGGAGAAAACGAAGATGAACTTCGTCGTTATAACACAACAAACGGACAAAGGGTGATGGATTTTTATCACCCTTGGTTGGATTATTTGGCTGTGCACTATGATTTGGACTTAATACAGGATGCTCCTAGTGATGCGGTAATGGAAGTAGCCATCTCTTTTGATCAACCTTACACAACTAATGAAATACAAGAAATATTTAAACTAAATAATAAAATAACATGGTTTTGGGTAAATGAATATAAACAAAACGATAAAAAGCACTTGGAAGGTCTTCACAGTTCGGGAACTTCTGCCTCAAAAGTTTATGGTTTTAATGTTGAAACACTTAGAGGAGAAGGAGACATTGTCATTCAGGATGAAAAGGATTTTCTTGTTATTTTAGAAGAACTAAAAAGCACAGGGAATTATGATTTTATGATAGATCCTCTCCTAGAAAGTACAAAACAAAACATGAATGAAGGATTAATAGTTGGTGCAGTTATAACAGGAACGAAAGATGAACTATTAAAACTAAAGGAAGAAAAACATATTAGAGCAATTTCTTTAGGAGCTGTTGTAAGAAACTATTAAAATTAATAAAATAACTACTTTTAAGTAAGATAGGATGATCCAGAAGGATAATCGCTTTTTTAATAAAATATAATAAGTAGGTCTTCAGCAATCGGGCGCGTTTATTTAACAATGCAGTTTATCTTCGTGTAATGGGCCAGTAGAACAAGGAGTTTGACTCTTTTTTAGTAAAATGATAAACAATAAAAACATTCCAAAGTAAAGGTAATTTTAGTTGAAAAGTGATGTTTATCAATAGGGACAGATTGTAGATAATTAAATTAGTATGGAGTTTTATTTGATAAGAGGTGAATTTATGAAAAGAGTTGATAGTGAAGACAATGGTGAATTAAGTAATTTAGTAAAAGATCTAGATGAAATGTATAGAAAACGTCAAGCATATTTGGTCGAATACTATCCAACTGATATACCAAATAAAGTATGTAATCATGCTTTTATAAAAGGAATTAAATTCGAAAATAGTTTTAAACCTAAAGAATACGATTTCGTTCCGTTAATGAAATGTGGTGACGAGGAATTATTCGTATGGACACATACAAAAGATACATACACTGCATTAGTCTCAAGGGTCTCAAGTAATGTAAAGGATAAGAATTTCTGGAAGAACATTGGAACAGTTATTCAACTAGCATATTCTTACTCTAGAGACTTTGAACACACTATTGATATGGAATATAAATGGTGCTATTACTTTGATTCAAATAAATCAATATCAGAGCAGGAAATATATGATTGTAGTGATTACGATAGACATAGTTTGCTGAATGGGAATATTATAAAGCTTTCTGATTTATCTTATATCTCTCCAATTATAGAACTGCTTTTACGTGATGATAAGGCATATACTGCTCTGAGTAACTTTTTTTCATCAATGAAGACACATTATTGTTGTTTAATATGTGAGCTAGATAGATTTCCGTATAAAAAGCACACAAGTCATGAACCAAAATCTTGGGAGCAAGCAAATGTGATATCAGAATATGAGGCAGCAATTTTACAGGCTTGTAGGTGTGTGGAAGCGTTAATTGGAAAACCGCCTAATAAAGAAAGTAGAAACCGTTTTTTAGAGCATAAAAAAAAATGGATAAACCAAATTGGAATAAATCCAGATGATATTTTCACAAAAGGTGAAACTACATATATAGATTTCTACTATAAACTATTTAGTCTTAGAAATGCAGCTGCCCATAGTTATGGAACGATACCTTTTGAAGTTGAAAGAAAACAAGCCGTATATGCACAATGCTTTGCATCGTTATTGCTCGACGGGTATGTCGCAAAAAATGTATTATCTGAAGAAATAGTTATAGGGAAACTCGGAATAAATCAGAAACTAATAGAGAAAGTCGATGAAACAATGAGTACCCCTAAAACTTACCAAAAAGAAGAGTAACATTTGGGGCTGGGTATAGGTTAGTTCTAAAACATAAAAATTCATTTATTCATTTAATTACCCGGCATTTTTCTTAAATGCAAAGGGTCTTTTTGTATTGTACTAGATTATGAAAAACATCTCTTAAAAGAGATTGAAGTTTCATTAAGGTGTAGGAAGAGAGTGTGAAGGATTACACTTAAACAATCGTGGGAGCAATCTAAAAATAGATGAGCAGTTGATATACAGTACAAATATTACGTTCACGATAATTGATCTTCAACGGGCGCGATCCAGGAACAAGGATCAGCGCTTGTTTTATTTTTACTAGGGTGAAAATATATTGTTGGGATTTATAAATTATGAAATAATTGGTATTAAGATATCTGGTAGTTTAGTTAAGTAGGATCAAAAATATTAAGTTACGAGTTTTTGCTTAGATTATAACTAAGAGGTGGATGATTTGCCCAAAATAGCGCTCTTAACAGTTACTCACGACCCTCAAGGGAAAAACATAAGATTATTCAAGGAACTTAAAAATGAGCTAGAGGATATTTATGAAGAATTGTTTTTGACGGTCAGTGAAGAATCTTCAATCGATTTGATTAAAGAAATAGAAAACAGCAAATTTGCTATAAAAATCATACCCAAAAAAGGAGCAGCCGAGGCAAGGAGAGAAGTTGTGAATTTTGGACTGAATGGGGATAGTGTATTTTACCATTACTGCGACTTTGATAGGCTCTTAACTTGGGGTAAGAATCATTTGCAAGAATTAAAGACGATTGTTTCAACTTTACCGAATCACGATTACCTTATTTTAGGTCGTACCGAAAGGGCTATGAATACTCACCCACCTGAATGGATTGAAACCGAGAAAATCACCAACAAAGTTTGTTCCCTTGAACTGGGTTTAGATGTGGACATCACTGCTGGCGCATGTTCATTTTCAAGAAAAGCCGCTGAATGCATCAATAAATATTCGTTTGAAAGAATGACTGATTCTGAATGGATAATGATTGCTCAAAGAATGGCGAATTTGAAGGTAGATTATGCTCAGGTGGAAGGATTGGAATATCATGAAGAGACCAATGGATTAAATAGGGTTATTAGTGATTCTGAAAAATGGTTAGGCAGGTTAAAGCTGGCTTTGATAATAAGTGAAACTGCTATAAAGACTGGAAAGTAACCTAATATTCATTAGTTCTTTCTTCAACTAAACGGCGCTAATCTGTAATAGAGAGGTGGAATAAATGGAGATTATAAGAGGTAAACGAAGTTTTGATTTGGATGAATTCCTAAAAAAACCATTATTTGCTCATCTATCAACGGCTTCATCGGAAGGACCAAGGGAATCTCCGGTGTGGTTTTTTTGGGAAGATAAATGCCTTTGGATTATAGGAACTCCTGGAGATACTTTTCCAATAAGAATAGACAAAAATCCGAAATGTGCCGTCGGTATTGTTGAGTTTGATCCTTCTACAGGGAAGGTATTACATGTAGGTTTCAGAGGAAAAGCAACCGTAGAACCATTTAACTTTGACTTAGCAAAACGATTATTTGCAAAATATTTGGGTTCAGAAGAAAAGGACTGGGATTCTAGATTCAAAAATCAAGATCCCAAAAATGTCTTCATTCGTTTTGTACCTGAGACTGTAGTAGTTAGGGATCAATCATATAACGTCAATAGATAATATTCAACGATCGGGCGCGATCCTGGAATAAGGATTCAGCGCTCATTTTCAGTTTTGAACAAAACATTGGTTAACTTATTGGAAGAAATTAATAAAATAAATGGTTTATTGCAGATTCGCTCCAGAAGGAGATTGACCCGCGAAATCAAGGGGAAAAGCCTGTTTTCCCATCATTAATTTTAGATGCATTTAAGCGGTAGTTATCAAACTATCTGGCGCTAACCAGTTATGTCATCGTCGGTAGGATCCAATTCAACATTAGTCTTCCGTTATCGGGCGCTATCCAGGAAGATCAACGCCCTTTAAACTCAAGCAGATGTTCGTTTTAATAAAGTTTGTTTTTATAAAAATTTACAGAATTTTCTTTGACAAAAGTAACTCTTTCGTTGTATTATATTGGAAAATTATTTATTTTATTTGATGACGAGAATAGTAGGCTATAATCCCTGTCTATAGAGAGTCGCTGTTAGCTGGAAATGCGATGACATATTTTAGTTGAAAATCATCTCCGAGAAGTTTACCTGAAATTACTTTGTAGGGTGAACCGGTAAACGGCCGTTATCCGTTTTGTTTACCAAGTGCCGTGAGGAAAATCACGGAATATGGGTGGTACCGCGGATTCAATCCGTCCCTGTTTAGTTTTATATACAGGGGCGGATTTTTTTGTTTTATCTAAAAAAGTTTAATGAGGTGATTTCATTGCGTAATGTGAATACAAAAGAGGCAGCTTTGGAACGTGAGAACAGAGTCAAGAATTTCTGGAAAGAAGAAAATGTATTTAATCGTTCTATTGAAAATCGCGATGGAGCAGAAACCTTTGTGTTTTATGAAGGTCCTCCAACAGCAAATGGGCTCCCGCACGCAGGGCATGTACTTGGACGAGTCATTAAAGACTTTGTTGCTAGATATAAGACAATGTCTGGATATCAAGTATTTCGTAAGGGGGGCTGGGATACGCATGGATTGCCTGTTGAGCTCGAGGTAGAAAAACAACTAGGGATTTCAGGGAAACAAGAGATTGAAGCATATGGAGTGGAAAAGTTTATTGAGGAATGTAAAAACAGTGTGTTTAATTATGAAAAACAGTGGAGGGACTTTACAGAATCCATAGGATATTGGCTTGATATGGAAGATCCATATGTTACTTTGCAAAATAAATACATTGAAAGCGTTTGGTATATTTTAAGTGATCTTCATCGTCGGGAATTATTGTATAAAGGTCATCGTGTTACTCCTTATTGTCCAAGTAGCCAAACAACATTGAGCTCTCATGAAGTTGCACAAGGATACAAGGATGTGAAAGATCTTTCAGCAACAGCTAAATTTAAACTAGTAGATAAAGAAAATGAATACTTCCTAGGTTGGACTACTACTCCATGGACCCTTCCGGCCAATGTCGCACTTGCTGTGAACCCTGAGCTTACTTATATTAGAGCTAAAAAGGGGGAAGAAATTTTTATCGTTGCAGAAGATTTAGCCAGCAAGAATCTAGGAGAAGATTTTGAAGTGATTTCTTCGCATAAAGGTAGCGAATTTAAAAATGTTACCTACCTTGCTCCGTTCCCTTACATGAAACCAGAACGCGGCCATTTTGTTGTGGAAGGCGATTTTGTCAATGCAGACAGTGGAACGGGGATTGTCCACATCGCTCCAGCATATGGGGAAGATGATTATAACTTAGTCAAACAGCATGATCTTTCCTTTTTTAATGTTGTAGATGGAAAGGGTACTTATACAAAAGATATTCCTCCTTTTGCAGGTCGTTTCGTAAAAGATTGCGATGTAGATATTGTAAAGTACTTAGCGAATGAAGGGCTTCTATTCCATAAAGAAAAATATGAACATAGTTATCCTCACTGCTGGCGTTGTGATTCTCCACTGCTTTATTATGCTATCGAAAGTTGGTTCATCAAGACAACGGAACTAAGGGATCAATTTTTGCAAAACAACCAGAAAGTGGAATGGTATCCGTCTCATATCAAGGATGGGCGTTTTGGAAACTTCTTGGAGAATATAGTCGATTGGAACATAGGACGAAATCGCTATTGGGGTACTCCGCTTCCGGTGTGGATTTGTGATTCTTGTGAACATCAATATGCTCCGAATAGTGAGGCGGACCTTAAAGCAAGGGCACTAGATGATATCGAGGAAATTGAGCTTCATAAACCATATGTAGATCGGATTCATTTGGAGTGCGAAAAATGTAAAGGTTCTATGTCTCGTGTTTCAGAAGTTATAGATGTTTGGTTTGATAGTGGCTCCATGCCTTTCGCTCAGCATCATTATCCATTTGAAAACAAAGATAAATTCGAACAGCAGTTTCCGGCAGATGTCATATGTGAAGGGATAGACCAGACTCGTGGATGGTTCTATAGCCTGCTTGCCGTATCAACCTTGTTTACAGGAAAGGTTCCTTACAAACGTGTATTATCAACAGGCCATATCTTGGATGAAGAGGGACGGAAAATGTCAAAAAGCAAAGGGAATGCATTAAACCCGATGGATTTGGTGGATAAATTCGGGGCAGATGCTTTCCGATGGGCGCTTCTGGCTGATAGTGCTCCTTGGAATAATAAGCGATTCTCAGAACGTGTGGTTATAGAAGCGAAGTCAAAAGTAATTGACACGCTAGTCAATATGCACGGCTTTTATACCTTGTACGCAAACATAGATGGCTATCAATTCAATGAAACAGAAACTGGTGAGAAAACATTATTAGACAGGTGGGTTTTAGCTCGTTTATATAGTGTAACAGCAATTGTTTCGGAAGCTTTGGAAGAATATGATTTTACTAAGGCAGCAAAAGCACTTGAAACATACGTAGATGAAATTAGTAACTGGTATATCCGACGTTCTCGTGATCGCTTTTGGAAAGAGGGGATGACGGAAAACAAAAAAGCAGCATACTATACACTTCATCAAGTGCTGGTACGTACAAGTCAACTCCTAGCTCCATATATACCGTTCCTTGCGGAAGATATCCACTTGAATTTGACAGGAGAAAGTGTCCACCTTACTCACTTTCCTAAAGTAATTGTAAAGGAAGTAGATTCAAAGTTAGAAAAGGAAATGGATGCGGTTTTACAAGTGGTAGAATTAGCACGAGGTGTACGGAATGCCGAAGCAATCAAAACGAAGCAACCACTTTCTGAATTAGTCGTAATCCCGGTTAACCCCGAGATGGGGAAAGCCCTAGATAGGTATAGCGAGATCATTAGAGACGAAATCAATGTGAAAAAAGTGTTAGTTAAACAAACCTCTGACGACCTAGTCCGTTATGATATAAAGCTGAATTTCCGAGTGGCTGGACCCGTTCTAGGAAAAGAGATTAGTACGGTTAAAGGATATTTAGAGAAATTATCTGAAGAAGAAGCTGCAAAAGTCGTTCAAGCTCAAAAAGTGATGGTTCCAACTGGTGCAGGAATAATAGAGGTGCCTTTAGACCTTCTCGTTGTGGAAAGACTCGCCGAGTCAGGTTTAGCGATGGGGGGGAATCAGTATTTTAACGTTGTACTGGATACTACCATTACTGAAGATCTTCGTTTAGAAGGGCTTGCAAGGGAAGTAATCCGTGCAATCCAAGATGAACGAAAAAAACTCGATTTGCCAATTGACCTTCGTGTTGACTTATTTCTAGATGGCGATAATGAAGTTAAAACCGCAATAAGACAAAATGAAGAAATGATCCGTAAGAATGTTCTTGTAAATAACCTGAATATCGGAGATACCGAAAATATGAAAGAAGTCTCACTTGGCACTAACCAAGTCAAGGTTGCAATAAGTAAATAAAAAGTATGAAAGAGTCTTGTTGGTAAATTCCAGGACTCTTTCTTTTTTTTCAGAACTTCCTCATATCTAGGGTATTCAACAATCGGGCGCTTATTCAGAATAGGATAAGCGCCCTTTTGGCGGGGATTTTTCATATGGAAAACTTTTTATAAATACCAGCCTACTTGTATAACTTAGTCGTGGGAAGTTATTAAGCAATATGCGAATGAATTAAATCCATAACTGTTGAATTTAGTCAAAATATAAAACTCTTTTAGATTGAGCATCGTCTAATATACAGGAAAAAGAGGTGAAATAAGTGGATTTACTGTATTTGAAGACAGAATGCAACAATGAAGATGAAGTGATGACTCACTTAATGGAAAAGCATGGTCAGGAACTTCTTTACTTGACATATTCGTATGTGAGAAATAAAGAGGCTGCACAGGATTTAACGCAGGAAGTTTTTATTAAGTGTTATCAATCTTTACATACATACAAAGGGTCAGCTTCTGTGAAAACATGGTTATGGCGTATTGCCATAAATCATTGTAAAGATTACTTGAGAAGCTGGCATTTCCGCCACGTATCTTTAGAAAATAATCCAAACGATTTAGCTATAGGAACTAGCAGAGAGGTAATAGAGAAGGAAGTTATTAGAAAAGAAGAGGATAAAATGCTTGCTGAAGCAGTGCTTTTGTTGCCTGTTAAATATCGTGAAGTTGTATATTTATATTATTTTGAAGAGCATTCCTTGGTTGAAATTGAGGAAATTTTGAACGTTAACTTAAATACTATTAAAACCAGATTGCGTAAGGCAAAGCAACTCCTAAAAAAAGAATGGGAGGAAAATAACAATGGAAGAAAAATTGAAGAATTTGCGGAAATCAATGAAAAATACGGTGTTAAAAGAACTGACTTTTGAAAAGAAGCAAATGGACTCTATTAGAAAAAGCTATAGTGAAAATTTTAGACTGTCCATCCTACAACTATTAAGAAAAGAAAAATCAGGAACCGAACTACTACAAGGATTGCGTGCCAGAGGAATAACAAATTATGATCAATCAGAAGCTGTTCTTTACACGGATCTACACGAATTAGAACAAAAACAGTTGCTTTTAAGCCGTTGGATATACGAAGAAAAACGCTATGTACTGAATAGAAAAGGGCTTAAACATCTGGAGGAATTAGAAGAATCCACAAATAAAAAGTTTAGTAAAAGGCTACAAGAATTATGGAGCGGAGGAAGAAATGTATGAGTAAGTTTCATTATCTTCAATCCGTTACCCAATGGATAAGTTCTAAAGAAGCAAAAGACCTTGTAGAAAAAGAATTACAATACCATATTCAAAAGAAAATAAAAGAACTGGAAGAGAAAGGATTCACAATGCAAGATGCGGAAAGAAAAGCAATAGATGAAATGGGAAATCCAGTAACTGTAGGCAAACGATTTAATCAGTTATATAAGCCAATGTTCGATTGGGTGACAATTGGAGTGTTTCTTATCTTGTTGTTGGCGGGTTACTTGCTATTGTTTCTACTTGAAGATTCGGGGTTTCATTTAAGTTGGTTAAATAAAAGTATTTCAATTGGAATAGGAATGATAGTTGCAGTATTCATCATGTTTTCTAATTACCGGGTGTGGGAGAAATATAAAATGCCTTTACTGATAGGTGCTGTTTCGTTTTTGTTATTCTTTGTTTTACATAATAAATATGGGGTTTTAACTAGCTGGTTTGGTACAACCAATGGTAGACCGTATTTTATGAAGCCAATCCTTGACTCTACAATGATGATTCCTTTCTTTTTAGTAGCTGTTGCAGGATACTTAGCGAAGCCTATTAACCGGATTCAATGGGTACAGCTTGTATCATGCTTACTGCTTTCATTTCTAATGATGATATCTGTGCACAACTTAGCGATGACGATAGCTCTCTTTGTAATGGTTATTGGAATGCTACTATATAGTAAACGATATAGAACGGTAGGCATTTTAATTATACTTCCAGTCCTAGGAATTATGTTTATTCCTCTTGCACCCCATTATATAGATAGAATTACTAGGTATGATCATTACGGAACGACGGTCGCAAAAAAAATATTATCAGACGCTTCATTACTTCCACAAGGGATACCGGCTGATATAGTGCTACCTCATACAGAGCTGGCAGCTGTGACCATAATATATGGCCTAGGATATATAATATCTTTTCTATTATTGTCCGCGTTACTATTTTTATTATATAGGGCTGTGAGAATAATAAGTGAAATTAAATCTGAATTCGGTAAACTCCTTATAGTTGGAAGTTCTACATTATTTGCATTTCAATTGCTCTATAACCTAGGGATGATTACCGGTCTTGTTCCAATTATGGCAGTCCAAGTGCCATTTTTAAGCTATGGAATACAGCCAATTTTACTTAATGCAATATTTATTGGAATTTTGCTGAGTACGTTTAGAAGAAAGCATTTAATATGGAAAGAATGCTAGCCATATTCAAAGAATAGGAAATTATTATTTAAATATTAGAAGATTGAAGGTGTTGTAAGATGTGAAGGTAAGTTTTGTTCCTCTTCAAAGATAAAATGCTCGAATTGTTCTTATTTATTTTGAAGAACTTTTTAAAAAAATGACGAAGCTTAAAGTTGACTGATTTGATAGCGGGAATCGAAGGCTATAGTTGAAAAAATATGTAGTTATCTTGATATCGAGTCTTCAGCAATCGGGCGCAATTGATCAATAAGAACAGTCGCTTCTTGTGCTAACGAAGCAGGAATGTGTAATAAAGGGGGATATTAAATGGAACTAAAAATTGAGTATTATGTTCTGGCTTTGCTTGTAATTTCGTTTGGGTTTTTCTCTATTGTTGCTGGTTTCTTGGATGGGACAAGTGAGGCATATAGAGACTTTTTACTAACTATTGCAGTAGTTCACTTTGTCATGTCAAAATTGATAACAATAAAACAGAATAAAGGGCAACAAGAAAAATAATTTTTTTATTAACGGGTGCTTATCTGCAACAAGATAAGCATCTTTTTATGGGAATATATCTTGAGTAAATGTCTGATATTTGAAATAATTGGTATTAAGCAATAGGGTAGCATTCCTGTGAAGCAGATTTTAAATGAAGATAAATATATGGGGGGGTGGCTATGTGGATAGGAATAGTTTTAGCTTTTATAGGCGGAGCTTTAACGTTATGGTTGGAGGGATTTGGGGGATTATTTATTACAAATATTAAGCTGGGGTTTTTAACAGGAATCTTTCTTAATTTCTATCTGAACTATGTGGACGAAAACTTACTATAGCTATTCAGCTAACTGGGGGGGCGATTTCAGCATAGCAGATCGCCCCTAACTTAAGATTAGGGCAGGATTGTGGAATAAGGATATGCGTACAAATTGAATATTCAAAGGGGCGAGTGCAATAGATAAACGAAGGGAAGCTACACCGAAATATTTTATACTGATGTCTGTAATTTTAGGTCTACTCGTTATTATTCAAAGTGTACCAGTTATTTACGCCCCTCATACATTTGTGAGAGTTGTAAACTTAATTGTTATCATCTTTCTATCTGCAATTGTGGGGGCTTTTATTAGAGAAGTGTTTGTTTTAAAAAAGAAATAAAATCAACGGGACAAAAGATATAGACCAATAATTAGGGTTACTGGGTTTTCTGTTATATAGGGCTTTAATTGAAGAACAAATCCAAGTTATCTCGAAATCGAGTCTTCGGCAATCGGGCGCCATTCTTGAAAAAGAATCGGTGCTCATTTTGTATTTAAGGGTCATATTGTGGAGTAACACTTTGTTATTACGTAAAGACGGATAAGGTCGAACAAATAGGGCTTAAGTGGTGCAAAAGAGAAAAGGAGGCTAAGGCCTGTAACAAAGGCTTTAATCCGCAGAGCAAACCACCAGTTTACACTGGTGGTTTTAATTCATAAGAATGACCATAATTTTCTATTTCAGTTAAGAAGACTTGATACTAGGCATTAGGGTGAATGGTACTATGCTTTCTTTCAATAATCTGATCTCACTTCCATTTTGGCTAATTTCGGAAAATAATAAAAGCCAGGTAAACAATGTAGATAATCGCCAATATGGTGCCTTCTATCCTCGAAATCTTGTGATGTGTTCTTGATATGATCAATAATAATAATGTCACAAAAATCATTAACCACATATCTAAAAATATTTTTGGATCTACAGCTAATGGGTGAATACTTGCTGAAGCTCCTAAGATGAAAAAGATATTGAAAATATTACTACCAACAATATTACCTAGAGCAATCTCTGTTTGTTTCTTCAAGGCTGCGGTTACAGAAGTGACCAATTCAGGAAGCGATGTTCCAACTGCCACTATGGTTAAACCAACAAGAGTTTCACTCATCCCAAGTGAAAGAGCAATTTGGATGCTGTTTTCAACTACAAGATAACCTCCAAATACAATTCCAGCAAGGCCGCCAATTGTAAATACAATGTTTTTCATCCATGATGGCTCCACCACATTAGGATTTTCGTTCTCTGTCTTACCACGACTGTTCCTTGCCATCTCAAATACATAGTAAAGAAAAACTGCAAAGAATAGTAGTAAAAGGATACCCTCAGTTCTAGTGATTAGATTGAATTCTGAGTATTGAAGTTGAACATCGCTAATAAGTATTAGCAACGAAACAGCTCCCAATAAAGCAAAAGGGATTTCCTTCCTTATAGTATCGTTCTGTACAGCCAATGGGAATACAAGTGCAGTAACTCCTAAAATGAAAGTTACATTAAAGATATTGCTTCCAACGACATTTCCAATAGCAACATCACTGTTTCCTTCGAAGGCAGCAATAAAGCTAACCGATGCCTCAGGAGCGCTCGTACCAAAGGCTACGATTGTCAATCCAATCAACATTGGTGAAACCCTCAAAGTTTGTGCTATTTTCGAGGATCCTTCCACAAAATAGTCAGCTCCCTTAATTAGAAGAGCAAATCCTACAAGCAATATAAGGTATGTCATATGTTCACCTCTTTCATATACGTCCATAGATTGTTTATCAATTGCTTAAACAATATACATAAACTTTACTATAAGTAAAGGGCTGATTCAAAAATTATATGGGTAAGACAAAATTACTGTACAAATATACTCTTCAAGAGAAAAATATATTAAACAATCGGGCGCTTTTCAGTAGTAACGAAAGCGCCTTTTCCTATGTTTCCCAACCTCTATGTACTATCCTAAACTAAACCATTCCCCTAGATTGTTGAATAAAATCGTATAAAACCTACTTTTCTAGTCAATACTATTCTTAAGATTAATTGGTTTGTAAACTAGGAGAGTGGTGTAGATGTTATTGTCACAAGTTTGGGAGAAATACCAGCTTGATAAAAAGATAGAGGGGTATTCACCGCTAACATTAAAAACCTATTGTTTTCAATATAATATGTTGTTGCGCTACTTTGGAGATATCGAACTGAACATACTGACCACAGATCAGTTAAAAGAATATTTGATCAAGGGAAGCACACATTTAAAACCCTCTAGTTTGGGGCATAGAGTTCGATGTATTAGGTCATTATTTAAATGGGCAAATGACGAAGGGTTTATAAAAAAGAATCCTGCAGCTAAGTTGAAAGAACCTAAGCTAGGGAAACGAATTCCAAAATTCTTAACCGAACTTGAAATTGAACACCTCCGTGAATCCTGTCAAAACTCCATGGAGAATGCGTTATTTGAATTCTTTTATTCAACTGGTTGCCGTATTGGCGAAGTTGTTAAACTTAATCGTGATGATATCAATTTCGCTTCAAATTCGGTCATCGTTCATGGAAAAGGGGATAAAGAACGAGAGGTATATTTCAATACTCGGTGCTCCTTGTGGTTAAAGAGATATCTGGATGAGCGAGATGACCAGGACCAGAGTTTGTTCATAACCGAGAGGAGACCTAAGAGAAGAATGAGTATCGACTTAATAAGATACATCATTAAGCGTATTTCTTCTGGAGCCGGGATTAAGAAGAACATTCATCCACATCAATTAAGGCATAGCTACGCTACTCATATGATTAACAATGGCGCTCCACTGGAAGTAATACAGAGTTTACTTGGACATGAAAAAAGTGAAACAACGAGAATTTATGCTCAGCTAAGTGGGAAATTGAGAAAAGATCTCTATAGCAAATACTTTTAAAAAAATCACGTTCGAAATTGAGCGTGATTTTTTATATTGAATGAAAATAAAAGATTGAGTTTATCACTTGTTTTTGAAATAATTGGTATTAAGCAATCGGGCAGCATTCCTGTAATGAAGAAAAATGAGGTTTGAACAAAAAAATAACCTCTTGGTATGATATGAGTGTCCTGAAGCTGGCCAGCGAAAAGGACAAAACATATTTACCAGGAGGCATTCAATATGAATTATAACCAAAATGAAAAGATTGCTCAAATTACTTCTGAAACACTGATTATAGGTGTAGATATTGCGAAGTTCAAGCATGTAGCTCGTGCTCAAGACTTTAGAGG
>NZ_ACPC01000014.1:0-110022 GCF_000175075.1 Bacillus sp. m3-13
GAGACCCCGCAACGAAGTGAGGAGGCTCAAGCACCGTCCCGCGGAAAGCGAAGCCATTTGCGGAAAGGAGCAGCGGAGATGATCGATAACACTAAAGTCGGCAGATTTTAAAAGAACTTGGCAATTTTTTAAAAAATGTAAGCGTTATCTAAAAAATAAAAAAGTCTTATTTTTTTATCTGACATACTCAGTTGTCCTTCTCCAGTGGACAATGAGGTTTACACAAACCCTTATAGATGTTACACTCTTACTAGTATTTATGATTATTAGTTTTATATTTATAAGGGAGTGTTCTCTGTGAATGGAAAAATGAAGGCGATCGTGAAGCATCATCGAGGATATGGTGCCGAACTTCAAATGATAGATATACCAAAGATTAAAGAAGATGAAGTTTTAATAAAAGTGAAAGCAACATCCATATGTGGTACGGATGTTCATATTTATACATGGGATGAATGGTCTCAAAGCAGGGTAAACCCTCCTTATGCATTCGGTCATGAATTTGCTGGTGAGATTGTTGAAGTAGGCAGCAAGGTTAACAATGTGCAATTGGGCGACCAAGTTTCTGCTGAAACGCATATCGTTTGCTACAAATGTCCACAATGCCTAAAAGGTGACTACCACATTTGTAAAGACACGAAAATTATTGGGGTAGACACACAAGGTTGTTTTGCTGAATACGTAGCTCTTCCTGCAGTAAATGTATGGAAAAACCCTAAAGAAATGCCTTATGATGTTGCTTCTGTTCAAGAACCGATGGGAAATGCGGTTCATACGGTACTTGCAGGTGATGTAACAGGAAAATCTGTAGCAGTTATCGGTTGCGGCCCTATTGGTATTATGGCAGTAGGTGTTGCCAAAGCGGCAGGTGCTTCTCAAGTCATTGCCATCGATTTAAATGAATACCGTTTAGATCTTGCAACGAAAATGGGTGCTACAACAGTTATCAATGCTAAAGAAGCCAACCCTGTTGAAGAAGTCATGAAGTTGACAGATGGACATGGTGTAGAAGTGGTATGTGAAATGTCAGGTCATCCGATAGCTATGAATCAAGGCTTTAAAATGATCACTAACGGCGGAAGAGTTTCCATCTTGAGCTTGCCTGTCCGTCCGGTTGAGCTTGATATAACTAACGATATTGTATTCAAAGGTGTTACGGTTCAAGGGATTACAGGAAGAAAAATGTATTCTACATGGCAGCAAGTATCAAGCCTTCTTAAATCAGGTCAGGTTGATGTGAAACCGATGATTACCCATCACTTTCCGCTTGAGGAATTTGAAAAAGGCTTTGATTTAATGATTTCCGGTCAATGTGGTAAAGTTGTATTACATCCATAACAGATAACAGGAGGGGTTAAAATGAAAGGTTTTGAATACCTGCAAGAAGAGTTAGATCAAATGAAAGAACAAGGTACATTCCGTAAGTTGGTACCTTTAGAGTCCGATCAGGGGTCCAAAGTTGTTATCAACGGCAAAGAAGTGATTCAGCTATCTTCTAATAACTATCTAGGATTGACAACCCATCCTCGCTTAGTGAAAGCTGCTTTAGAAGCTGTGGAAAAATACGGTGCCGGAACAGGTTCGGTTCGTACCATTGCCGGGACTTTCACTATGCATGAGCAATTAGAAGAAAAATTAGCAAAGTTTAAACATACAGAAGCAAGTCTAGTGTTTCAATCTGGATTCACGACAAACCAAGGGGTACTTTCCGCAATTCTTTCCCCAGAAGATGTAGTAATTTCTGATGCGTTAAACCATGCTTCCATTATTGATGGTATCCGATTAACAAAGGCTGCACGTAAAGTGTACAAGCATGTGGATATGGAAGATCTAGAGCGTGCATTGAAAGAATCCGGCGAATACCGTAAACGTCTTATCGTAACAGACGGTGTATTCTCTATGGACGGAAACATTGCCCCTCTTGATAAAATCGTGGAGCTTGCTGAAAAATATGACGCACTAGTAATGGTGGACGATGCGCATGCTTCAGGCGTTCTTGGAGAAAATGGGCGTGGTACTGTGAATCACTTTGGATTAGATGGACGTGTGCATATCCAAGTTGGTACATTAAGTAAAGCAGTCGGCGTTCTTGGCGGATATGTAGCGAGCTCTCGCTCATTAATTGACTACTTAATTCACAAGGGCCGCCCGTTTCTTTTCAGCACTTCTCATCCACCAGCAGTAACTGCTGCATGTGATGAAGCAATTCAAGTTTTACTTGAAGAGCCTGAACTTATTGAAAAACTATGGGATAATGCCAAGTTCTTCAAAGATGGACTTCTAAAACTAGGCTTTAATACCGGCGAAAGCCAAACACCGGTTACACCAGTTATCGTAGGGGACGAAGCTTTATCCCATAAATTCTCTGATAAGCTATTAGAATACGGAGTTTTCGCACAAGGTATTGCGTTCCCGACAGTTGCAAAAGGACTTGCGCGTGTAAGAACAATTGTAACTGCACAACATTCAAAAGAAGAGCTTCAAGAAGCACTAGACATCTTCGAAAAAGCAGGAAAAGAACTAGGTATCATATCGTAATTAAGCAAAGAGAGACACCTCATACGTGTCTCTCTTGTTGTGTATTCATAATGAATGAGCTTTCCTGTCACTTAAATATGTAGATTTATGTAAACTTCTCCATATTTATTGTTTAAGAAGCTATAAAATTATATACTATGTTAATGTGTAGAGTTTTATGCGCTCTACTTTTCTGGAAAGGAGTTATCACAATGAATGAGAAACAAAGAGTGGAAGCAGGACAAGTAGCGACTGGAAATTCTTCGGACAAAAAATCCGAAAAGGATTTCAGCAAATACTTTGAGTCTGTTTATGTACCACCTTCCCTGAAAGATGCGAAAAAACGCGGAAAAGAAGAGGTTGCCTATCAAGATTTTTCTATTTCTGAGGAGTTTAAAAACCTTGGGGTTGGCAAGAAATTTTATATCCGTACGTATGGTTGTCAGATGAATGAGCATGACACGGAAGTAATGGCAGGAATTTTCCTTGCGTTAGGCTACGAAGCGACCTATACAGTGAATGATGCTGATGTTATTCTTTTAAATACCTGTGCGATCCGGGAGAATGCAGAGAACAAAGTTTTTGGTGAACTAGGTCACTTAAAGACTTTGAAAAAATCAAGACCAGGTCTATTAATTGGTGTTTGTGGCTGTATGTCCCAAGAAGAATCAGTAGTGAATAAGATATTAAAAACGTATCAACAAGTTGACATGATTTTCGGTACTCATAACATTCACCGACTTCCTAACATTTTAAAAGACGCTTACATGTCTAAAGAAATGGTGATTGAAGTTTGGTCTAAAGAAGGAGACGTTATCGAAAACCTTCCAAAGAACCGCAAAGGTGAAATCAAAGCTTGGGTAAATATCATGTACGGCTGTGACAAGTTCTGTACGTACTGTATTGTTCCATATACACGAGGCAAAGAGCGCAGCAGACGTCCAGAAGATATTATTCAAGAAGTGCGTCACTTGGCAGCACAAGGTTATAAAGAAATTACATTGCTTGGACAGAATGTAAATGCGTATGGAAAAGATTTTGAGGATATAAAATATGGCCTTGGCGATTTAATGGATGAAATCCGTAAAATTGATATACCTCGAATTCGTTTCACAACTAGTCATCCAAGAGACTTTGATGATCGCTTGGTCGAAGTGCTTGCAAAAGGCGGCAACCTTCTCGACCATATTCACTTACCAGTTCAGTCAGGCAGTTCGGAAATATTGAAATTAATGGCACGTAAATATGATAGAGAACGATATCTTGAGTTAGTTGGTAAAATTAAAGCGGCAATGCCAAATGCTTCATTAACGACGGATATCATCGTTGGATTCCCTAATGAAACAGAAGAACAGTTTGAAGAAACGATGTCTCTGTATCGCGAAGTGGAATTTGATACAGCATATACTTTCATTTATTCTCCACGTGAAGGTACTCCTGCTGCAAAAATGGTGGATAACGTTCCACTTGAAGTAAAGAAAGACCGCCTGCAACGACTTAACGCACTTGTAAATGAAATCTCTGCCAAGAAATTAAAAGAGTACGAAGGGCAGATTGTGGAAGTGTTAGTTGAAGGGGAAAGTAAGAAAAATCCGGAAGTTCTTGCCGGATACACAGATAAAAGTAAACTAGTTAACTTTAGAGCACCAAAATCTGTCATCGGTAAAATGGTCAAAGTGAAAGTGGTAAAAGCGAAAACTTGGACATTGGATGGAGAATTGGTGGAAGAAGTAGCAGAAGAAGCACTGGAGGTATAAAAAATGGCAAAATATACGAGATCAGATATAGTAGAAAGAGCAAAAGAATTGGCACAAATGATCGCTGACACAGAAGAAGTGGAATACTTCAAACGTGCAGAAGAACAAATCAATGAAAACCAAAAGATCAAAGAAATGGTTGCAAGTGTAAAGAGCTTACAAAAACAGGCTGTTAATTTCCAACATTACGGAAAAACAGAAGCCTTGAAGAAAACAGAAGCGAAATTAGATGCACTTTTAGCAGAAATGGATGAAATTCCTATTGTGCAAGAATTCAAAACTTCCCAAACAAATGTAAACGACCTATTACAATTAGTTTCTTCCTATATCTCCAAAACAGTTACAGACGAAATCATCGTTGCAACTGGAGGAGATGTTCTTCGCGGAGAAACCGGCTCCTACGTAAAAAACACCACATACGGTGGAGGAAGCTGCTCATAATTTGAATCAAAAGCATGGAAGCTTTTTTCCATGCTTTTTTTATATAAAAAATATATTAGACTGTTGATTTCCGTTCCAGGCGCTTCGCTTGCCTGCGGGCGGTCCGTGAGCCTCCTCGGCTTTGCAGCCTGTGGGGTCTCACCTGTCCCTTCCTCCCGCGGGCGTCTGCGCGCCTTCCACTCCAATCAACAAGGTGATCTATTTCATTGAAGGGTTTTGAAAAGAGATCTGTCTGAGTTAACTGAAAAAGCATTAATATATGGTTTATGTAATTTTTAGCTGTGGATTGGAGCAAATGGCAGAGACTCCAGCGGGGGAGTAACGGTAGGTTGAGACCCCGCAACGAAGTGAGGAGGCTCAAGCACCGTCCCGCGGAAAGCGAAGCCATTTGCGGAAAGTAACAGCGGCGGTAGACCGCTTATTAATCTTTTGATTTTAATAGATGGGTTGGTTCTCCATGCTTTTTTTATCGTCTGCTGCACATTGTGATTTTTTCAAAAAATAGGCACATATCCAGATTAGCTTGCATACAATGAACTATACGTTAATGTGTTAGAAATCATTTAGTTATGCAGCAAATTCAATCTAATCACAATTGTCATTTAACCCGCATAGGATGAAATGAAGATTGTAATGAGGAGGGTGTATGCTCGAATGTCTGAATACAGAGAAATTATCACAAGAGCAGTAACCGGCAAAGGTAGAAAGTTTACGCAGTCCAAACATACGATAAGTCCCTCGCATCGTCCTACAAGCATTTTAGGATGCTGGGTCATTAACCATACGTATGATGCGAAAAAAGTGGACGATACCGTGGAAGTAAAAGGGAAATATGATATCAACGTCTGGTATTCACACAGTGACAATACTAAGACGGAGGTAGTGACGGAAACGGTTTCCTACAAAGATGTCGTCAAGCTAAGGTATAAAGATGATAACAGCCTTGGTGAGGATCATGAAGTAATTGCGCGTGTCCTACAACAACCTAATTGCTTAGAAGCGAGCATCGCTGACAAGGAAGCGAAAGTAGAAGTCCAAGTGGAGAGAGAATTCTTAACTGAGATTATTGGGGAAACCAAAATAACTGTTGAAGTACATCCAGACACATTAGCGGATGATAATGGCTGGGATGTTGATGAAGATGAGTTTGAAGATCTGAATCCAGACTTTATTGTCGACGGTTACGAAGAGTAAAGGAAACTGGGAAGCACTATGCTTCCTGGTTTTTTTGTTAGATGATGATTTCACCAGTCGTGATGACCAAGCTATCGGCAATCACCCCCTGAAACCCTAAAATATGATATAATAAAGCAGCAAAAAACAATAGTTGGGGGATTACGATGGCTTCTTATACGCCGATGATACAGCAATACCTGAGAGTAAAGGCAGACTATCAAGATGCCTTTTTATTTTTTCGCCTAGGCGATTTTTATGAAATGTTCTTTGAAGATGCGACTAAAGCATCTCAAGTGCTTGAAATTACATTAACCAGCCGCGACGGTGGGGGAAAAGAACGAATCCCGATGTGTGGGGTTCCTTACCACTCGGCTCCTAATTATATAGATCAATTAATTGAAAAAGGCTTTAAAGTAGCAATTTGCGAACAAGTGGAGGACCCAAAACAGACAAAAGGGGTCGTAAAAAGAGAAGTGGTTCAACTAATCACTCCTGGTACGGTAATGGAAACGAAAGGTTTATCTGATAAACAAAACAATTTCTTGACTTCCATTACCCACTTTGAAGACGAGACGTTTGGACTTGCGTATGCGGACCTTTCCACTGGGGAATTACATACGACTGTAATTAACGGACCTGTCCAGCAACTTGTAAATGAGGTATATTCCATCGGGGCAAAGGAAATTGTGGTTTCTGAGAAATTTCCGCCAAATCTTGTTCAAATAATCAAAGAGAGAATGGTTACCACATGCTCATATGAGGAAGTAACAGATATCCCGATGGAATTTGATCAAATCGTTAAAAATTTGGAACAAGAGAAGTTGCAAATGTCTGTTGGGCGATTACTTCATTACTTAAAGAAGACGCAAAAACGCAGTTTGGATCACCTTCAACCGGCAAGGTTTTTTGAATTAGATCAATCAATGAAAATTGACCTCTTTTCCAAGCGCAATCTTGAGTTGACGGAAACCATTCGTTCCAAAGGAAAAAAAGGTTCTTTGCTCTGGTTGTTAGATCAAACGGTAACAGCAATGGGTGGTCGTTTGTTAAAGCAATGGGTGGACAGGCCGTTAATCAACCCTGCATTGATTGAACAACGTCATGATATGGTGGAAACTCTTATAAATGAATTTTTTACAAGACAAGAAATACGTGAGTTGTTAAAAGAAGTTTATGATCTTGAGAGACTGGCGGGAAGGGTAGCATTTGGAAATGTAAATGCAAGAGATCTTGTGCAATTACGCAAGTCTCTTTCGCAGATACCTCACCTGAAGGCGATGGTGGAAAAGCTGCCAATCGAGAACGCTTCTATTCTGGACAATATGGATGAGTGTGAGGAGTTAACAACTCTTCTTCATGATAGTTTAATTGAGCAACCCTCCTTGTCGGTCAAAGAAGGCAACATGATGAAGGATGGTTTCCATGAGGAACTGGATAAGTACCGGGATGCCAGAAGAAACGGCAAGACTTGGATTGCTGAATTAGAAAAAAGAGAACGAGATTTAACGGGAATACGGTCTCTTAAAATAGGATATAATCGCATTTTTGGTTATTATATTGAAATAACAAAAGCGAATATCTCTTCTCTTCCTGAAGGCAGGTATGAGAGAAAACAGACACTTGCCAACGCAGAACGATATATTACAGAAGAACTGAAGGAAAAAGAGACACTTATTTTAGAAGCAGAAGAAAAAATTGTCGCACTAGAATATGAACTTTTCCTGAAACTACGTGAAGAAGTAAAGGTATATATTCCAAGACTACAGAAACTAGCAAAAGCAGTCAGTGAAATTGATGTCCTTCAATGCTTTGCGACCATCAGTGAGGACAGATACTACACAAGACCATCCTTTAACGAGGAGAGAAAGGTATACATCACAGACGGTCGTCATCCTGTAGTGGAAAAAGTGATGGATGCGAATGAGTACGTACCAAATGATACATGGATGGATAAGGAAAATGAGATGCTGCTTATTACAGGACCAAACATGTCAGGTAAAAGTACGTACATGCGCCAAGTGGCCCTGACAGCGATTCTTGCTCAGATAGGTTGTTTCGTTCCTGCAAAAGAGGCGTCACTTCCCATTTTCGATCAAATATTCACGAGAATTGGAGCTGCGGATGATTTGATATCTGGTCAAAGTACTTTTATGGTCGAAATGCTAGAAGCACGTAACGCCATTGTCTATGCCACACAGAACAGCTTGATTCTTTTTGATGAGATTGGCCGGGGAACATCAACTTATGATGGCATGGCATTAGCTCAAGCGTTGATTGAGTATATCCATGATAAAATTGGAGCAAAAACGTTGTTCTCCACTCACTATCATGAATTAACTTCGTTGGATGAAGAGCTTAAAAAGCTGAAAAACATTCACGTTAGCGTCGTCGAACAAAATGGTAAAGTGGTGTTTCTTCATAAAATGAAAGAAGGACCTGCAGATAAAAGCTATGGAATTCATGTTGCTGAACTTGCGGAACTTCCTAAAGAATTAATAATAAGAGCCCAGACTATCCTTGAAAAGTTAGAAAGCCAACCGAAGAGCGAGCCTGTCGAAGTAGCTGCAACAAAAGAGGTACAATCAATAGATCAAGACCCACTTGCACAACTGTCTTTCTTTGCAGAAACCGATGACAAAAAGCAGAGTGACAAGCAGTCCAAAAGTGAAAAAGCAGCTCTTGAAAAACTCAAAAAGTTAGAATTACTTGAAACGACACCGTTAGAAGCATTAAAATAAATTGTACGAAATTCAGAAGCTATTAAAAAGTTAAATCATAAAAAGGAAGGAGGAAATAGAATGGGCAAGATCGTCCAATTAGATGAGAGTTTAGCAAAACAAAATAGCAGCCGGGGAAGTGGTAGAACGACCTGCATCTGTTGTAAAAGAGTTGGTGGAAAACGCGATTGACGCAAAATTCTACCATCATCGAGATTGAGCTTGAGGAAGCGGGTCTTTCTAAAATCCGCGTGTTGGACAATGGAGACGGTATTGAACAAGAGGATTGTCTGACAGCATTTCAACGTCATGCAACAAGTAAGATAAAGAATGAGAATGATTTGTTCCGTATCCGAACGCTTGGTTTTAGAGGAGAGGCACTGCCGAGTATTGCCTCTGTCTCCCTTTTTGATATCACCACAAGTACAGGAGAAGTTCCTGGTACACATCTAAGCTTTAAAGGTGGAGTGTTGGAAACCCAAGAGTTATCTAGCAGTCGAAAAGGAACCGACATCGTGGTGCAGCACTTATTTTTTAATACTCCTGCAAGATTAAAATATATGAAAACGATCCACACGGAATTAGGTAATATATCTGATATGGTCAATCGGCTTGCTTTAGCTCATCCCTCTATTTCCTTCCGTTTAAGCCATAATGGGAAAAGGATGCTCGCTACAAATGGTAATGGTGACAGTCTGCATGTATTAGCTGCCATTTATGGAATGAATATCGCCAAGAAAATGATTCCCATCCACTTTACTTCGTTAGATTTTGAAGTGAAAGGGTATATTGCCATGCCTGAAGTGACACGAGCATCCAAAAATTATATCTCAACCATAATTAATGGACGCTATGTGAAGAACTATACAGTGGTAAGAGCGATTCGAGAGGGGTATCACACACTACTGCCGATCGGTAGATATCCAATTGTTTATTTAGAAGTTATGATGGATCCTCTTTTAGTAGATGTTAATGTACACCCGGCCAAGTTAGAAGTAAGGCTTAGTAAGGAAGATGAGCTTTATAGACTTGTAGCAGAAGGAATAAAAGATGTATTTGGTCAAAAGCAGCTTATTCCTTCTAATAGCCCAAGAAAGCAGACAAGCTATACAGAAGAACCAAAGCCTACTCAGCAAACCTTTACACTTCAAGAAAGTATTCCGGTTGAACGTACAGTAGAAAGGCAGGCACAACCTTCTATTAAACAGATAGTAGAAGAGAGTAGATTGATTCAGGTGAATGAACCCACTGAAACTTGGGGAGATACCAATCATAATGATGCCTATCAAAGTAATCAGTCTGATGAGTATGTAGAAGATTCTTTTATCGAAGAAGAGGAAATTCATAACGAAAAACAACCTGGACCTTCTCATGAAAAAAAGAGGGAATCCCGTATTCCTGCTCTATATCCTATAGGTCAGATGCATGGAACCTATATCGTTGCGCAAAATGAAAATGGATTATATCTAATTGACCAGCACGCAGCACAGGAGCGAATTAACTACGAATATTTTTATCAAAAACTCGGCCAGGAAGAAAGAAATCTACAAGAACTGCTTGTTCCTTTGACCATCGAATGTTCCTTAGACGAGTATCTTTTCCTTGAAGAGCACGCGGAAGTATTCGAAGAAGTAGGAATCATGCTTGAAGCCTTTGGCCATCAAACATTTATCGTGAAGGCTCATCCAGTCTGGTTTCCTAGAGGTGAAGAAAGAGAAACGATTGATGAAATGATAAATTTATGTTTGGAAAAGAAAAAAATCAACATCTCTGACTTAAGAGAAGAAGCGGCGATCATGATGAGCTGTAAAGCAGCTATTAAAGCCAATCATCATCTTAGACATGATGAGATAACGGCACTTTTAAACACGTTAAGAGAAGCTGAAAATCCATTTACATGTCCTCATGGAAGACCGATTCTAATTCATTTTTCTTCTTATGAATTAGAAAAAATGTTTAAACGGGTCATGTGAAAATAAGAATTTTTTATCAATTAGATTGAGCTCTATGGAAAATGGGTATAATGATATCTTGTGATAAAGAAAAATTGAGAGAGTGAGTGAGCGTTGGGAGAGAAACAAAAAGTCATTGTGATAATTGGTCCGACAGCTGTAGGAAAAACGAAAACAAGTGTAGAATTGGCTAAAAGCTTAAAAGGTGAAATCATCAGCGGAGATTCTATGCAAATCTACAAGACAATGGATATTGGGACTGCGAAAGTGAAAAAAGAAGAAATGCAGGGGATTCCTCACTACCTCATTGATATTAAGGAACCTCAAGAAGCTTATTCGGTCGCAGAATTCCAAAGGGAGGTCCGAAATAAGATCGACGAAATTTCTTCAAGAGGTCGTATTCCCATCATTGTCGGGGGAACGGGTCTATATATTCAATCTGTCCTATATGACTATCAATTTTCAGAAAGTGGGAAGGATGAAGAAACTCGTCTTCGCCTTGAAAAGAGAAGTCAAGAAATTGGAGTAGATAAATTGCATCAAGAGCTTACGGATATTGATCCAAAAAGTGCTGCCAATATTCATCCCAATAATGTAAGAAGAGTAATCCGTGCGTTGGAAATTTTCTATACTACGGGTAAAACCATGTCAGAATATCAAGATACCCAGCAACCTGAATCGTTGTACGACATTGCCTTAATCGGTCTCACCATGGACAGGGAAAGGCTATATGAAAGAATCAATCTCAGAGTGGACCTAATGATGAAGGAAGGTTTGCTAAGAGAAGTGCAAACTCTCCATAACAATGGGATTCGGGACTGCCAGTCGATCCAAGCAATCGGGTATAAGGAGTTGTATGCTTATCTTGATGGTAAGGTAACGTTGGAGCAGGCTGTGGACGACTTGAAGCAAAATTCAAGAAGGTATGCAAAAAGACAGCTCACTTGGTTCCGTAATAAAATGGATGTAACTTGGATTGATATGACAGATGGCGATTTTGAGCAAAAGTTATCACAAATTTTCACGGTAATAGCAGGAAAGCTTCGACTTGAAGCGAATAAGTAAGGAAGATAGAGATAAGAGGAGGAAGAAAAGATGAAGCAATCAATTAATATCCAAGATCAAGTTCTTAACCAATTAAGAAAAGATGGAACAAGCGTGACGGTTTTCTTGCTGAATGGGTTTCAACTTCGCGGATTAATAAAAGGGTTTGATAACTTCACTGTGCTTTTAGAAACAGAAGGGAAGCAACAGTTGATTTATAAACATGCCATCTCTACTTTTTCTCCATCAAAGAATGTACAAATTGAAACAGAAGCCTAAAACCAGCTATATGCTGGTTTTTTATTTTGCATAAAATAAACATATAGCGCTCTTATCATCATATATTTAGTTAATAAATGGAGAATTTCTCTCCATTTGTTTTATTGCGGAAATAATAGGCTCGAAAAACAGTAATTATTTCTCGGGAAAGCGCATAATATGACAAGTTTGTCAATAGTTTGATGAAAATATATGAAAATTGTAGAAGAGAATCGAAAGAGAGCGGATTTAAGAGGAATATCGTATAAGGAATAGTGTGCTGCATCAGGATATGTCGGATTTTGGCGTGGAAATGAGGTGGACATCTTGGATCAACCAATGAAAAATCAGAATGGGAAAATAAATATCGTTTTAAATGGCCAGAAAAAGCCGTTGAGAGTCACCCATGTTCATACATTAGAGGAACCGCTTACTCCTACCAATCATGCAATATTGCAGGAAATAGAGCGGGAAATGGGGGAATTGGTAGGATTACAGGAAATGAAAAAAGTAGTTAAAGAAATCTATGCCTGGATTTATGTGAATAAAAAGCGGGAAGAATTCGGGTTGAAGACAGAAAGACAAGTGCTTCATATGATGTTCAAAGGAAACCCCGGTACAGGAAAGACGACTGTTGCCAGGTTGATTGGGAAGTTGTTTTGTGACATGAATGTTCTTTCAAAAGGACACCTGATTGAGGCGGAAAGAGCGGACCTTGTCGGGGAATATATTGGTCATACTGCTCAAAAGACGCGAGATCTAGTGAAAAAAGCATTAGGAGGCATATTGTTTGTAGATGAAGCCTATTCCCTTGCAAGAGGTGGGGAAAAAGATTTTGGAAAAGAAGCGATTGATACCCTTGTAAAACACATGGAAGATAAGCAGCATGATTTTATTTTAATACTTGCAGGCTATCAGCGAGAGATGGAAGAGTTTTTGCGGACGAATCCCGGGCTAATTTCCCGTTTTCCAATTATCGTCGATTTTCCCGATTATTCAGTGGAGGAGTTAATGGAGATCTGTCAGCGTATGTTGAAAGAACGTGAATATATTATGAGTAAAGAAGCGGAATGGAAAATGCGTGAGCACCTCAATCAAATGAAAAGTGTATTATTGCCTTCTGCGTTCAGCAATGGCCGTTATATAAGAAACGTTTTGGAAAAATCAATAAGGACTCAAGCAATGCGACTTTTAATGTATGACAGTTTTCTTAAAAATGAATTGATGACGATTGAAGCGAGGGATCTTCTCCTCAAATGATTATCCAAATTAAAAATAGCAGCCAGGCGGCTGCTATTTTTGTGTCATCCAATACTTTTATTAACTTGTTCCCAATCTTCGTTAATGGCATCTGCGGTCAGTTGTCCGGAAAGTGTCACCATTGGTACTCCACCACCTGGGTGAGTAGAGCCACCGGTAAAGTATAGGTTATCGAGTAGCTTACTCCTGCAAGGTATTTTAAATCCGCCATTCTTTTTGCGGTCTGTCACTACTCCATAAATGGAGCCTCCGTTTGCTCCGTAGAGATTCATTAAATCGTTCGGAGTAAAACAGTATTCAAACTCTATGGATGAAGACAATCCTTCTAGACCCATTCTTTCTAATTTTGAAAGAACTTTTTCGCGGTAGATATCTTTATACTCATCCCATGTTTCTCCCTCTTTTAGTGGTGGGACGTGGGTAAGGACAAATAAGTTATCTTTTCCTTGTGGAGCTTGGGTTGTATCTGTTTTCGACGATACCCCGATATAAATGGTAGGATCAAGTGCCGGTTTTCCTTCGTTGAAGATGGTGTGAAACTCCACTTCAGGATCTTCAGAGAAGAAGAAATTATGATGTGCCAGTTCGTCATATTTTCTGTTCACGCCAAGTAAAAGAACAAGTCCGGAAACAGTCGGTGAGAACTTTTCCAAATCCTCTGCGGCCTTTTTGGCAATTGGGATATCTTTTAATAACGTATTATAGGTCGGAATCGCTTCAAGGTTTGATACAACCAGATCTGCAGGAATCTCTTCGCCATTCTCTAAGATAATCCCGGTCGCCTTTTTTCCATCCGTTGTAATTTTTCGAACGGAGGTATTTAAGCTGTACGAAACACCCATTTTCACCCAAGAGGGTCTGCATCGCTTCGGCGATCTTATACATCCCGCCTTTAACATAATAAATACCAAGTCCAAGTTGAACATGTGTTAATTGAGACAGGACAGCAGGAGCATGATATGGAGAAGAACCAATATACATAATCATGAAATTAAATAGTTGTTGGATATGTTTGTCTTCAAAATATTTCTTTGTAATTTGATCCATCGATTTCATCGGATCCATCCCAATAAGTTCCTTCAAGTTATGCAGTGCACGAAGTTCACCTAATCCTGAAAGGCTTTTCTTATAAAAACTCTTCATGCTATACTCATACATTTTGCTGCAATAATTCAAATACTCGAAAAAGCCATTTGCGTCTTTGGCTGAAAGTTCTCTAATTTGCTCCAGCATTTTAGGGAGGTCACTGGTTACGTCTATTTTCGTACCGTCTTCAAAGAAGGTTCTCCATTGAGGCTCCACTCTTTCAATGGTAATATAATCATGTAAATTTCTTTTTGCGCTAGCAAACAATTGTTCCAACACCCATGGCATCGTCAGGATAGAGGGACCAGTATCAAAAGTGAACCCTTTGCCTGAACGGATGTTTAACTTACCTCCAAGACGCTCTCCTTTTTCAATGACATGGACATCGTAACCGTCAGCAGATAGCCTTATAGCAGCCGATAAACCACCAAGACCGCCACCAATTACTACTACTTTCTTTCTCATACTTATTCCTCCTTATGAAAACTAATAAGTTTGACTAGACTGTCTAGTAGATAGAAGTAATATAAATGTGTATACAACTTTACATTTTACCCTTTTTTTCTATTTTCAAACAAAAATAGATGTATATGGAGGAGTTAGTAGTGACAGCATTAATATTAATTATGACATTATTACTTGGGAGAGTACTTTTTTTTCATATTCCGAGTTTGGCCATTAAGTCAGAGAAGAATTCTCTTTTGAAAAAGGTTTCGGTAATCATCCCTGCCAGAAATGAAGAAGGGAATCTTCCTGTTTTATTAAAATCACTGCATGGGTATCACGGTAAGGTAAAAGAAATTATTGTGGTAGATGATCACTCAACCGATGATACTGTAAAGGTTGCAAGAACATTAGGCGCACGTGTTGTGAAATTAGAGGATCTTCCTGCAGGATGGTTTGGTAAATCCTTTGGATGTTGGAACGGGGCATTGCGTGCAAGCGGAGAATTATTTTTATTTTTAGATGCGGACACAATTATTTCAGAAAATGGATTAGAAAATATGCTTACGGCATACAAGGGAGAGGGAGAAGTACTTTCTGTTCAACCTTATCACAAGATAAAAGAAAAATATGAAAGCTTATCGTCCTTCTTTCATCTCGTGGTGATGGGATCCCTTGGTGCCTTTCATATTTTGCAAAAATGGCTGCCTGTGAAGGGGGCGTTCGGAGCCTGTCTTCTGATTCATCGCCAAGACTACTTTAAGTATGGTGGTCATCAAGCAATTCAGGGAGAATTGATGGAGAATATGGCGTTTGGTTATCAGGTTCAAAAGCATGGAGGGAAAGTTAGGTGCTATAGCGGAATGGGAGCTATTGAAATGAGGATGTACCCTGAAGGTTTTGGTTCGCTATGGAATGGATGGAGCAAAAGCTTTGCAACAGGAGCATCTAGAACAAACATTTGGTATTTGATGTTGATTTGTATATGGCTTGGAGGTTTGATGACATTTTTAACAAGCTATCAAACCCTTCCTTTAGAACTTTATGTTACTGGCTATGTGTTAATTGCTTTGCATATTAAGAGAACACTCGCAATTATCGGAAACTTCGGGTGGGGTACGGCATTATTATTTCCTTTTCATCTACTTTTCTTTTTTATCTTGTTTGGCTACTCTTGTGTTCAAACATTTCTCAAAAAGAATGTTACTTGGAAAGGGCGGAAAATTGACCTGTAAAACAAAAAAAACAGGAGGCAAATACACCTCCTGATTTAAGCAGCACTTTGTAAACTTCGGTTAGGTAACCTCCATTTGTACGTGTAAGATAAGACACGTAAAGAAACAATTCCTACAAAAAGAATATAAAGTTGAACTGGGGAGCTTGCAATTCCAAAGCCGATGATTATGCCGGCGAGGATTGCCCAAGCTGCATATATTTCCGCTCTTAGTACAAGTGGCCTTCTGCCTGCAAGTAGATCACGGATGATACCGCCGCCGCTCCCGGTTAATACTGCAGCGACCACTACTGCGCTAATTGGGTGATTCATGCCTGTTGCAAACAATGCCCCTTGGATGGCAAAGGCAGCAAGACCGATCGCATCAAAGAAATTGCCCCACTTTCTCCAGTGCTTTAATAAATTATTTGGAAAAAGGAAGACTGTTGTCATTGCGACCAGGGCAACTTGAAACAGCATTCCTTGCTCCCAAAGCGCGGAGATTGGAACCCCGATGAGGAGGTTTCGAACTGCTCCGCCTCCAAAAGCTGTCACTATTCCTAATATATAAACGCCGAGTATGTCATACTCTTCTTCCATCGCTACAATCGCTCCGCTTATAGCAAATGCGATGGTCCCGATGATGCTGAAAACTTCCCAAGTCATGCTATCACTCCATCAAAATAATACAAGATTCATAAAGCCTTCCTGATTTTATATAGAAATCCAGCTGAATGCAATAGTTTTAGAGGATTTAATAGAGAAAAAACGCATATTTTGATATGATTAAGGAACTTATACAACCATTCCTAACAATATTTTAGAAAAAGGGGTTACGCATTTGAACGAAACGCAAAAGAAAGACATGGAAAGAGTCATTCTAGTTGGCTGTCAGTTGCCAAAAGATGACGATCAAGCATTCTTCTATTCGATGGATGAATTAGCATCCCTGACCAAAACGGCCAACGGAGAAGTTTTAGTCTCCTTAACTCAAAAAAGAGAACGGGTTCACCCTGCTACATACATAGGTAAAGGGAAATTAGAAGAGTTGGTCCAACTTGAAGAAGAATTAGAACCTGAAATTATTATCTTTAACGGAGAACTGGCACCAAGTCAAAACAGGAACCTCTCCAAAATACTTAATGCCAGAATTATTGATCGCACACAGTTGATCTTAGACATATTTGCTCAGCGTGCCAAGTCAAAAGAAGGTAAGCTTCAAGTAGAATTGGCTCAACTTCAGTACCTATTACCCCGCCTTGGCGGAAAAGGTGTGGAACTGTCCCGTCTTGGAGGAGGAATAGGAACAAGAGGACCTGGTGAAACGAAATTAGAATCCGATCGCAGACATATTAATAGAAGAATTGTGGATATCAAAACACAGTTAACTTCGATTGTCAGTCATCGAGAAAGATATCGTGAGCGCAGAAAAAGAAATCAAGCATTTCAACTTTCGTTGGTCGGATATACCAATGCGGGTAAATCAACCATTTTCAATCGTCTGACGGAAGCGGGTACGTTTGAGGAAAACCTATTATTTGCAACACTCGATCCAACAACAAGAAAGGTCATGATGCCCTCTGGATTTAATGCCCTTCTGACTGACACTGTAGGTTTTATCCAAGACCTGCCGACCTCGCTTGTCGCGGCATTCCGTTCTACACTGGAAGAAGTGACGGAAGCTGACCTGATTTTACATGTGGTTGATAGCTCCAGTCCCGATCACGTCAACCATGAAAAAACGGTAGACAAACTGCTGAAGGAACTTGGAGTGGAAGGTGTTCCTGTATTAACCATTTATAATAAGAAGGATCAGACCGCTGAAGGGTTCACGCCTGCTTATAATCAAGAAATTTTGCATATTAGTGCTTTAGACCCTATGGACATCACCTTATTGATCAATAAGATAGAATCGCTCATCAAAGTTCAGATGGAGCCCTATCATATTGTTGTGCCGTCTTCGGAAGGGAAAATGATTGCACAATTAAAGCAAGAAACCGTCCTTTCAACTATGGAATTTACCGAAGAGACAGAAAGCTATGAATTACAAGGGTATTATTTTGATAACTCAAAATTGGCTTCTGTCATTCAGCAAAGAATGAAGAAATAGAGGAGATTAAGAATGTTCCATTTATTACAACACGGGGAAGTCATTGAACCAATCGTACGTAAAATAGAAGAAAAGCTTCAAGAAGGTTTTCGGGAAGTGGATGCAGGCGTGGAAACCAATCAATTCCGAGTTCTAAAAAGCTTTCAGGAGAATCGTGTAAGTGATTCTCATTTCATTCCATCCACTGGATATGGATATGATGACATTGGACGAGATACGCTTGAGAAAATCTATGCGGAAGTATTTGGTGGGGAAGCGGGACTGGTGCGACCACAAATCATCTCGGGCACACATGCAATCTCGATCGCTCTGTTTGGGGTGTTACGACCGGGAGATGAACTACTTTATATCACTGGAAAGCCATATGATACATTAGAAGAAATTGTAGGAATCCGCGGAAGTGGCGTGGGCTCTTTGAAAGAATACAATATTGGCTATAAAACCATTGATCTAAAGAATAATCGTGGAATTGACTGGGAAGCTGTGAGCAATGCAATAACGCCTTCCACCAAAATGATTGGCATACAACGTTCAAAGGGGTATGCTACAAGACCTTCTTTTACAATAGAAGAAATTAAAGAAATGATCCGTTTTGTTAAGGAAATCAAACCAGACGTGGTAGTGTTTGTGGATAACTGTTACGGGGAATTCGTGGAGCTTGAAGAACCATGCCATATTGGGGCAGATTTAATGGCAGGCTCTCTAATTAAGAATCCTGGTGGAGGTATCGCTAAAACAGGCGGATATATCGTCGGAAAAAAAGAGTTGGTGGAAGCTTGTTCTTACAGGATGACTTCCCCTGGGATTGGCGCGGAGGCTGGTGCGAGCCTATACAGTCTGCAAGAAATGTATCAAGGCTTCTTCCTTGCTCCCCATGTAGTCGGCCAAGCGTTGAAAGGCGCTATGTTCACTGCTGCGTTTTTAGAAGAGCTTGGGATGAATACCTCCCCAAGCTGGGATGCACACCGTACGGACTTGATACAATCTGTGCAATTTGATGATAAAGAAAAAATGATTGCCTTTTGTCAGGCAATTCAATATGCATCACCTGTCAATTCTCATGTTACGCCATATGCCAACTATATGCCTGGATATGAAGATGACGTCATTATGGCTGCAGGCACGTTTATTCAAGGTGCAAGTATTGAGCTTACGGCAGATGGTCCGATCAGAGCACCGTATGTGGCGTATGTCCAGGGGGGCTTGACGTATTCGCATGTGAAAATTGCAGTGTGCAGTGCGGTGGATCATTTGATTAGTAAGGGGTTATTGGATAGTTAATTTTTTGAGCCTAGGGGGTTGTTACCCTGGGCTTTTTTGTTTTTATGGAAATGTTTTACTGGCGTTTAAAGTATGAAGACATGAGTGAGGCGGAAACGGGTGAAGAGAAGTCTTCATAAGGTCGATGAAGACCTGAGTGAGGCGGAAAAGGGTGAAGAGAAGTCTTCATGAGGTCGATGAAGACATGAATGAGGTGGAAAATGGACAGGAGAAGTCTTCATGAGCCAGATGAAGATCTGAGTAAGGCGGAAAATGGTTAGGAGATGGTCTTCATGCAATTTACAATCTCTGTTTCAATATGGAAAGAACAATCACACAGTGCTTCCTAACTATAAAATTTTTAAAAGTTATTTTATATGTTTTCAAATGATTGTAAGTGGTATTAGATAAAGGGGACCAATATCCCTATTACATAGAACTGAACTACTTTCCTTATCCATCCCTTAATTATTCTTAGAAAATAAAAAAATGATGTTAGAAAACCTAACATGTTCTTGACAGATTATCTAACATCGCATAAACTAAGAGTAACTTCATAGGGAATGATGAAAGGAGGATTTGTAGTGAGTGACAATATTAGACGTTCGATGCCCTTATTTCCAATAGGAATTGTCATGCAACTAACGGAATTGTCAGCTCGACAAATCCGATATTATGAAGAAAATGAGCTGGTATTTCCTGCTCGTTCAGAAGGCAATCGCCGACTTTTTTCCTTCAATGATGTGGACACTCTATTAGAGATTAAAAACCTCATTGAACAAAAAGTGAACATTGCTGGCATCAAACAGTTGATGACAGTCAAGCAACAGCTTAACGAGGTTCCTTCAGAAGAGGTTACGAAAGAAGCTGTTAAGCCTGAATTGTCGGATGACCAATTACGCAAATTATTGCGTGCCGAAATGATGCAAGCTGGAAGATATAATCGAACGAGTCTTCGTCAAGGAGACATGTCCCGATTTTTCCATTAATTTTTTGAGTTTTTTGGTAAGTTTTTATTAAAACTATAAGAGTAGAAAATTTGAGGAGGAACTTTATTATGGCTAAGTACACACACGAGGACATCAAACGTATCGTCCAGGAGGAAAATGTAAAATACATCCGTCTACAATTCACGGATATCCTAGGGACAATCAAAAATGTGGAAATCCCTGTAAGTCAGTTAGAAAAAGCTTTGGATAACAAAATGATGTTTGACGGATCTTCTATCGAAGGATTCGTACGTATCGAAGAATCTGATATGAACTTATACCCTGATCTTGACACATTTGTAGTTTTCCCTTGGACTTCTGAAAAAGGTAAAGTTGCACGCTTCATCTGTGATATCTACAACCCAGATGGAACGCCATTCGATGGAGACCCTCGTGCAAACTTAAAGCGTATGTTAAAGGAAATGGAAGACCTAGGATTTTCCGATTTCAACCTTGGACCAGAGCCAGAGTTCTTCCTATTTAAATTAGATGAAAAAGGCGAACCTACTTTAGAATTAAATGATAAAGGTGGATATTTCGACCTTGCTCCAACGGATCTTGGTGAAAACTGCCGCCGTGATATCGTTCTTGAGCTTGAAGAAATGGGCTTTGAAATTGAAGCTTCCCACCATGAAGTGGCTCCAGGACAACATGAAATTGATTTCAAATATGCAAGCGCAATTCAAGCTTGTGATGACATCCAAACATTCAAGCTTGTTGTAAAAACAATCGCTCGTAAACACGGATTGCATGCAACATTCATGCCAAAACCATTGTTCGGAGTGAACGGTTCTGGTATGCACTGCAACCTTTCCTTATTCAAAGACGGCGAAAATGCGTTCTATGATGCTAACGGTGACTTAGAATTAAGCGATAATGCAAGACACTTTATCGCAGGTATCATTAAGCACGCGACAGCTTTCACTGCAGTAACTAACCCTACTGTAAACTCTTATAAGCGTCTAGTACCTGGATACGAAGCACCTTGTTATGTTGCATGGTCTGCTCGTAACCGTAGCCCATTAATTCGTATTCCGGCTTCTCGTGGTATTTCCACTCGTGTAGAAGTTCGTAGTGTAGACCCTGCAGCAAACCCATACCTTGCTATGGCTGTATTATTAAAAGCTGGACTAGACGGCATTAAAAACAAATTGGAAGCTCCAAAACCAATCGACCGCAACATCTATGTGATGAACAAAGAAGAGCGTGTCGCTGCTGGCATCGCTGACCTTCCGGCAACACTTTATGCTGCACTTGAAGAATTAAAATCAAATGAAGTTATCCAAGCTGCTTTAGGTGAGCATTTACTTGAGCACTTCATCGAAGCAAAAGAAATCGAGTGGGATATGTTCCGTACACAGGTTCACCCATGGGAAAGAGATCAATATTTAACTCAATACTAAGATATTCAAAAACCTTCGCACATAACGTGCGGAGGTTTTTTTGTGGAATTGAGATTTTTGTCCTGTCATATTATCCACTTCAAACAAATAAGCTTTACTAGTAAGTGTACAAGGGAGTGGCTATATGGCAAAGGTGAATTATCCAACTGTGACTGCTGAAATGATTGAAAAGTATTATGAGTGCAATAAGCAAAAGAAAGAAATAGAAAAACAGATGGAGGAACTAAAAGAACGATTTCATCTTTATTTTGACAAAAGCTTTGGAGAAGATGAAAAAGCAGAAGTTGTGATGGGAGGATACAAGCTGCAAAGACAGGTTAGGAAATCGGAGAAATATTCCGATGATACTGTTCAAAAGCTTGAGGATTTGAGAATGACAGAACTGATAAAGACGGTTAAAAAGCCGGATGATGCTAAAATCAAAGCCGCTATCCAACTTAATTTGATCAAGGAAAAGGACTTGGAAGGTTGTTTAGTAACTAGTTCATCGTTAGCTATTTCCGTAAAGCCGCTTACACCGAAATAATTTAAGAGGGGGATGGAGAGATGTCAGAGCAGAAACAGATTAGACCGGTTTCTAAAGGTGCATGGTTCCGAATCGTGTTTCTAGCATTTGCTCTTGTTAATCAGCTACTCGTAGTTTATGGAAAATCGCCATTACCTTTTACAGAAGCTCAGTTGGAGCAATTATTCAGTTTAGTTTGGACTGCCGTGGCGGCGCTCGTTGCTTGGTGGAAGGATAATGATTGGTCAGAGAAAGCTAGAAGCAGAATTAAGTAGTGTGTATGCTCGGCCGAGGTGATATCACCTTGGTTTTTTGTTATTTATATAGTGTGGATGGTGAAGAAAAATGAAAGTACTGCTTTTCGCAGACCCAGGAATTGATGACTCTTTAGCGATTATTTATGCATTGCTTCATCCAGAAATAGAACTGTTGGGGATTGTAACAGGGTATGGCAATGTTTCTGTTTTTGATGCAACAAGAAATGCCTCCTTCCTTTTAGAGCTTGCAGGTAGATCAGATATTCCCGTAGTGAGGGGAACTTCACAGCCTTTAAGTGGTATTCACACGGTTTTTTATCCTGAGATACATGGACCACAGGGATTAGGACCGATAATACCGCCTGAAGAATTCAAAGCTGAGGTTAGTCCTTTTGAGTTAATGTTCGAGATTATCGAGGAAAATATAGAAGACATTGTAATTGTGGATGTGGGTAGACAAACATCCCTTGCTTTTGCATTTAACTTACGACCTGAACTTATGGATCAGGTTAAAGAGGTATATCTTATGGGTGGAGCGTTCATGGTTCCTGGTAATGTAACAGATGTGGCGGAAGCGAACTTTTGGGGAGACCCGATTGCTACCTCTGTAATTTTGAATAAAGCGAAAAAGGTATATATAACGCCACTAAATGTAACAAACAGGGCCATAGTTACTAGGGATATAGCGACATTCATTTTTGATCAAACTAGCAGTCCGTACAAATATCTTATTCCAGCTGTCACCAATTATTATGCTACATTCTACGACCAAGTGATGCCAGGTATAGATGGTTCACCGGTGCATGATGTATTCACTCTTTATTATCTATTAAATAAGGATAAAACATATACTATCCAAAGAGATGTAAGGGTTGCAGTTGTTGACGGGAACAGAGGGCAAAGTATAGCTGATTTAAGGATGGTATATAAGCAACCACAACGCGAGCATTATATAGCTATGGATTTTGATTATAATGATTTTATTAATGACTTTATTGAGGTGAACTTGAGAGACGCAAGCCAATAAAAACATGTAAAATTAAATAACTGATTACCCCCTTCTATTTATTGCTGAATAAAAAACAGCGACGGGATTATTATAAAAACATAATAATTCGATGGGGTGGTGAAGTAATGGATTTGAATTGGATTTGGAAAGCGGTTTTAATAACTATAATAGGGACATTTTTACTAAGAATTGCAGGCAGAAAGTCCATTTCGCAAATGACTTTAGCTCAAGTGGTAATCATGATTGGAATTGGTTCTCTGTTAATTCAACCTTTGGCAGGCAAAAGTATTTGGGTAACATTTGGTGTGGGTATTACTCTAGTAGTAACACTAGTGTTAATGGAGTTCCTACAACTAAAATCCGACATTTTTGAAAAGTTAATTACGGGTAAATCCAAGATGCTAATAGAAAATGGAAAATTAAATGAAAAAACATTAAAGAAATTGAGATTTACCATTGACCAATTGGAGATGAAGCTTAGACAAAATAGTATATCTAGTATAAGTGATGTTAAATGGGCTACTTTAGAGCCAAACGGTCAGTTAGGATTTGAGTTAACCGATCAAGCAAAGCCGATAACAAAGAAGGAATGGAGTCTCCTCTATCAAGAAATTCAACTCTTAAAAACAATGATTAATCCCTCAAGCAAACCAAGCCGTATTGAAAAAGAGGAAGAGGGAAATCTATTTACCGAAGTGAAGAATGGAAACCATAAACTAAAAGAACGTCCCAGTGAAACCCTTGATTAACTAAATTGATGAAAATAAAAAAGCCGATATACGGCTTTTTTAATGGATATTACGATATACTCCGATTACTTTACCAAGAATGCTCACATTTCGGACAATGATCGGTTCTAATGTAGAGTTTTCCGGTTGTAATCGGATATAGTCTTTTTCTTTAAAGAAGCGTTTGACAGTAGCCTCATCTTCTTCTGTCATGGCAACGACGATGTCTCCATTGTTAGCGGATTGCTGCTGACGAACGATAACATAGTCTCCATCAAGGATCCCGGCTTCGATCATGCTATCCCCCATAACCTCAAGCATGAAAACTTGTTCGTCTGGTGCCACATAGCGGTCAGGAAGCGGAAAGTAGTCCTCTACGTTCTCAATGGCTGTAATTGGCTGACCCGCAGTGACTTTACCGATGATTGGAACATTAACTGCAGATATCTTAGGTACCAGTTCGTCTTCCATAATCTCAATGGCTCTCGGTTTAGTAGGGTCTCGGCGTATGAGACCTTTGCTTTCTAGTCGTGCAAGATGACCATGAACCGTGGAGCTAGAAGCAAGTCCAACTGCTTCCCCAATTTCACGGACGGAAGGTGGATATCCTTTTGCTTGGACTTCTTTTTTTATGTAATCTAATATGTCCTGTTGCCTTTTTGATAGTTTCATATTCCGCACCTCTATCATTTATATTAGTGATAGTATAGCATGTTTTGGTATAAAATACAAACATAAGTTCGAATTATTGACAAGAATATACGTTCGCTTGATAATAATAGTTTAAAAGAATGATGGAGGAAATCATACATGAAGGGAATCATTTATTGTCGTGTGAGTACCAAAAAAGATACACAAGAAACGTCATTGTCCCGGCAAAGGGAAGAATTAGTTTCCTTAGCGGCAAACCGAGATATCGAAATCATTGAGATAGTGGAGGAACAGGCGAGCGGATATGATTTGGATCGTGAAGGGGTTTTTCAAATAATCGAGCTTATTTCAAGTCAACATATTGATGTCCTTCTAATTCAGGATGAAACAAGGCTTGGCAGAGGGAATGCAAAAATCGCTTTTTTACATTGGTTGAGAAAACACGAAATTAAGATATTTTCTATAACGGATAATGGAGAACTGAGATTATCTGATTCTGATTCGATGGTTATGGATATTGTGGCAATTGTTGAGGAATACCAAAGAAAGCTACATAATTTGAAAATAAAAAGAGGCATGCAACGTGCGGTTAAAAGAGGGTATGACCCCACCAAAAACCTGACAAACCTCCATATGAGCCCTGGCCGCGAGAAAATTGAGGTGCCGATTGAAGAGATAGTCAGACTGCGTACAAATAAACTCACTTTTCATGAAATCGCTGCCACATTGAGAGGGCTTGGGTATGAAGTTTCTAAAGCAACAGTAAATAGACGCTATCGGGAGTATATAGAAGAGAACGACACCGGTTTGCTTGTAAAAAAAGAACCTCTCTAGTAAGATAAAAGCATATCTTCACAAGGATGAAAGAAGGAGTTTTCTATGTTATCAAAAGAAAAAATAGCAAGAATCAATGCACTTTCCAAAAAGGCCAAAAGTGAAGGCCTTACAAAGGAAGAGACAGCTGAACAACAAAAGCTTCGTCAAGAGTATATCAAGACATTCCGAGCTTCCATGGAAAATACTTTGCAAGGTGTTACAATCGTGGATCCGGAAGGAAATGATGTCACTCCAGAAAAATTAAAGGATACTAAAAAGAATTTAAAGCATTAATCGCTTTTTTTCAGAACATTGGAACATACTATTTATGATAAAATAGAATTTTTCCATGAAAAAATAAGTTAAAGAGAGAAAGGGTGGATAAGATGACACAACATATAGATCAACTTTCCATTAATACAATCCGTACATTATCTATCGATGCAATTGAAAAGGCAAACTCTGGTCACCCAGGAATGCCAATGGGTGCTGCACCTATGGGATATTCTTTATGGACAAGATTTATGAACCACAACCCTAAGAATCCGAACTGGTTTAATAGAGACCGCTTTGTACTTTCTGCAGGTCACGGTTCCATGTTACTTTATAGCCTTTTACATTTAGGCGGATATGACGTATCTATGAATGATTTAAAAGAATTCCGTCAATGGGGAAGCAAAACTCCAGGACACCCTGAAGTTGGTCACACGCCTGGTGTAGATGCAACAACTGGTCCGCTTGGACAAGGTATTGCAATGGGTGTTGGAATGGCTATGGCAGAGCGCCACTTGGCAGCTACATATAACAAAGAAGATATGGAACTTGTAAATCACTTTACATACAGCATTTGTGGAGATGGGGATTTGATGGAAGGTGTTTCTGGAGAAGCTGCTTCTCTAGCTTCTCACTTGAAATTGGGCCGTTTCATTGTTCTTTACGATTCTAATGATATCTCGCTTGATGGTGACTTAGATCGTTCTTTCTCTGAAAGCATTGAAACGCGTTTCAAAGGATACGGCTGGCAATATATCCGCGTGGAAGATGGAAACAATTTAGAAGAAATTGCTGCTGCGGTGGAAGAAGCACAAAGTGACCTTTCCCGTCCAACCATGATTGAAGTAAAAACTACCATTGGTTACGGTTCACCAAACCGTGCAGGTAAATCAGATGTTCATGGTGCACCACTAGGCTCAGATGAATTGAAACTGACTAAGGAAGCGTATAAATGGACATTTGATAACGATTTCCATGTTCCGGAAGAAGTTTACACTCATTTCCGTGAAACAGTTGCAGATAAAGGTGCAAAAGTGGAAGCGGAATGGAATGATATGTTTGATGCTTACAAATCAAAATACCCAGACCTTGGAAAACAACTTGAAGCAGCGATGAAAGGTGAACTTCCTGAAGGATGGGATTCTGAGATTCCTGTCTATGAAGAAGGAAAAAGCTTAGCTTCCCGTGCTTCATCTGGTGAGGTTCTGAACGCAATTGCCAAACAAGTACCTTCCTTCTTTGGTGGATCTGCTGACTTGGCTGGTTCAAACAAAACGAATATTAAAAACGAAGCTGACTTCACTGCAGAAGATTATAGCGGTCGCAATATTTGGTTTGGTGTTCGTGAATTCGGAATGGGTGCAGCTATGAACGGTATGGCGTTACATGGCGGTCTAAAAGTATACGGTGGAACGTTCTTCGTATTTTCCGATTACTTGCGTCCAGCTATACGATTAGCGGCACTTCAACAGTTGCCTGTAACCTATGTGTTCACGCATGACTCCATTGCAGTTGGAGAAGACGGACCTACACATGAACCGATTGAACAACTTCCATCATTACGTGCAATGCCAAACCTTTGTGTTATTCGTCCTGCAGACGGTAACGAGACGGCTGCAGCATGGAAAGTGGCATTAGAATCCGAAAAGACACCAACAGCACTTGTGTTAACACGTCAAAACCTGCCTACTATTAAAGGGACAGATGAGACGGCACTTGAAGGTGTGCGTAAAGGTGCTTATGTCATTTCCAAAACTGAAAAAGAAACTGCTGATGCACTTATCCTTGCAACAGGATCTGAAGTTGGTCTTGCTGTGGATGCTCAAAAAGCATTACAACAAGAAGGTATTCATGTGTCTGTCGTAAGTATGCCTTCATGGGATCGCTTTGAACAACAATCCCAAGAATACAAAAATTCTGTATTACCGAAAGACGTGAAGAAACGCCTTGGAATTGAAATGGCTACTCCACTAGGGTGGGAGCGTTATACTGGTGATGAAGGGGATATCCTCGCCATCAACGGATTCGGCGCATCTGCACCAGGCGAAAGAATCATGAAAGAATACGGTTTTACTACTGAAAATGTAGTTGCACGTGTTAAAGCGTTGTTAGATAAATAAGCATGTTAAAAAAAGTGAGTATTACCTAATTACAAGGTAATGCTCATTTTTTTATGCATTCGACAATAATTGCTAAAAATAGCCCCTTGTCAACTACACTATAAGACAAAACTCTGCTCTATCATTCTCTATAATAAAAGAAAAGAAGTGACTGGAGGGTTTCGTTTGCGTGAATATATGATTTATTTGATAGAGGAAGAAGTAGCTAAACATTACTCTGGTAATGAGTTAAAACTTTTCCAGCTTTTTCAGCAATACGAACAAGAGGAACCGCTTCGCTCCATTATTAAACGGCAAGTTGATTATGTTACGCTCCCAGTCCCAACCTTTCCACTTCAACAATCATTAGAGCAGGCCTTAAAGAACAAGGAAGGTTACAAAAGAGTGGCCTATCAGCATAAAATAGAGAGAGAAGATTCCACAGCAAAGCTATCCATATTCGAAAAGTACTTAAAGCTTTCTTCGAAGGGATCATTTGAAGCAGAGGCAATCTTCTTTGAAATTATACGTAAACAAGCTCCATATTTTCTTGCAATAGACGCCAGCTCAAATCGCTATGGTTGGCTCCAACCAATTAAACAGAGAAAATTTGTTTAATTGGTGGAGAAATCTATCGGAAAATGTTGTATAATAGGTTTTAGTTTAGTACACTACATTGGTAGACCTAGTTTTGAGGAGGAAATTTTTTAATGGAAACATGGATTTGGATTCTTATTGTAGTTCTAGCATTGATTGCTGGGGTTGCACTAGGATTTTTCATCGCTCGTAAGTACATGATGACTTACCTAAAGAAAAATCCACCAATTAATGAGCAAATGCTTCGCGTGATGATGATGCAAATGGGAATGAAACCATCCCAAAAGAAAATTAATCAGATGATGTCTGCGATGAATAAACAAATGAAATAAATGAAAAGCACTCACTATGGGTGCTTTTTCTTTTTAGAAAAAAATCACTACAAAAAGTATCTTCCTAAAAATTTGAATATTTGCTAAACTGTTATAGTTGAACGCAGATAAAAAATCGGGGGAAAGATCATGAGTATTTTCAAAGACCTTTGGTGGTTTTTTAAACAAGAAAGGAAGTCATACATGCCAGGGGTGCTTCTTCTTGCTTTTGTAGCATTCCTAGAACTGATTCCGCCAAGAATTGTAGGAATGACGGTCGATCACATTGTGGAAGGTACGCTTACAAGGGAGACTATTCTGCAACTGATGCTGATTCTTCTTGGTACCGCCGTTATTGTTTACATCTTGCGTTATCTATGGCGAATCATGATTTTCGGTCCGGCAGTAAGACTTGCCAGATTACTTCGCAATAATTTGTATGAGCATTTTACGAAAATGTCGGCAAGTTTTTATCAACGGAGACGTGTTGGGGATTTAATGGCACATTCGACGAATGACCTACAAGCTATCCAACAGACCGCAGGAGCGGGGGTTTTAACTCTTGTTGATTCCTTAATGACTGGAGGATTTGTTCTAATTGCCATGGCAGCGACGATCAGTTGGAAATTGACGCTAATCTGCCTTATTCCTCTTCCGCTCATGGCTTTAGCAACCAACTATTACGGAACGCTGCTTCACAAAACATTCCATAAGGCACAAGCTGCATTCTCTTCTCTAAATGATAAAGTACAAGAAAGTGTTAATGGAATAAAAGTGGTCAAAACCTTCGGGCAAGAAAAAGAAGAAATAGTTGAGTTCGAAAAACAGGCAGAAGACGTGGTGAAAAAAAATGTAACGGTGGCAAAAATAGACTCCCTGTTTGACCCTACAATTGGGTTGGTGATTGGCGTCTCCTTTTTCCTTGCAATCGCCTTTGGATCTAAATATGTCATGACAGGGGAACTGACAATTGGGGAACTAATTGCATTCACTACCTATCTTGGTCTGTTGATTTGGCCGATGCTTGCATTTGGCTGGCTTTTCAACATTGTAGAACGCGGCAGGGCTTCTTACGACCGTGTAACAGCCCTGATGAAAGAGGAAGTTGATATAAAAGATACCGAAGGAGCAATCGAGACAGTTCCAACCGGTGATATTGTGTACAACGTGCAAAGTTTTACATATCCAACCGAAAAAGAACCTTTGTTAAAAGACATTAATGTACACGTAACTCAAGGTCAGACACTTGGAGTAGTTGGAAAGACTGGTAGTGGGAAAACAACTTTATTGAAGATGCTGATCAGGGAATTTGACGGTATAAAAGGGGAAATCCTGATTGGTGAAACTTCTATAAAAAAATACAGGTTAGAAGCTTTGCGAAAAGCGATTGGCTATGTTCCACAGGATCACTTTCTATTCTCTGCCACCATTGCTGATAATATCGCCTTTGCAGTACCTGAAGCAACATTTGAAGAAATCATTCAGGCAGCGAAACTGGCAAATATCCATGAAGATATTATTCAGTTTACTGACGGTTATCAGACAATGGTTGGAGAACGTGGAGTTTCCTTATCGGGTGGACAAAAACAACGATTATCCATTGCTAGGGCCTTGCTAATGGATCCCGAAATTTTAATACTCGATGATTCTCTTTCCGCTGTTGATGCAAAAACAGAGGAAAGCATCTTGCATGCACTTAAGGAAAATCGTCAAGGAAAAACAACTATTATAACCTCTCATCGATTAAGTGCCATCCAGCATGCACAAACAATTATCGTTTTAGAAAATGGGCACATCGTGCAGACGGGGACACATGGGCAGCTAATGGATGAGGAAGGTTGGTATAAGAATATGTATCATCGTCAAGCATTGGAATCCCTTGTGGAGCATGGGGGTTAAGAGATGAACAATCAGACAATAACAGCAAAAGAACAAAGGCAGGTTTTAAAGAGATTATTGGGGTATGCCAGACCGCACACTAAACAATTTATATTTGCTTTCAGCTTACTAGTCCTTGCAACGATCGGTGAAATAGTTGGGCCTTTAATCATTAAAGTGTTCATTGATGATTATTTAACACCACAAGTGATGGAAACAGGTCCTATTGTCACCCTTGCTTCGCTTTATATCGGGATCTTGATCGCAAAAGTAATCATTACTTACTTTCAACTGTTAAAATTTCAAGAGATATCGTTAAAGATAATACAAGAACTGCGTATTGATATTTTTGCAAAAGTACAGAAACTTGGATTGAAGTTCTTTGATAAAACCCCAGGAGGAAGTATCGTTTCAAGAGTTACTAATGATACAGAGGCAATCAAGGATATGTTTGTAAGTGTTATCTCGACATTCGTCCAAAATGGCGTGTTCTTAATTGGAATTTTTATAGCAATGTTTCTATTGAATGTGCAATTGGCCATCTTCTGTTTGCTGATCATCCCGATCATTTTCGCAATCATGGCCACGTACCGACATTTCAGCTCCAGATTTTATGCGGATATGAGAGAAAGGCTCAGTCAGTTGAATGCCAAACTGAATGAATCCTTACAAGGTATGTCTATCATTCAAGTATTCAGACAAGAGAAACGCCTTCGCAAGGAATTTGCAGAAATTAATGAAGCGCACTACCAGGCTGGAGTGAAAAATATTAAGCTTGACGGACTCTTGCTTCGCCCTGCTATTGATTTTGTCTATGTACTTTCGTTAATCTTGGTATTGAGTTATTTTGGAATATCATCGATTGGTAACGTGATAGAAATAGGAGTCCTTTATGCATTTGTCAATTACTTGGGGAGATTCTTTGAACCGGTTAATCAAATGATGATGAGGCTGTCTATGTACCAACAGGCTATAGTATCCGCCTCAAGGGTCTTCCATCTTCTTGATGAAAAGGAACTAGCACCAACAGCGGAAAAGTCACTAAGCGCACCATCTATTGCATCTGGGGAAATCGAATTTAAAAACGTAACATTTTCATATGATGGAAAACGTGATGTATTAAAGGATATATCTTTTACAGCAAAACCTGGGGAAACAGTTGCTTTAGTCGGCCATACGGGCAGTGGGAAAAGTTCTATCATCAACCTGCTAATGAGATTTTATCAGATTGAAAGAGGGGAAGTTCTTATTGACGGGTTCCCATTAAAGTATTTCGAAGATCAGGAGCTTAGAAAGAACATGGGGCTTGTACTTCAAGATCCATTCCTTTTCTATGGTACCATCAATCATAATATCCGCTTGCATGATCCATCCATAACAGATCAAGAGATAAAAGAAGCGGCTGAATTTGTTCAGGCAGATTCTTTTATTAAGAAATTACCAGACCAATATGAGCAATTAGTAGTCGAAAGAGGAGCGACCTTCTCTAGTGGTCAAAGGCAGCTGGTGGCTTTTGCAAGAACCATTGCAACAAAACCAAAAATTCTAGTTCTTGATGAGGCAACGGCAAACATTGATACTGAAACAGAAGAAGCAATCCAGACAGCTCTTGAAAAAATGAGAAAAGGACGAACGACCATCGCGATTGCTCATCGACTTTCTACTATCCAAGACGCTGATCAAATTTTAGTTTTGCATCAAGGAGAAATTGTCGAGAGAGGAACACATCAAGAATTATTGAATGTAGAAGGTTTGTATTACAAAATGTATCTTCTTCAAAACGGTAGTCCTGAAAAGGTGGAAGATGCGGTCATTCACCCTTAATTAAATTGTACACGGCTGTTTTAATTGGCCGTGTATTTTTTGTTTTAAAAATAAACCCCTTCTCATTGTTTAGAAGGGGTTTTGCCTGTTAAAAGCTCTATGTATTATTTAGGTACAATGATATGGTTATACTTATTTAGTAAAGTATCCAGTTCCTGGCTGAGCTTTAGTGTCTTAGAAGAGGACATTCCGTACTTTGCGACAATATCAATCAGTTCAGATCGCTTTTTTTCAATTAGTTCTATTAGTTCGTGTTTAGTAGCCAATGTTGAGTATCCTTCCTTCTTCCAATTCGTAACATCATTATACTAGAATTTAGGAGGCAATACAAAGAAAAACTTCAAGTTAATGGGACTTTAATAATTGTTAAACTAGTGAAAAATAACTAGACAATACTGTCACGGTTTCGACATAGAATGTTATCAACAGATGGTTTGTTTTAACTGATTTTTTGATACTATTATAGATATACTTTTGTAGGAGAAGTGATTATATGTCTGGAGATCTAACGTTATTCTTGGCATTTGGGGCTGGAGTACTTTCTTTCATATCTCCATGTACCTTGCCAATTTACCCTGCTTTTCTTTCTTATATAACAGGGGTATCTGTAGGGGAGTTAAAAGAAGAAAAAGGAATGCTGCAAAAGAGAAGTATTTTACATACGTTATTCTTTTTAGTTGGATTTTCTCTGATTTTTATTGCATTAGGATTTAGTACAACTTTTTTAGGTAGATTCTTTTTGCAATACCAGGATCTAATTAGGCAAGTTGGTGCCATCTTAATCATCTTTTTTGGTTTGGTAATATTGGGAGTTTTCCAACCGAAATTTTTAATGCAAGATAAAAAGTTTGCATTTAAAAACCGACCTTCCGGTTATATTGGGACTGTTTTGATAGGAATGGCTTTTGCTGCCGGATGGACGCCTTGCTCCGGGCCTATTCTTGGGGCGGTAATTGCGATGTCGATTAATAATCCATCATCAGGTATGTATTACATGCTAGCCTATGTATTAGGATTTGCTATTCCATTCTTTATTCTTTCATTTTTCATTGGAAAGATGGGATGGATTAAACGTAACCATACGCTAATTATGAAAATTGGTGGATATGCGATGATAATACTGGGAGTAATGCTTTTCTTTAATTGGATGACTAAAATTATTATCTGGCTCACAGCTATTACAGGAGGATTTCAAGGATTTTAAATTGTGTGATATTTTAGTTGATTCTTATGTCCGAAAAGAGTAAAGTTAAAATTGGGAATAAAGGAAAATTACAACTTTTTTTTAGGACATAAGGAGGGCTCTGTGGTGGCCAACGTTTTAGTAGTGGATGATGCAAAGTTTATGAGACTAACAATTGGGAACATTTTAACTAAATCTAACCACACTGTTATCGGTGAAGCAGAGAATGGAAAAGATGCGGTTTCACTCTATCGAGATCACCAGCCTGATCTTGTAACGATGGATATCACGATGCCTGAAATGAACGGTATTGAAGCTGTTCGTGAAATAGTGAAAGACTTTCCGAAAGCAAAAATCATTATGTGCTCAGCCATGGGGCAGCAGCGCCTTATTGTAGACGCAATTGAAGCAGGTGCAAAAGACTTCATTGTAAAGCCTTTTGATGAGAGCAGGGTATTGGAAGCTGTTAAAAGAGTGTTAGGTTAAGTGTAAAAACTATCGGACTTCTTGTACGATAGTTTTTTTTCTATAGGTAAGAGTTTTCAACCTCTATTTTAAAATCATAAATCTTAGATATCACTTTTAATATTTCTCTTTTTCGGTATAATAGTAAGAGGTTAAAAGTTGTGAATACAGAGGATGATTAATTTGTATACAGTACTATCTACGATTTTTGCAGTATGTATGGCACTTCTGGTAATATTTATCAGAATGAAAGCTGCGAAAAAACCTTCATCAGTGAAAAAAATTGTATTACCTCCTATTTTCATGAGTACCGGGGCATTGATGTTTTTATTTCCCGAATTTCGGGTCTCCTCGTTACAAATACTAGAGGCTCTAACAGTTGGTGCGATATTTTCAATATTTCTAATTAAGACTTCCAAGTTTGAAATGAAGGATAATGATATATACTTAAAAAGATCAAAGGCGTTTGTTTTCATATTGCTGGGATTATTAGCGGTAAGAGTTGTCATGAAGCTGGTCCTCAGTACACAGATTGATATTGGTGAACTGACAGGGATGTTTTGGCTGCTAGCTTTCGGGATGATCGTACCATGGAGAATTGCGATGTATATTAAATACAAGAAGATAGAGAGTGGGTCCATCCCACCAACGATAAAAACCTCGGTATAATAACCGAGGTTTTTCCTTTAAAATAGGTGTTGATACGGGGTGTGATCAATATTAAGGTGTTCCAATTTTTTTAATAGGAACTTATGATCCCGTTTAGGTGTAGCGAGAATGTAGCCACGAATAACATGTTCTCTTGTTATTTCTTTCGCGTTTTCTTTATAAGCAATTTCGCCTATTTTCCCTGCTATTTTTTGTCTTGCAATATCACGGAAAAGTTCCGGTACAGGTGAAACAAGCTCTTCTAACAGCTGTTTCAAATCATCCGGCCAGAGGTGACGGGTTTTTTCTAAATAGAAATCCTGCCAATCCAATTCCGATTTGCCATCTTCTTTAGGCATTCTTTTAAGAAATTTACGAAACATAAAGAACCCGCCAATGGCCAATAATCCAACCATTGCAACGACCCAAAATAAAATTAACCATAAAAACCATCCGGTTAACATGTTCTTTTCCCTCCGAACTCGTTAACATTCTTGTATTATTATAACCGAAACTATTATAATTGCACTAGTAAATGAAAAATCCAACCTAATTGATATAGAAAAAATGACAAAGTTTTGACGGAGGTGGCGACGATGAAAAAGATTGGTGCCGTAATTGGCAGCATGGGGAAAACGGAAATTCTTTCCCAAAGAGTCTGCCCGAAATGCAATAGAGAAGTAAAACGTGTACGCATGCAAATTATCGGTGGAGAAAATAAAGGTAAATGGCAAGAATATGAAAATGAATGTGATTGTCGATTGGCTGCTGAAACGATGCAAGCAGAAAAACGCCGAAAACATAAGTACTTTGAACAGTTTTGTATCATCCCTAGGGAGCTTGAGGATGCTACTCTCGAAAACTTCAAAGTGGACTATTCCAGCCAAGGTGAGGCATTAGCTAGCACAATAGATTTTTTTGACCAGTTCACGGGAAAAGAAAATTTATATTATTTTGGCCGAACGGGCAGAGGGAAAACACATTTAGCAGTCGGATTGTATAGATACTTCAAGGAAAATAATATTACCGCGATGTTTTTTGATGTGCCGAAACTGATGGATACCATCGTTGCATCTTGGGATAATGATTCAGGCTATTCGGAGAGTAAGTTTATGAAGGCCATCGCGGAAGTGGATGTCCTTATTCTCGATGACCTTGGAGTAGAGAGGGTAAGTGAGTGGGTAGATCAGACCATTTATTCCATCTTGAACCAAAGGCAAGGAAAAAGTATCGTGTTTACTTCCAATATCCATCCAGGGGATTTGACGAAACGGTATGGAGAACGGATTGCAGATCGAATAAAAAATAAAATGAGTCAAAATCAGTTGATTTCCATTGTGACACCGGAGAGTTATAGAACCAAAGATTTAACAATGTATAAAGATTAATATTGCTCCAAAATTTAGCCCATAGCAAACTATTGCTATGGGTTTTTCGTATTACGAAACAAAAAGTGAAATTTGTCTATTTTTGCAAGTGGAATAATGGTAAAATAATTCTAAATAGAAAGAAAAATACAAAAGGGGTGCCTGATATTGAAACAAGTAGAACAATTAAAGAAAGAACTTTCTAATGTAATTATCGGAAAAGACGAGGTTGTAGAACTCTTATTTATCTCGTTACTTAATAAAGGACATGTGTTGTTAGAAAGTGTTCCCGGTACGGGTAAAACGATGTTGGCAAAGAGTTTTGCCAAGACAATGGATGCAAGCTTTAAACGAATCCAGTTTACTCCTGATGTTTTGCCAAGTGATGTCACAGGGATACAGTTTTTTAATCCAAAGGAACAAAACTTTGAATTAAGACCTGGCCCTATCATGACAAATATTTTGTTGGCGGACGAGATCAACCGTGCTACTCCAAGAACGCAATCAAGTTTACTAGAGGTAATGGAGGAACGACAAGTAACCATTGATGGGCAGACATTATCCATTCCTGGACCGTTCATGGTAATTGCGACGCAAAATCCAATTGAATCTCAACAGGGTACGTTTCCATTGCCGGAAGCACAGATGGACCGCTTCTTTATCCAGCTAGATTTAGGCTATCCAACGATGGAAGAAGAGAAAGAAATGATGAATAAATATCGGTTAGACGAGCCGATCAAGCAATTGACATCTTTCTTTAGTAAAGAAGAAGTCATGGAATTGCAGGAACAGGTTAAACAGGTGAAAGTATCTTCAGTAGTAGAGGATTACATACTTGAAATCGTTCAAATGACCAGAAATCATGAGGAAATTGAGCTTGGGGTAAGCCCTCGTGGAACATTGGCATTAATGCGTGCGGCACAAGGGGCGGCATTTGTTAATGGAAGAGAGTACGTTACACCGGAAGATGTAAAGAAAATGGCTCCATATGTATTAAGTCACCGTTTAGTACTTACAATGGAAGGGTCGTTGAAAAAGACCAATAAGCAAATTGTTACAGAAGTGTTGGCAAGAGTTGTGGTGCCTGTGGAGGCGACATTATAGGAATGACTAGGTGGAATCAACAAGTAGATAACCTGACTCACCATATTTATTTCCGAGCATGTGCATTTGTCATTATTGCAATCGGCTTCTTTACAGGACATCCCATTTTATTTTTTATGGGGAGTTTGTATTTTGTATACTTCGTTGTTTCTTACTATTATTTAGCCAATGTAGGAAAGAAACTCAAGCTTACAATTTTAGATGGGCAAGTTAAAGTGTTTCCTGGAGAAACAGGAATCATTAAATTGAAGGTCGAACAACCATCCAGGTTGCCTGTTTTTTCTGGCCGGATTCAACTTGTTGCAGATAATAACATTGAGTTTCAAAACGGAGACAGGAGAACACGCATCAGCCAGATAAGTCTGCCATTTTCCTTAATGGGGAAAAGTGAATTAGTCATTGAAATTCCTTTTACGGCAATAGAAAGAGGAGTGGCTAAATTACATCATATTGAGCTGCAAATCTCACATTTTATTGATTTTGGTAAAGTGTATCTCCAAAAGAACGATCTAACGAAATTTGAAGCGCTGGTTTATTCAGAGCAGGTTCCAGTAACCGGTCTTGAAAGAATCATGCCAAAGAATCAGGGCACCTATCCAACTCGCTCGTCTCTTTTTGAAGATGTTAGCACCATTATAGGGACCCGTGATTATGCAGCCGGGGATTCCTTCAATAGAATACATTGGAAAGCTACTGCTAAAGTCACTACCCTTCAAACGAAAATGTATGAAAAGACTTCTCAATATTCTTGGTTAATTGTTTTTGATATTAGGTCTGGCAATTTAGAAGAGAGAATCAAAGGGATTACCCATTTATTACATCATGCGACCAAATTCAATATCCCATATTCCTTACTTGTTAACATTAAGCGGGTTGGGACACCAAGTTATTTTGAACTGCCTTATGGGGAAGGGAAACGCCATCTGCAAACTGCGTTGACCATGTTGGCAAGATTGCAAGGAAACAGTGTATCCATAGGAATGGCTACTTTTGAAAGAATAACCTTTCAACATGCTGCACATGCCCCATATGTGATTCTTTGTGGCGAGGAAGAGCGTTTGCGAGGTTGGAGGATGCCAACTGGTACTAATGTAAACCTCCTGGATGTAAAAGAAGATAGTTGTACATTAATACCATGGCGGTCAGAAGCAAGGAAGGAGGCTGTAAATGGGTAATCTTTGGAGGAACAGCATTCACTTATTGCTAGAGCTCAATATACTCTATTTTTTCATCTTGCTCTTGTACTTAGATTCCGGAAATCTGCCTTCTTTTGCAGGAATCTTGTTGCCATATGGGTTTGCAATTGCGATATTTGGCTTTTTAGGAAACAAACTTCCAAGTAGTTATGTAGCTATCATGCTTGTGGCACCCATTCTAGCTCTTTTTGCTTATCTTTCATCCTATAGTATAGGGCTTTCTCTTATTATAGGAGCTATTATTAGTTTCCGGGCATTTATGTATTTTGTGGAGGAAAGGTTCATTTCCACCTTCGCGCTATTGATCATGTCATTCATTTGGATGCCTTTTGTTTACGGGGCAGGAACGTTGGTAAACTATCCTCATGGACTTACATTAATGATATTATTTGGTGCACAGCTGGCCCTAGTTATTCTATTGTATAGTGGAAATGCCGTGTTTCAATTGAATGGCAACCGCTATATGCAAAAAAGGGTGGTTGGTGCGACAGCGGCCGTTTTTATTGGTATCGCCGCTGTTTCTGCAGTCTTTGCAACTATAGGTAAATACCTGATAACAGCGGGGCTTTCGGTTTTCGGCTTAGGTGTTAGTTTTATTTTCGATATTTTGGCAAGGCCATTATTTTATCTTTTGGGTTTGCATGATTGGACCATCAAGAGCGGTGGGCCTCAGGATGAGGGAGGCATTGAGATGGGGGAGAAGGAAGAAGCGGAAACTGCTGAGCTCTTACCATCTGAAGGGTTATTTGATAGCCCTGTAGTAGTAGCGGTTGGTATCATTGTTTTCTTATCTGTCCTTTACCTCCTATTAAATAAGAAAAAAGTGAACAATCAAAAACGAGAAGTACAGACTGAACAGCAATTTTCTTCTACGATGACTAAAAAGAGTGGCGGTGGATTCTTCGCTGGTAGAAGAAAGCAAAAGCCACCCGAAGATGAAGTTAGGAAGCTTATGTTTGATTTGGAGCAATTGGCATTAAAAAAGAACCGTGGGCGCCTTCCAAACGAAACATTGGAGGAATGGTTAAAACGGGAAACCTCATTTAATGAAAACTTTATGGAGCTGTATGCCAAAGTAAGATATGGCGAAATGAAGCTATCCCCTTCAGAAGTAGAAACCTGCAGGACGATGGCAGAGGAAATTCGAAAAGTGATGAAGCAGTGGAAAAAAGCGAGTTAAAGACTATCTTGCAGTGTATCCAACTAGGGGTGCACTGTTTTTATTTTGGAGGGGCGTTATGAGGACCTTAGTGAAGGGAGATTAGGTAGAGAGAAGTCTTCCTCAGCGGTATGAAGACCGCAGTGACTTGGAAATATGTATAGAGAAGTCCTCATCGAAGAAAAACCGCTCAAAATCAAAGCATATATGGAGTTGCGCTGCATTTCCATAATTATCCTCCATCATATTTCGCCGTATTTCTCCATTTTCAGCGATTATTCCGCTTCTACTGTAATTAAACGAAGGTCGATATTATTGGTAGCGTTTACACTCACTATTTGGCTTTCATACGGACTAATTGCCCAAACACCCTTGATATACATCCTCTACATGTTACGATTATAAACGTTGTTAAAAACGAACGGACAGACGGGAGCGATTAGATGCTGAAAGAAAAAGTGATTGGATTTATTGGAGCAGGATCAATGGCAGAAGCGATGATCTCAGGAATAGTAGCAAGTGAAATCATCCCTGCTAATAATGTAGTAGTAAGTAACAGATCAAACATCGACAGATTAATGGAACTTGAAGATAAATTCGGTGTTCGTGGCGTGATGAAACAGGATTTAGATATGAGTGAACTAGACATTATTGTACTGGCCATGAAACCGAAAGATATAGAAATTGCATTAGCTTCCTTAAAAGATCAATTAAACTCTTCACAATTATTGCTTTCCGTATTAGCAGGCGTATCCACTAGCTATATGGAAGATGGGTTAAACCCGGGCCAGCCCGTTATTCGCGTGATGCCAAACACGTCAAGCATGATAGGTGAATCGGCAACAGCGATTTCAGCTGGGAAGCATGTTGCGATGGATCATATAGTAGACACAAAAGTCATTTTAGAAACAATCGGTAAAGTATACAACATAGAAGAGGAACAAATGGACGTTTTCACAGGAGTAGCAGGAAGTGGTCCAGCATATTTCTATTATTTAATGGAACATATGGAAAAAACAGCGAAAGATGCTGGGTTAGATGAAGAGGTAACACGCGATGTCGTTTCACAAACTATTCTCGGTGCTGCGAAAATGATGCAGGCGAGTAATGAAGAACCAGCTTCGCTACGCAAGAAAGTGACTTCTCCTAACGGTACAACAGCAGCAGGATTAGAAGCATTAAGTGACAACGGAGGTGGAAAAGCCATCTCAGCTGCCATTAAAGGTGCAGCAGAACGTTCTAAAGAGATCAGTGCAGAAAAAGAAAAAGAATTGGTATTACAGTAAGGTTTACAACTATGTTTATAACAGGAGTGATTGAATGACCCCCGATAATAAGACAAAACGGGTAGTAATAAAAATTGGAAGCAGCTCATTGACAAGTTCACACGGTGAAATAAGCAGAAGAAAACTAGAAAGGCTTGTTGATGAAGTTGCTCAACTGAAGGATCAGGGCTATGAAGTCTTATTGGTATCTTCAGGGGCAGTAGCAGCCGGATACAGAAAGCTAGGCTGCCTGAATAGACCAACAAGTTTACCGGAAAAACAAGCAGCAGCGTCCATCGGACAAGGCTTGTTGATGGAAGCATACAGCGAGCTGTTATTATCTAACGGTTACGTTGCCTCTCAAATCCTTATTACAAGAGAAGATTTTTCAGATGAAAATCGCTACAATAACGCGCGCAACACCGCTAATGTTCTTTTAGAGCGTGGTATTGTACCGATCGTCAATGAAAATGACACCGTCACGGTAAACCGTCTAAAATTTGGGGATAATGATACACTTTCTGCTAAGGTAGCAGGCCTTGTTGATGCAGATATGTTATTAATATTGTCTGATATCGACGGTTTGTATGATGCAGATCCACGCAAAGATCCGGATGCCACTCTTTTACGAAAAGTGGAAGAGATCACCCCTGAAATTGAAGCGGCAGCTGGAGATCCAGGAAGTTCTGTCGGAACTGGCGGAATGAAATCAAAAATTGATGCTGTGAAGATTGCTATGGCATCTGGAATCCCTGCTTTCCTAGGTAAAGCAGGAGTTCCAAACATTCTCCTTCAAGCAGTGGAAAAAGAAGCAAACCGGAACTTATTTTGAATCAAAGGATACAGCAGGGAACTTAAACCATAAAAAGCAATGGATAGCTTTCAACTCAGGACCTGAAGGAGAAGTAGTACTCGCAGAAGGTGCCGACGTGTCCATGCTGGGCAAAAAAGAGATTATTGCCGTCAAGCATCTGTAAAGTGAAAGGGTACTTCCAGGGAAGGTTCCGTTGTGAGGATCTTGGACTTTGAAGGAAACAGAATCGGTCTTGGAGTGGTTAACTACTCATCCGAACAATTAAGAGAGTATGATCAGACACAGGATAAATTTACAGAAGAAGTAGTGAAGAATGACGATTTAGTATGTCATTTAGAAGCTTCGATTCCGGTTGGGATCTAATAGACATTATTAAAAAATATAATTTAAATAAATTCTAGGAGGAATTTGATGTCTTTATTAGTAGAGACAAATGTAGAAACACAAGCAAAACAAGCAAAGAAAGCAGCAAAAGTTGTCAGCCTATTAACAACAGAAGAAAAGAACCGGATTCTTTTGCATATCGCTAACACCCTTGAAAGCAATGTTTCACACATCTTGGAAGCCAATAATAAGGATTTGGACAAAGGGCGCGAAAAGAGCTATACAGAAGCATATATGGACCGCTTGGCATTATCTGAAGACCGCATTGCGGATTTCGCAAATGGTCTAAGAGAAGTTGCTGAACTAGAGGATCCTGTTGGGGACATTCTGTCAGATTGGACATTGGAAAACAGCCTTCAAGTCGAAAAAGTCCGTGTTCCACTTGGAGTTATCGGGATGATCTACGAAGCACGTCCAAATGTGACAGTTGATGCGACTGGATTAGCGTTGAAATCTGGTAATGCGATTGTATTAAAAGGTGGTTCTTCTGCCATCAACTCCAACCAGGCGATTGTCGATGTGATTCATAAAGCTTTAAAGACAACTTCAATCCCTGCAGAAGCAGTACAGTTTATAGCGAGTACAGACCGCAAAGCAACTCAAGAGCTGTTTACGATGAAGGATCATATTGATGTCTTGATTCCTCGCGGAGGAGCATCATTGATTAATGCTGTCGTAGAAAATGCTACAGTACCAGTACTTGAGACAGGTGTTGGGAATTGCCACCTTTATGTTGACAAGGATGCAGATGTCGAGACAGCATTATCTATTGTTGTCAATGCCAAAACGGACCGTCCTGCGGTTTGTAATGCAGCAGAGACGTTGATTGTCCATGAGGCTTGGTTCCACGCCAATAAAGAAGCATTAATCAACATGTTCAAGGAAAATGGGATTACCGTGCACGGAGATGACACAGTTGTTGAAACAATTCCTGGAGCAGTTAAAGCTGGGGAAGAAGATTGGACAAACGAGTATTTAAGCTTGGATATTGCAGTGAAAGTGGTTTCGGACATTGACGAGGCAATCGACCATATAGATGAATATGGAACAAAGCATTCCGAAGCCATCATTACAGAAAATAAAGAAACTGCCAGCAAGTTTATGAAACTAGTGGATGCAGCAGCTGTTTATCATAACGCTTCTACACGTTTCACAGACGGTGGAGCTTTAGGATTCGGTGCTGAGATCGGTATTTCCACTCAAAAACTTCATGCTCGTGGTCCTATGGGATTACCTGCATTAACAACGGTTAAATTCCAAATGACTGGTAATGGTCAAATTAGATAAAAATATTTTGTTATGAGTCTTGCCTCCATGGGCAGGGCTCTTTTCACTAAACATATTAAATAAAAAGAGGATTTTTTTGTCGAAAGTGGAATACATATTGTACAGAGAGAAAGGGGGAGATATTTTGCAAAATCAAATTGGCGCAATACTTAAAGTAGTAGGCGGTATAGTAATAGCCCTCGGATTCTTGTTCGGAATTATTGGAGCTTCACAAACAAACAGTTTTATATTTTTTGTTACTACTTTACTTGGTTCCCTTGTTACAGGAATGGTATTGATTGGTTTATCAGAAATTATTAGAATCCTGGAAGTGATTAACGAGAACATACCTAAAAGACGTAAAAAAATTGGATTGAGTTCAAACAACACACTTATTGATGCACCTCCTCATCCTATGAACACTAAGGAAGAGGATGATATAAAGTCATTCCTACAAAAGCATGATGTGGAAATAGAAAAGATTATTCCGACTCCAAAGGAAGATTTCTTTATCATAAAGACTTCTGCAAGGTATATGTTGATTGAAATGGGCGGCTTCACACCAAAGATTATAGATGAGGAAAAATGGCCAGAAGATTTGGTAGGTTGGTTTGAACAGTATAATCAACAATAAAGAAAACGTAGCATTCATTAAACAGAATGCTACGTTTTTCTTTTGTTTTTTTATGAAAATTAATAGATTTGACTATTATACTTACCCTATCAATTTGGAATTACTAGAATACTATAAAGTAATTCCGGAAAAAAGGGGGTGAAAGTATGGCAGAAAAAACGTTTAACAATCGTAGTGCAGCTAGCTTACAAATGGTTCTCCTTGTTCGTCAAGGTAGCAACCCAGCAAACTACGCCGGAGAAGTTGTATTCACCCTTCGTCCAGGACAGACAAGAACCATTTTCTACGGAAGTGAAGAAAATCCGTTCTTAAATGGTATTGTGATGTCGACAAATTTCAATGGAGATATTTACAGTAAAACTCAAATCGTTACAGTAAGAGGAACTCAGTTTGATAATCTATTGAATTTTAATAGCATTATCGACATTTTACCAATCTCCACGGATTATGTAATGTTTGGTCGTAATCCTGAAATGGTTATGCAGGATAGTAACATGACCCCTTAAAAAAAGTGGCAGGACTAGGTCCTGCCATTTTTTGTGTTAGCTATTCCATGATATTATTAAATTTCATTACTCCCTCCATAGCTTAAAGGAAATCTTCTTTTGCCTTATCAGGACATTTCTGCTCGGAAGGGTAAAACATTTCTCGATAACGTGATTCTAATACTTTTATTGTCTGTTTATTATTACTTCCATGATGGACCAGTTGGTTCTCCATAACTGTTCTTTTTACTGAATCAATAGAAGCCAATAACCCGTCACCCATTGTTCCGAACTCAAAAGTAGTGGAATATAAACTTTTGGAAGGCGCTATTTCGTCTTTAAGCATAGTAAAATACTCCGGTACATCAGCATTGGTTACATAAAATTCATCAGAGTTAGGAGTAAAAACCAGCGGATATTCAAATGTCTCTTGTGCTTCTTCTTCATTTGATAACGAGGACCATAGCCTGTATGCAGATCGACGTGAAGTATATTAGCGTAATCAGATAACAAGATCTCCTCAAACAAGCCCTATGTAAATTCAGTGGAAGGCTCATCTTCTTGGCCATCATAGTAGACCTTTTGGCTGCGTATATTGCCGGCTTAATAGCGCTGTCTCTATTTTAGTACTTTAATCAATTAGTACCGTCTTTGCAATTTTCCCGTAAAACCTTAAATCTCTCCAAGTTAAGGTGGCGATTTCTTTAGTTGGTTGGAATAAACCTTTCAGGTCCTCTTAGTCTGTGTTCATGTTCTTATCAAAAGTGTCCCAATCATAGATAAAACCTTTTCGTAACTTAAAAAGCGTATTTTTGATTCTTCATACGTTTTGATAAAATGACCGGAACTTGCAGGTGGTTTTTCTAAGTTCACTAGAATGAGGAGGGGTACGATGAAATGTAGAAATCGAAAAATAACGATAAAAGCAAAACCGAACTTAATCCATTTACTTTTCAGCATAGACAATGCAACAGCCTTCGGTATTCAAATTGGATAAATAGTTGAGTAGCTTTTTTGAGGTGTAAAAGGTATGAGGGTTTGTGAAGAATATGTATGGCGGGACTGCGTGGGAATCGAACCCACCTGAGACGGCACGCGCCTCACAAGCGGTTTTGAAGACCGAGACAAGCACCAGCATTGCAATCAGCCCCATACATTGGATAGTACCATTTTACTTATAGCTATGGAAGAATGCAATAAAAATATTGTTATAAAAATTGGAAACGTTTGTTCGGTTATGGTACATTATTCACTATAAGAGTATTATTTTCAAAAAAGGAGGGAGAAAAAGTTGAAATTAGAGAAAGAAACCCAATACATAAGAGGAATTACATTAAAAAGAGAAACCATTCCCACATTCGACCAATTCCCTTTCAACCTCCCAGTAATAAAAAATTTGAACACACTTCACCTTCATCCTAATGTCACTTACATCATCGGGGAAAATGGAATGGGTAAATCCACGTTGCTTGAGGGTATAGCTATTGCTTTAGGTTTTAACCCTGAGGGAGGAACGATAAATTTTAATTTTACGAGCTACGACTCCCATTCGGAATTAGACAACTATTTACGGGTTATAAAAGGTGCAGAGAGACCAGAAGACAGCTTTTTCTTTAGAGCGGAGACCTTTTATAATGTTGCAACCAATATTGAGGAAATGGACCGTGAATCTGGAGGCGGAAGAAGAATCATTGATTCATTTGGAGGAAAATCACTGCACCAACAATCGCATGGAGAGTCCTTTTTCGCAGCATTTGTGGAAAGGTTTCAAGGAAAAGGTTTATACATACTTGACGAGCCGGAAGCTGCCTTATCACCGCTGAGACAAATGTCGATGCTTGCCAGAATTAACGAGCTGGTGCAAGATGGATCGCAATTCATTATCTCTACTCACTCCCCGATAGTCATGGCTTATCCTGGTGCAAAAATTTTAGAGCTTACAGACGAAGGAATGTGCGAAACCTCTTTAGAGGAGACTCCTCACTTTACAATTATGAAACAATTCTTTGGTAATAGAGAAAGGATGTTGTATCACCTGTTTCAGTCTAATTGAGGAGTTAAAGGAGGAAGACAAATGATTGTAATCGGATTGGACTTAGCTGGTCCAAGTAATCATAAGGATACAGTACTAACCGTTTTTCAACAAAATAAGGATCATTTAATTTTCCGAAAAATGATCTCAAACATCAGCGACGAAGAAATATTATACGAAATTATAGACTTAAGTAGATTAGATGAGGTCGTCATTGGAATAGATGCTCCATTATCCTATCAGGATGGTGGTGGAGACAGAATGAGTGACAAACAGTTACGAAAATTTATTGTTTCCTTAGGGATGAAGCCAGGTTCCATTATGCCGCCCACATTCACTAGAATGGTATATCTTACATTAAGAGGGATCAAGCTCACGAGAGAGATAGAGAAACTCCATACGAATTTTCCAGTTTCTATAGTTGAAGTGCATCCAGGAGCGGCAATGGGATCAAGAGTATCGGAAAAAAAGTTAGAATATGTTCTTACATACAAGCAAAATCTTTCATCACGAAAATATCTTAAGAACTGGTGTGAACAACAAAACGTGATCGGGTTGCCCGATGGTGTAGAAAATGAGAGCCACTCCATCGATTCCTGTGCAGCAGCATTGGCAGCGTGGCACTGGGCGGATCAATCATTAAAGCCACAATGGATATATACAGCACAGCCTCCCTTGCATCCATATGATTATTGTTGTTAAATGCAAAATCTAAGCAGGAGATTTATCTTTTATATCGAAATCAATTAATGGTGAATTTATCCAAAAGGGGCGGGTGTTAATATGATTCAGAATTCCATTGCAACATTTAAGTGCGAAGTGGTTCAAAGAAAACTTCAGTTAGTTGGTCAATGTGCCACAGGTAATTTTCCAAAGTCCTTTCCTGAAGTTGCGATGAATGTACAACAAGAATTTGAGAATAGAAGAGACGAAGTGAGGCATGCGGTAAATCGTGATGTGATTTATAGTCCGTACCTTGCAAATAGTCTGGTTGCTACTTATTTTGCCTGTGTGGAAGTGCAGGAATATCAAGATATTCCTAAAGGGATGATGGCATTAAATATCCCACTGACATCTTATGCAAAAATAAGCTGTTCAAACAAAACAGTTGATATAGGTTATGACAGAATCTTCTCTTGGATGAAGGAAAATGGATACAGGCAAGAAAGTCTAGAGAAAGCATTTCCTATCGAAGTTTTTTATTTTGAAGACAATGTAGAGGAAGAAATCGTAGAATTATATATTCCTATAGTCGAATAGGGGGTTATGATATGAAAACATTGGTTGGTGAAATAGTAACTATTCCTGCTTATCGGGCGATGGGATTAAAGTGGGAAGGTGCCTATGCAGAGGTGCCACAACTAAAAGAACTTATTATTCAGATGAGTAAAAGAGTTGGTGAGTTTGCTTTTGCAAAAGAACCTGAAACGCAATTAGGGTTATCTTATCATCTAAGGTCTGATGGGTTTGTTCATTATTCTGTTTTTGAAGTGGATGAACAACAGGAGATACTGCCTGGAATGATAGAAATCATTGTTCCAGAAATGACCTATTTATTAGTCAAGCACCCTAAGGGAAAAGATATTGGCGTGACCTATACGGGAATTTATCAATGGTTTAAAGAGTGTGACTATCAACCGTGGAAGGAAAAAGGAAAAGAATATTTCGATGATCTTCCAATAAAGCATGAAAGATACCCTGTTGATAGGGACCTAGAAGATCCACATTTTAAGATTCTTATCCCAATTGAATTAAAATCATGAACATAAAACGATGCCACTAGCTGGTGTCGTTTTTTTGTGTAAAAAATTTCCTCAATAGCCGTTGCATTATTTTGGTGATTATAATATACTGCATTACAACACTAATGCACTGTGGTTGGATGGAGGTGGAACATTGATTTTAAATACGGATGGTACAAAACCGATTTATGTGCAAATTGCCGAATGGCTTGAGACAGAGATCCTGAACGGGAATTTTCTACAGGATCAAAAAGTGTATTCTCAATATCAATTAGCTGAAATCTTTAATATAAACCCTGCAACTGCAGCAAAGGGTCTTACATTATTGGTGGAAGATGAAGTCTTATATAAAAAGAGGGGGCTCGGCATGTTTGTTACAGAAGCAGCACAAGCTATCATCCTGACAAAAAGACGAGAACATACCTTGAAAAGATTGGTTACGGAACTGGTATCAGAGGCCGAACAATTAAACGTAGGGATGGATGAACTGCTTGAAATGGTAAGAAAGGAAAGTAAACAGAGCAAGGGGGAGTAATGGATGAAAGTAGTGGAATGTGAGGGATTGGTTAAGAAATACGGTCAATCAAAGGCACTTAATGACCTAAGTTTCCAAATTAGTGAAAATAAGATAACAGGGTTGATAGGAAGAAATGGTGCAGGTAAAACGACTCTTTTAAAAATAATGGCTGGTTTTCTAAAGCAAACTTCAGGAGGGATTAAAATCTTTAATGAACAACCATATAATAGCTTGTTTGCTTCAGCCAACAGCATTCTTGTAGATGATCAAATGGCGTTTCCCACTTCGTTAAATTTAGGAGAGGTGTTGGATGCAGCAGGAAGATTTTACGCTAACTGGGATGATGGATTGGCCAAGAAATTATTTGATTACTTTTCTTTTCAGAACAATCAGCGACATAGTGAATTGTCCAAAGGAATGAAAAGTACGTTTAACATGATTGTTGGGTTGGCGTCCAAGTGCTCGCTTACCATGTTTGATGAACCTACTACAGGGATGGACGCATCCGTTCGAAAGGACTTCTATAGGGCTTTGCTTAAAGATTATATTGCGAACCCTAGGACAATCATTATTTCAAGTCATCATCTGGAAGAGATGGAGGACCTTCTCGAGGATATCCTTCTACTGAACGATGGACAAAAAATATTACATTTGCCCGTGTCTGATTTAAAAGAATATGCAATAGGCGTCAAAGGAAACCCAAAGGGACTTATTGAGTGGTTGGACGATAAAGAGGTGCTTTATAAAAAAGAGATTGGTACTTCCATGATATATGCTGTAATCGAAAACATTTACTCGGAAAAAATCAAACAAGATGCAAATAAATTTGGATTTGAACTCTCGCCTGTTTCATCCAATGACATTTGTATCTATCTAACTGGGAAGGAAAAAGGAGGGATTGATGATGTCTTTAAATAAAGTAACACTGGAACAAGTAGTGAAAAACCAGTTTATTTATAAATTAGGTGCCTATTCTGGAGTTTTTATATCTTTGATTATTCTGCAACTAATCGCAGTGCTTTTTTCTCTGAATGGTGTTGGCATGTCTGGAGGAGGATCTGAGCAAATAAGCTACAGTCTACATTATTATTCTGGCAATCTAGTTTTTATTTTCACTATGTTATGGGTGTTTATTGTATCGATTATCATAACATCTAAAGTTTACAGAAACGAGGACTTTTCCTTTGTGAGCAATAGATTGAGCAGTGATCTATCCAATATACTTTTCGTGATTTTTGTCAGTGTTATCGGGACTGTTACAGCCCTTCTATCAACATTCTTAATAAAAGTAATTCTGTTATTTCTTCCAAAATTCGATATGTTCTATTACTCTCCAATTTCGATGAATATGAGCAGCTTTGTGTTTTATGGAATAGTGATCGCGTTTTGTTATATTTTGATCAGTGCAGCCGCTGGATATTTCGTGGGAACGTTAGTTAGGTTGTCTTCCCTAATCAAGATCATGGTTCCAGTAGTTTTTATAGGATATCTAATTTTTGGTAGAATGATAAGTGAGGTCAGCGGTCTGGCTACAGTAGTACAATTCTTCTACTTTGAAACTTCACTAGTAACATTTGTGCTCAAAGCAATACTCACTGTAATAGTTCTGTTTGCAAGTTCTGGTGCAATCTTCAACAGAATGGAGGTCAGACAATGAGCATTATTGTTAGCCTTATTATTAACCTCGTACTATTTATCGGGATTTTTGTTGCCTTATATTTATTCTTTTCCAAAGGAGCGAAAAGGATTAATTTCTCCACTTCCGTTAAGAAAAACATATTTGTTTTAGGTGGATACGTCTTCATTCTGTTTGTCTCTATGGTTATTTACTTTATGATCCCAGATGAGAAATATATGGAAGTCCAAAACAAAGAAGTAAATCAAGATGGATTCCAACTTTATGAAAGTCTGATGAATAAAGAAGAGGTGGACGAAAAGTACCTTGCAAGTGTTGATGACTATCCACTAGAAGAGAAGGAACTTGTAATAAGAAGTAAAGGGAGATCTATAGAATATAATGTATTGTTTATCAAAACAGAGGAATTACAGGAAGAAATAGAGGTTAAGATCTATAAAGGACAGTTTGAAATTAATGAATTTGATTTTTCAGATGAACTTCCCCTTCCCATTGTCAACTATACTGATAACATAATAGAAGTGGAGAATGCCCCATTTTTTGAAAAGAATATAGCTTTCATGACCCCGGAGTTTCCGTTTACACAATTTAATAGGGAGCGTTGGGAAGAGCAAGGTTCTAGCAGTGCTTCGAGAAGTCCCATTATTTACATCAAGATTCCAAAGGATGTGAATGTAATCTGGGATAAAGAAAACATATTCGTAGACGAAGTAAAATAGGTAAATGAAAAACCCAGCATGAAGCTTGCATTCATGCTGGGTTATCTGTTTTTCTCGTCTGTTTTCTTTTTCGCTATATAAAAAGCCAAGATGACTAATGGAATAGCGATAAAAAACGGGATGTTGATGTGGCTTTGTGTCACGATGGCTAATAAAAATAATACTCCGATACCAATAATGACATATAAACAACCTCTACCGAAAGTCTCCAATAATATTCCCCCCTTAGATTACGATGTTAGTCTAACATATGCAGTTTGGTCGTAAGTACAACCCAGAAAAAAGATTCCAAGGGATTTTCAAATCTGGCTATCCAATTTACCTAATAACCGGAAAACCCTCGAAAATTCTTCATTTTCTAACAATTTTTTTAGGAAACCGACAAAAAATAATACCTTTTGAGGAATATTGTAGTAGTTATGCGTTACAACTGGAAAGGAGGTGAAGCGATGAATGTGCGTAACAGTTTGATTTTTTCACTTGCCTTTCTGTTTTTGCTGCTTTTTCCTACGATCGGATTTGCTGAAAAAGGGGCAAATCAAGCTGAAGGAAATGGAAAATCTGCTGAAAAAAATGTGGTGGACTTAAAAAAGACTTCCAAGATAGCTGAGTCTAAAGGGAATGGTAAATCTGTGTCTTCTCGAAATGAGAACGCTAAAGTGACTACAAGCAAGGCTGAAAGTTCCAAGGCTGATCATTCAAAGAAGCCTGAGTTAGTTTCACCACACAATGAAAAGCAACCTGAACCGTCAAAAAAGCTACCTGATGAGGCAAACGAGAAAGCAAATGAAGCTCGGATGATGAAAACTGAAAAAGTGAAGAAATCGAATCCAAATAGGCCTATACATAAAGTGTCTAAACCTAAATCCGAAACTGTAATGATAATTAGAGGCTTTGAGCCCATTGAACAGGTTCAAATAGAGCATCTCCAAGACAGTTCGGCAAATAGATCAGTTAATAGTTTTGCAAAAGAATCTTTAAAAAATCAGGAGATAAACTCTGTAAACATAGTGGCCAATGACGATTTACCGTTAGAAAATCTTCCAGAGCAATTTCCTAAAAAAGAGTCTCAGGAATTATTTATTTCTCAGACTAAACCTTCAGGAAGTAACTTGAAAGGGCAGTCTTCTGATCAGAAAGTATCATCAAAATCTATCGTTGATCTTATAGCAAATTCCTTCGAGGAAATACAAGTGAATTTCCTGCAACCTTATGTAATGAGGCAACATATTTATCGGGACCAGTGGGTTAACGCGCCACCAGCACCACCACCGGAAAATGCTCTTTTTTTCTAATAATATATAAAACTATATGATATGGAAAAGGGAGCGAATTTAAAATGAAAATCAACTTTATGAACGGTAAAACAGTCGTGAAATCTTTAGTTTTAGCAGGTGTACTTTCTTTAGGGTTTGGAGTTGGAATGAGTGAGGCTGCAGGGAAAGAGAACAAGCCAAACGCAGCACAAAAGGTTGAAGTCCAAGCAAAATCTGTAAAAGCAGAAAAAGTGAATCCTTCTGCTGAAAATAAAGCAAAGTCAAAAGCAAGCGAAAATGCAAGTGATCAAGCGAAAGCTAATTCGTCTGCTAACTCTGCTGTACATTATTCCACGGAAGAAAAAGTAGAAGAGCCTAAAGAAGCACAACCGGTTATCGATGAAGTTCAAGAAGAACCTGTAACGGAAGAAGCGGTTGAAGTGGAAGAGGAGAAAAAAGCAAACAAAGGCCGTTCCATGGCAAGTGAAAAAGCCAATGAACAAGCGAAACTAAATGCCGCGCCTAATGCTGCTGTCCACGGTAATACTGAAGAAGTAGTGGAAGAAGAAGTGACTGAGGAAACTACGGAAGAAGCGACAGAAGAAGTGACCGAGGAAACTACGGAAGAAGCGACAGAAGAAGTGACTGAGGAAACTACGGAAGAAGCGACAGAAGAAGTGACCGAGGAAACTACGGAAGAAGCGACAGAAGAAGTGACTGAGGAAACTACGGAAGAAGCGGCAGAAGAAGTGACCGAGGAAACTACGGAAGAAGCGACTGAAGAAGTAACTGAGGAAACTACAGAAGAAGCAACAGAAGAAGTAGAAGAGGAAACTTCAGAAGAAACTACTGATAAGGTAAGTCCTTCTGTTGAGAACAAACAAAACGCTAACGGTAGCAAAAATGCTAACGAAAAAGCGAAAGAACATGCTGCACTTCAATCTGCTGTTCGTATTACGGTAGAGGAAGAAACAATGGAAGAAGAAACGGAAGTAGAATAATTAAGTAGTAGACTCCAGGGTTCACAAGAATCCTGGAGTCTTTTAAATTTTTACTCTCTCCTGTCACATTTTTTCACAAAGCGCATATACTTTTCATTGTGTGATAAAAATTTGTAAGGGGAGTTTGAGCCATGAAAGAACTAATTTTAAAAGACGGAAATGAATTTGCAGAATACAAATTGGAGACATATGCAACTGATTTTAAAGTGGTTGAAGTAAATGTTTCGGATTCAACAGAAAGCTTACCGGCTTTAGTAAATCCAATAAAACTAAACTACTAAATTTCAAATTCATGATCTTGCAATCCTACATAATGGAAAAGCAAGAAGAGAGAAGCGTACCATATTGGTGACGCTTCTTTTGCATTGTACCGTATAATATTTCAAGTTTCTCCAATTGATTGGTATAATCGGGGATAAAGACAGTTTTAGTGGAGGCACGATTTGGACTTATATTGTACAAAGCACAAAAAGGCACTTGCGGAATGTTATAACAGGGTAACACAGGAGATTGAACCATATTGTGTGTATTGTGAAATAGAAAATAAATACGAAACTCAAATTCAAAACAGCAGTAAGGTAAGCAGGAAGATAATGAAGAACTTGAGCGGCAAAATCTGGACAGTGTTATTGTTCTTTGCTCTGATTTTGTTAATCCTTCCGCTACATACATTGGTGAAATTTATCCTTAGCATTCTATTGCTACTTTTAGCATTAAAGTTAATCTTTGATCCATTTCTTTCCCGTCCCCCTGGAGATCGAAAACCTGATTGGGACGATATCCGGGCAAAAGCACTAAATCATAGTAGTATCCAGGCAAATGAGGTCGCAAATGTAAAAAGGCAATGGAAAAAGGGTTTCTTACAAGAAAAAAAACACACTTCTTGGACAGAAGAAGAGTGGCAACAATACTTGAAACAACATTATAAAAAATAGGACGTCCACCTATACAAGCATAAACATGCTTTCATACCCTATCAGAAAAGGGGTGACAATGATGGCATGCTTTATTAATAAAGTTGTAATTAAGGAAGTAAGCGGTGGAGTCGTAAACTTTGGTAACATATTTAAAGCTAGTCCAATTGTAGAGGAAACTGGTGTGACAGGCTCTGGTTCCGGAAATCTTGGACAGTGCATCAAAACGTTTACAAAAATAAGTGTGGTCAACGTATGCGGGAAGAAAAATGTACAAATTAATGATGAAATAGGTGAGGGGTTTGATTAATAAACATTATACCATCGGGATGGCAGGGCATATCGATCACGGAAAGACCACGCTGACAAAGGCACTTACTGGTGTGGATACCGATAGACTCAAAGAAGAGAAGGAGAGACAAATATCCATTGAACTCGGTTATGCTCCGTTAGAAATGGAGGATGGGTCTCTTTTATCCATTATAGATGTGCCTGGACATGAACGGTTTATTCGTCAGATGATTGCAGGGGTGTCGGGAATAGACTTGGTCATTTTGGTCGTTGCTGCAGATGAAGGGGTTATGCCACAGACGAAAGAACATCTGGAAATAGTCAAGTTCCTCCAAATCCAGAAAGGAATCATCGCCATTACAAAAAAAGATAAAGTGGAAGAAGAATTATTGGATTTAGTTCAAGAAGAAATAATGGATGAGTTAGAGGGTTCCGTATTTCATCATGCTCCAGTAGTTTTCTTGGACAGTACCAAGAATATAGGTATAGAGAACTTAAAGGAAACGATCCGTGGTCAATTACAAAATATACAACATAAGCAGGAGACTGGAGATTTCCGTTTGCCGATTGATCAGGTGTTTACCATCAAAGGTCAAGGGACGGTCGTCCGGGGAACGATTTTGGAGGGGATCGTTCAAACAGAGGATGAGCTTCAAATTCTTCCTGCTGGAGTACCAGTAAAAGCAAGGCAGTTGCAAGTACATAATAAAATGGTTAATAAGGCAAAGGCCGGTCAGCGGGTTGCGGTTAATCTTCCAAATATTAGTGCTGAGGATATCACCCGAGGGGACGTACTAGTTCTTTCCCAGACATATGAAACAACAGATACCATTGATGTCAGTTTGAAATTCATTAAGAAACTGCAATATCCTATTAAGCAAAGAAGTGTAGTAAAAGTACATATCGGTACTGCCGAAGTGATGGGGAAAATCATCTTTTTTTGATCGAAATGAATATCAAGATTCAAATGAAGATGTTCTGTGTCAGTTGCGTTTAGAGCAAAAAATAACAGTGAAACGAGGAGACAAATTCATCGTCAGAAGACCTACTCCAGTCGAAACAGTCGGTGGAGGCTTGGTTATACAAGCAAAAGGCTCTAAATATAAGTTTGGAGAAAACACAATACGAACACTACAAAAAGTGAAAGAAGGGAGCCCGGAAGAAAGGGTCGCTCAAGCATTAAGAAAGAATAAGCTGTTAGAACCTAAAGATATACAAGAAGAAACAGGATTGAGCAAAATGGAGCTGAATTCCTTATTGGAAGTAGGAAAACTGATCAAAATAAAGGATAAATACTATACAAGTTCAGAAAATATTAAAGCTACTTCGCATCAAGTAACCAGCTACATTCATGCTTTCCACGAGGCCAATCCATTAAAAGCAGGAGTGGCAAAGGCAGAATTACTTTCTAATTTTTCACCTAAGAATTTAGTAGAACATGTCCTTCAAACTCTACAAGATGACGGTAAAATAATGCGCGATGAAAGTGTATTGTATGATGCTGGCTTTGAACCGCACTTTCCTCCTTCTTGGAAAAAAAGAATGGAACAGGTCGTAACTGGTATTGAGGGGGACGCGCTTACACCTAAACCTTATGAACAATATGGGCGAGAGGCGGGACTTCCTGAAAAGGAACTGCGCGACCTTCAGCATTATTTAATCAGGCAGAAAAAAGTGTATGAGTTGGATGAAAAGCATTTAGTAAGTGTAAAAAGTATAGAAAGTTCTGTCTCTAAACTAAAGAAAAAATATTCAAAGGAAATAGAGCTGAGCGGAGTAAAAGAGGAACTTGGATTGTCCCGTAAGTATTTGATTCCTTATATGGAATTGCTAGATGCCTTACAAATTACAAAAAGAGAAGATTCTGTTCGGTATTGGTTATAATGAAAACGGTGCTACTGAAAGTCATCAGTTGGCACCGTTTTTGTTTACATAAATGAATTTTCCACTTTTTTCTTTCACAGATCCTATAACAGTAGCATGCACATTATTCTCTTTGAGCTTGCTTACATACTGATATGCTTCCATTTCAGGCATGCTGACCAACAAGCCGCCAGATGTGATGGCATCACACAACACCAGCTGCTCATGTAAAGAGACGCAATCATCATAACAGACTTCATTCTCTAACCATTGATGGTTGGACTTAGATCCACCAGGGACAATTCCTTCTTCTGCCAGCTCATACGTTCCGGCCAGAACAGGAACCTTCTTCTGATCGATATGTAAGCTTAAGCCGCTTCCACGGGCGATTTCACTTGCATGTCCGAGAAGTCCAAAACCAGTAACGTCTGTAACGGCATTCGGATTGTATTCTTTCAATGTTTCAGCAGCATGTTTGTTTAAGGAAGCCATTGTTTCCGTTACGAGAGTAATTTGTTCATCTGTTGCTTTTTCCCGCTTTATGGCGGTAGTCAGAATTCCCACCCCAATAGGTTTTGTTAATACAAGTGCATCCCCGGGGCGAGCACCGATATTCTTCCAAATATGATCCGGATGGGCAAACCCTGTAACAGATAAGCCGAATTTTGGTTCTTGGTCATCAATGGAATGACCACCAACAATGACTGCACCGGCTTCCTTCACTTTAGCCATCGCACCTGAAAGGATGGAGTGAAGAATTTCTGGTCCCAATTTTTTTATTGGGTATCCAACAATATTGAGTGCTGTTTTTGGGGTGCCACCCATCGCATAAACATCACTCAATGCATTCGCAGCAGCTATTTGTCCAAACATGTACGGGTCATCCACAACCGGTGTAAAGTAATCAAGTGTTTGGATCATGGCAATTTCATCCGTTATTTTATAGACACCGGCATCATCTGAAGTGCTGTAGCCAACCAATAAATTAGGATCGTGGTTATTCGCAGGTAAATCACGCAAAACTTGCGCGAGGTCGCTAGGACCAAGTTTGCATCCTCAACCAGCTTTAGTCGATAGTGATGTTAAACGAATTTTTTCGTATTCACTCATTATTAGGGCACCTCCTGTCTTGTCTAAGTATATTCGCTCAAAGGCTCGTTTACCAGTGATAAAGATTTGAATTTTGCGAAAAGATAGTAGATGTACTATGATAATAATAGTGACTGAGAAGGAATATCTTGGTCATCGTAGTAAAACTTGCATAGGAGGAAAATTCATGAGCAATTTCAAAGTATCTATCGAATTTTGCATGCAGTGAAACTACGCGCCAAAAGCCGCGAGTTTCGCGGAATCGTTATTTTCCCATTTCCAAACGGATATCTCCTCTATGGAGCTAATACCAAGCTCCGGTGGAAAATTTGAAGTGGCGGTAAATGGAGAAACAATTTTTTCTAAAAAAGAAACAGGTGTGTTTCCGAAAGCGGAAGACATCATCGCCCAATTAGAAGGCAAGTAAGAGAGGAGGGGTAACCCTTCTCTTTTACGTTTTCACTGCGTTATAATGAATAAAAGATTCAAGAGAAAAGGTGAAAAAAGTGAAAGACATATTACGTAATATCCCTCCAGTTCATGAACTGCAAAAACAACATACATTTCTTCTGTTAAGCAAAAAATACAATCTAGATGAAACAGTACTTACTTCAATAATTAGACAGGCATTAGATGCGGTAAGAAATACAGTTAAAAGTGGTCAGCACATAGATAAAGATCTTACTTCCTTCATTTGGGATGAGGCAGAAGGAATAGTGAAACGAAAAAGCAAACCAAGCCTTCTTCCTGTTATCAATGCAACGGGAACCATTCTACATACAAATTTAGGACGTGCAAGATTAAGCAGAGAGGCAATAGATCGTGTGGTGGAGGTTGCCGAAAATTATTCCAACCTTGAATTTGATATAAATTCAGGTAAACGTGGCTCTAGGCATGATATTGTCGAGGATTTAATTAAAGAGATAACAGGTGCCGAAGCTGCCATGGTAGTAAATAATAACGCGGCAGCAGTGTTTTTTATCTTAAATGCGTTTGGAAAAGGGAAAGAAGTAATTGTTTCAAGAGGCCAGCTCGTGGAGATCGGAGGTTCTTTTCGCATCAGCTCCATTATGGAAGAGAGCGGTGCCAAGCTTGTGGAGGTAGGAACCACCAACAAAACCCACCTTAAAGATTATGAGGAAGCTCTTACTGATGGAACTTCCATGGTGTTAAAAGTACATACAAGTAATTTTAAAATAGTTGGATTTACTCAGGACGTATCAACACAACAACTCGTTGATTTAAAGAAGTTTCAAGATAATTTGATTGTCTACGAAGATCTGGGTAGCGGAGTCCTTTTTGATTTCACAGAAGCGGGTATCGGAGAAGAACCAGTTGTACAAAAAGTGTTAGAAACTGGCGTAGATATCGTGTCGTTTAGCGGTGATAAACTGTTGGGTGGACCCCAAGCAGGTATCATAGCCGGAAAAAAACAATATATCGATAAGCTAAAAAAGCATCAACTAGCCAGAGTGCTTCGAGTGGATAAAATGAGTTTTGCTGCGTTAGAGGGGACATTACAAGCATATGCAAACAATAAAGCCGAAGACATTCCAGCGGTAAGAGATATGTTATTAACGATCGAAAAGGTTAGAGAGAGAGCCACAGTATTTCTTGATTCCGTAAATTCACTAGTGATGTATCTTTGGGAGCTCGTAGAAGTAGAGTCTATGGTAGGCGGGGGGACGATGCCAGAAGTGAAAATACCATCCCTCGCTGTTAGGGTGCAATCCGATACTCTTTCGTCTCAAAACCTGGCAGACGAGTTAAGAAAAGGAACCCCTAGTGTGGTGGTCAGGCTCCAAGATCAGTATGTGATTTTGGATTTCCGGACTATCACACAAGGGGAAATACCTAAGCTAGTGGAAGCTTTTCGTAAAATTGAGCTTACATATCGTGACTAGAATTATGCTTTTGGCGGGTATGCTGGCGGTTTTTCACTTTATGAGATCCGCTTAAAGGTGCGGGTTGGCCTGATTGATTATCTTTAGGCTGGTTTCTGACCATATCTTTGTGGCTGTTTTTGTTCATGGTTTATCTCCTCCTTTACTTATAGTTTTTGAAAAATGGACAGGTTTATGCTCAACTGTTTGAGGTATATTTTTCTTTAAGACGGGCAGTATAGGTAGAGCTATTCTTTACTTTGATCTAAAGGAGCGAAATGATATGCCATATCATAAAGATAAACAGCAAGCATTCCAAGCAGCGCAACAAGGAACAGAACAAGCGAGAGATGTGTATGAAGCGATTGTCAGAAACGACCCAAATTACGGGCATGATTTCAAACGATTAGAAAATGAAGTAAACGAAGCGATGGAGCAGATCAACAATGCACTAGAAGTAGCTTCTGAAACACAACGCCCGCAATTGATGCAATTTCAGGCAGACCTGCAACGATTAATGCAGCAAGGCGATGGGAATACGCTGGAGTAGAGAGTTGTAGGAGTAAGGCCAATTTTGAACCGGTATTATAGGTTTGGAATTGGCTTTTTTGGATAAAAAAATCAACCCCAAATATTTGGAGTTGATTTCACATTTACTTCTATTACTGATTCTTCTTACGTTTTTTATTATTTTGTTTCTGCGCTTCTGTCAAAGGCTCATTGGAAAGTTCCTCGTTGTACCCAGCACCTTTTCCCTGTCCGCTAGCACTGTTCATACCTTCGATGACATGGTTCGATTTTCTTTTTGCCATTTTGCCTCACCTCCATTTATAGTTTCTCCTGAGGTTTCAACAGCATGTATTTGTGGAATATTATGAAAGATAAGTGTAACTTATGTGATTTGATAACTTTATTGATATTTACTTATGAGAAATGTTGTATTAAGATAATATTGTAAGGACTATTCGGTGGGAGAAACAACTCGAAAATTGTCTCAAAGAAAAACAAACGCAAACGCTTTCCACTAAAAGAAAGCTTGTTTTTCAATGCCTATTAATTGTTCATAGCGAGGTCCTATTAAACTATGAGTAGCAGGGGGTAATACATATGACGAAGCAAGATGTTTTTAATGCCCGCACGTCTTTTGATGTGAACGGCAAAACGTATCATTACTATTCTTTGCAAGCGCTTGAAAAAGCAAACATTGGTAACGTATCACGCTTACCATACTCCATTAAAGTATTATTAGAATCCGTTTTACGTCAAGTAGACGGCCGTGTTATCACAAAAGAGCACGTTGAAAACTTAGCAAAATGGGGAACAGATGAGCAGAAGGAAGTAGATGTACCATTCAAACCTTCCCGTGTAATTCTTCAAGACTTCACAGGAGTTCCAGCTGTAGTTGACCTTGCATCTTTACGTAAAGCAATGGCTGACGTTGGTGGAGATCCTCAGAAAATTAATCCTGAAATCCCGGTTGATCTTGTAATTGACCACTCTGTACAAGTTGATAAAGCTGGTACAGCTGATTCTTTAGACTTCAACATGAAGCTTGAGTTCGAACGTAATGCAGAGCGTTACAAGTTCCTAAGTTGGGCAAAGAAATCTTTTGACAACTACCGTGCAGTTCCACCGGCAACTGGTATCGTTCACCAAGTTAACTTAGAGTACTTGGCAAACGTTGTTCACGCTGTGGAAGAAAATGGTGAGTATGTAGCATTCCCTGACACGCTTGTCGGAACAGACTCCCATACAACGATGATTAACGGTATCGGTGTTCTTGGATGGGGTGTAGGTGGTATCGAGGCGGAAGCAGGAATGCTTGGCCAACCTTCATACTTCCCGGTTCCTGAGGTTGTAGGTGTTAAATTGACAGGCGCTTTACCAAATGGAACAACTGCAACTGACTTAGCACTAAAAGTTACACAAGTATTGCGTAAACATGGTGTGGTTGGTAAGTTTGTTGAATTCTTCGGACCTGGTGTATCTGAATTACCACTAGCTGACCGTGCAACAATTGCCAACATGGCACCTGAATACGGAGCAACTTGTGGATTCTTCCCAGTTGATGAAGAGTCTCTTGATTATATGCGCTTAACAGGACGCAGTGAAGAGCAAATCAAATTGGTAGAAGAGTATTCCAAAGCAAACGGATTGTTCTTCAGCCCTGACGCTGATCCTATCTACACAGATGTAGTAGAAATCGACCTTGGGGAAATCGAACCAAACCTTTCTGGACCTAAACGTCCACAAGACCTTGTGCCACTATCCATGATGCAGGAAACTTTCCGCAATGCACTAGTAGCTCCACAAGGTAACCAAGGCTATGGTTTAACTCCTACTGACATCAATAAAGAAGTAGAAGTGACATTGGCTTCTGGTGAGAAAACGACAATGAAAACAGGATCTATTGCGATTGCGTCTATTACTTCCTGTACAAATACATCCAACCCATACGTATTGATTGCTGCTGGTTTAGTTGCGAAAAAAGCGGTGGAATTAGGATTAGAAGTACCAAGTTTCGTGAAAACTTCTTTAGCGCCTGGTTCAAAGGTTGTAACAGGTTACCTTCACGATTCCGGACTTCAACCATATTTAGATCAATTAGGTTTCAACATCGTAGGTTACGGTTGTGCGACATGTATCGGTAACTCCGGTCCATTAGCAGACGAAATCGAAGAAGCAGTAGCAGAAAATGACTTGCTTGTTACTTCTGTGCTATCCGGTAACCGTAACTTTGAAGGGCGTATCCACCCCCTTGTAAAAGGTAACTACCTTGCATCTCCACCACTAGTTGTGGCATATGCGCTTGCTGGTAATGTGGATGTTGACCTTCAAAATGATGTAATCGGTAAAGATAAAGACGGAAACGATGTATTCTTTAAGGATATCTGGCCTTCCATGACAGAAGTGAAAGAAGTTGTTAAATCAACGGTAACTCCAGAGCTATTCCGCAGAGAATATGAGCACGTATTCGATGACAACAAGCGCTGGAATGAAATCCAGACTTCTGATGAAGCATTGTACTCATGGGATAATGATTCCACGTACATTCAAAACCCACCATTCTTTGAAGGGTTGACTGCTGAAGCAGGAACTGTAGAGCCACTTTCTGGACTACGTGTAGTTGGTAAGTTTGCAGACTCTGTAACTACTGACCATATTTCTCCGGCTGGTTCTATTGGAAAAGATACGCCTGCAGGTAAATACCTACAAGCAAATGGTGTAACTCCTCGTGAGTTCAACTCTTATGGGTCCCGTCGTGGTAACCATGAAGTAATGATGCGTGGTACGTTTGCAAACATCCGTATCCGTAACCAAATCGCTCCAGGTACAGAAGGCGGTTGGACGACTTACTGGCCAACAGGCGATGTAATGAGCATTTATGATGCTTGCATGAAGTACAAAGAAGAAGGCACTGGCCTAATGGTCATCGCTGGAAAAGACTATGGTATGGGAAGTTCCCGTGACTGGGCTGCTAAAGGAACAAACTTACTTGGAAATTAAAACAGTTATCGCGGAAAGCTTCGAAAGAATCCACCGTAGTAACCTTGTTCTAATGGGAGTTCTACCTTTACAGTTCAAAGATGGCGAAAGTGCAGAAGTACTTGGCTTGACTGGTAAAGAAACGTTTGAAGTAGCTGTTGACGAAACAGTTAAACCACGTGACTTTGTAAAAGTTTACTGCTACCGACGAAAGAAGGCAACAAAAAAGAAATTTGAAGCACTTGTTCGTTTCGATAGCGAAGTAGAAATCGATTACTACCGTCACGGTGGTATCCTGCGTATGGTATTGCGCGACAAGCTAAAAGCATAATGTAATATAGATAGGCTGGTCTCAAAACATGAGGCCAGCTTTTTCTTTTTGATTTAAATGTTATAAAATTGACATAGGTTAATGGAAATAACATCATTACGTATGATTAAATAAAAGTAATACATTGTAGAGGGGTAAGATATGGATGCTTTTCAATTAGGTCCGCTGGTAATAAAGAAGTCTTATCTGGTTCTTCTTTTTTCATGTCTTCTAGCATATCTTTATATTGCTATATCCCTTAGAAAGAATCCGGAAGTCGTGAAAACAGTAGAGAACCATTTAACTTCTGGCTTGCTAATATGGATCCTTATTTTTAAATTTAGTATTATTATTTTTAGGCCGTCCATCATTTGGACAAATCCCTATGGGCTGCTCTTTTTCACAGGGGGGACAAGAGGGTTTTATCTTGCAGTTGTTGTAACAATGGTTTTCTTATTTTGGAAACTACATCAATCAAACATACATATCAAAACTTCTGTAATTATATTGATTCCAAGTATTTTCATAATCATTTCTAGCTATTACGGAATAATGGCAATTTTATAAAGGTGGGAATGTTAATGGTAAAAAAAATAATAGCAATTGCCTTTCTTGTCGCACTAAGCGGCTATGCAATCTTTCAGGTGTTTGGTGAAAAAGATCCGGCTACTGGCACTCAACCTGGGGACAAAGCAATGGACTTTGAACTTAGTACACTAGAAGGAAAAACAGCTCAACTATCTGATTATGAAGGAAAAAAAGTTATTGTAAACTTCTGGGCTACGTGGTGTGGACCGTGTCGAGCAGAAATGCCAGAAATGCAAAAGTTCCACACAGAAAATGAGGATGTCGTGATGCTCGCTGTTAACTTAACTACAAGCGAGCCGAGTATAGATTCAGTCAAGAAATATGTAGAAGAGGGTGAATATACTTTTCCAATCCTTTTAGACAAGGAAGATATCTTTAGGCACTATCAAGTCTTGACTATGCCTTCTACGTTTTTTATCGACTCAGAGGGTGTCATATCCTACATGCATTTAGGGCCCATGACATATGAATTGATGGAAGAACAGGTTGCGAAAATGAATTGAGAAATATAAAGAGGGAGGTTTTACAGATAGGATTCTGTGAAACCTCCTTTTAAAATTTCCAACGAAAATGACCGGTTATCGGTGATTTAAAAGACGTTAGTTTAATTTCAGAAGCAAACGGATAAGTGTTATGAATAATATATGGAATGCCATCTTTCGTACGTTTTTCAGAAACAATGCCAACATGATCAAAATCTCCACCAAGAAACACGACGATGTCCCCAGCTTGCCATTGCTCTAGGTTGTCTTTGTCTCCTTTTTTAACTTCTGTTGTTAATGATTGTGCATGTCTTTCGAAAAATACGGATTGGTTTGGAACACGCCTAAAATCTATGTTAGGGTCAGGGACTCCACCAACCCTTTGATACAAGTCCGTATTCTCGGCAATATCCTGGTCCATCAGATCCTTTAAATTTATTCCCGCTCCCATTAAACCACGCCAGACTACGTCCGTACAAACACCCTCTGTATCAGGGGGATAACCACCGTCATAGTACACACTTTTATAAGGTGTGCGCTGCTCTACCTCTTTTCGTGCAGCTAATACGATGTCCAGCTGATCTGGTATGCCGTTTTTATTTTGATCAGTCTCAGATAAACTTGAAGGGATATCCAATGTTTTTGTAAAAGGAAGGGACACATCAATTCCTAAATAGTCCAAAATGATGCCATCTTTGAATATAAGGATAAAGCAAAAAAGAAAGGTTAAGCCCCCTGCGGTAAAAATCCACGCTTTCTTTTTCATGTTTCACCTCCAAGTCAGTCAGCCAAGCTTTTAATTTGTTCCATATGGTGAATATCGTGTTGCACAAACATGCGCAGGAAGGATTCCGGAGTAAATTTGCGTTTTTTGTTCCCAATGGTGAATCTTACTTCTTGATCTAAATTCTCCATATTGGCAATTAGCTTTTTTCTAGTGATGATAAATTCCTCTATGAGGGAATTTGTATCTGTAAACGATTTTATAGATTGGATAGCTTTTTCATTGTAGTTATCATGGTCTGGAAAGTCAGGTAGGACGCCGTTATCTTTCATTTCAGGTACCATATATTCCAAAAGAAATAAATCCCAGAAATAAATATGTCCAATGATTTCTTTTATAGACCACTTGCCTGTTGAAATAGGTTTTATTAATTCCGTTTCGTCTTTTGTTGCAAATGAATTAAAAAATTCCATGTTATATTGAAAAGCAACATAAGTTGAAGTTGTCGATTTCATATGTAACCCTCACTTTTTAGAATATTCTATCTTTAAATTGTACCGTAAATAAACAAAAGAAACAAGAACATATATTCGTTATTATGGCTATTTATACCAGTTTTTAATTTTCTGAATTTGGTTATATAAATAATAAATAGCTCCCGCAACTTTTTTCTTGTGACAAACCTCTTTAAATTTTCATGAAATTCTAATTTATTTCGCAGAAAGTTATCATAATTTTAGAGTATTTTGGACATTAATACTATTACAATAATAAATAAGTAGGTGAGACGATGAGAAGGATTCGTAAACGTTCATTTGAAGAACTTGTTTTTAGAGAACAAACAGCTGTTATTAAAGGACGAAGAAGCACTTCGTAAAATTGAAGATCGCTTAGAAGAAAAGATGTTAAATAAAGCAGCAGAATAACTTTCAAATATTTCTTGTTATGAATTTCCCTCCATCTTGAGATAGTAAAGGTAGGAGGGATGTTTTTATGAGTAATCCAAAAGGAAGCAGAAAACATTTTATGCCAAACCATATCGGCACTCAACCACAAGAGGCTGGCGGTAATAAAGGCAAACAAATGCAAGATACATCTGGTAAACACGCTCAAGTAATTCAAACGAAGGGTGAATAATACATCCATCTATTTCAAGAATTAATCGAGCCATCGTTGCAAAGAATAACGTTTGTAGTAGCTTTTCATTCGATAAAGGGAGGCGTTTTGTTATGGACCAAAACAAACAACATCGTGCAAACCCGGATGATCGCAGTGATAATGTAGAAAAACTACAAAGCATGGTGCAGAACACAATAGAAAATATTGAAGAAGCACATGATTCCATGCAGTTTGCCAATGCAGAGGAAAGAGCTCGCATTGAAGCGAAAAACCAACGTCGCGAAGAAAGCATTGCTGCTTTTAGGTCTGAAATTAAAGACGAAGCAAGTGCTCGCGAAAACGGTCTTCAGTAAAAAGGAAAAGGCGGGCAGCGTATGCCCGCCTTTTTTAAAGGCTTTTTTAATGTGGAAAAATATTCTTTTATGTTATCATTATCAAATACAGCCAAGTAAGGGGGAGCAGAGATGCTAATTTCTAATAAAGAAATAGAAGTACGATATGCGGAGACAGATCAAATGGGGGTTGTGTATCATGCCAATTATCTAGTTTGGATGGAACTTGGCAGAACACAACTTATTAAAGATTTAGGCTTTTCCTACGCAGAAATGGAACGGGACGGAGTTATTTCGCCTGTAATTGATATAAATGTTACATATAAAAAGCCGCTTCGTTACGGAGAAGTTGCTACTATACATACATGGATTGAAACATACGATGGCTTTCGAGTGGTCTATGGCTATAAAATTCTAACACCGAACGAGGAAATCGCATTGTTGGGAAGTTCCTCGCATGTATGTGTGAGAAAAGATAACTTTAAACCGATTATAATTCGAAAGAAATATCCAGAGTGGCATGCTGCCTACGAAAACGCTAAAAAGCAAGGAGAGTAAAACATGGCCTTTGGAATCAAACGAGGTGAACTTCAAGAATGGAAAGAAAAAGTGAGAAACGGAGAGATTGCCTTCCTTACCCACTATTGGATTCACCCGCGTTTTGATGGAATTACAACAGTAACTAAAGCCGGTTGCTGTGATGTGAAAAAGCTCATTGACTGGGGCAGTCAATATGGGTTGAAGGAAGAATGGATACATAAAAGGGATCAATATCCTCATTTTGATTTAATCGGAGATACCCAGTTGGAGATATTGAAAAAAGAAGGTCAATGGACACAGATTCATCGATTCTTTGAGCATAAATAAAGAATTAGGACTAAATAGCCCTAATTCTTTTTTATGTTCATTCGTAGTCAAATTTAGGTTCGTTCAATTCTTCATCAAACTTAATGTGAAGATCATGACTGTCAAAATACCATGCATCTTTTTCTTCCACAAAAAACGTAATTCCGTCTTTCTCAATGGTCGCAACAGGCTGGTCTGGATCTTCTTTTACAATTCCTAAAGAAAATCCCTTTTGCACCGTACTGCAGCCTCCGTAGCGAACTTGGAATTTAATGTTGTCTCCATTTTCTAGGTGAAGCTCTTTTTTATACCATTCTAGGGCTTGATCTGACATGTGAATATTCATAACAGCAACTCCTTTTGTCTCTTTGATTGTATTACGTTGCCTTGAAAAAAGGAAAGATGCTTTCGCATGAACGCAATATGTATATACAACCTTATTATACCTGAATTCCACGAATGCAACCAAACGAAACCACTTTGTGTGAAAATGAAAAACACCGACCCTTTTTGTTTAGGATCGATGCTTGTGTAATTAATTATTTATTTCATCTTCTTTTAACCATTGATACATATGCTTCATCATTTCTTCGTGTTTAGCCTCTGCCTGAGAATATCCGTATGATGCAGCATCCTTTAATGGAACCACATGGTATTTAGTAGGATTGACTTGCGAAACATATGTTGGGATAAAATTATCCACTTTAATATCAATTTTGCTTTCTTGTCCATCCATCGTCTTTTCGATATGGAGTTGAAGGATACCACCAATATCTTTATAGTCATCTTTTTGGCCAGACAAGAAATTACCTAATGAATAGACAACAAACATTTTCCCGCCATCAGGTCTGTCCATGAATTTCATTGGCTGCAATACATGGGGATGATGTCCAATCACAATGTCGACCCCAATTTCAGCCAGGAAGTCTGCAAGTTCTTCCTGTTCAGAGTTTGGAAAAAGGATATATTCCACTCCCCAGTGCATAGCGACTACGACAACATCTGAGTTTTGCTTGGCTTCTTCTACGTCTTTTTTTATTGCCTCACGATCAATCAGGTTTACAAAAAACTCTTTCCCCTCCGGAACGGGAATTCCGTTTGTTCCATATGTATAAGACAAGAAGGAAAATTCAATTCCGTTTTTTGATATGGTCCTTAATCGTGCTTTATCTTCCTTGCTCTTGTACCCGCCAACATATTCCATCCCGATGGTTTCATAATGAGTAATGGCATTCATGATCGCTTTTTCCCCACGGTCCAATGTATGGTTGTTGGCGATGCTAACAATATCAACGCCAGCTTCCTGAAGGGCATCGGCAACTTCAAATGGACTGTTAAAGCTAGGGTAATTGGATAATCCTATTTCAGTTCCTCCAATGATGGTCTCTTGATTTGCAATGGAGATATCGGTTTCAAGTAGGTATGATTTCACCTTGTCTAGCATGGGATTGAAATCATAGCTGTTTTCCCCTTTTTTCGCTGCATTATAAACAGTGCTATGAATGAGTAAATCCCCCACAGCGGAAATGGTTGCTTCTGTACGGAAACCCTTTGCTGTTTTTACTTCTTTTGTTAATTTATGAAGCTTGACGGGTTTTGCAATAAGTTCTTCTTGACTTTCACTCCCATTAAAACTGCTGAAGTGTTTAAAGGACAATACAGAAAAAACGGTTCCCAATAGCATAATTATTAAAATTGGGAGAAGATATTTAAATTTTTTATTCATTGTAGTTAACCCCTTATATCTTTTTCTTCCTCCACCATATAACATAGTTTTCGCAAAATTCATCGTAATATGTCGAATGTTCAAAAAATTAAAGGATTTTTGTTTTGTGTCTCGAAATAGTATAAGAATACATATAAAAAAGGGGGAAACAATTTGCTTACATTCAAAAAACCTGAAGTGGAACAATTTTTTAAAGTCTTTAATATTGAAGATTTCACATTAAGTCCAGATGAAAAACAGTTAGTGTACAGTACGAACCTAACGGGGCATTACAATGTTTGGGCAATGGATCTGCCAAATCAATACCCATATCCGCTGACATTCAATAACCAAAGTTGTCATGGGTTAAAGTACGATCCAAACGGAAAATACATATTAGCAAGCTTTGATAAAGATGGAAATGAGCTGGCACAACTTTATGCCTTGCCTAGCCGAGGCGGGGAATTGCAGGATGTGAGAGTGGATAACGAGCATCGTCATATGAACCCGAGCTTCTCCAAAGACGGACAACGTATATACTATACGAGCACAAAAGATAACCAAACATATTTAAATTGTTTTTGTTACGACTTAGAAACAAAAGAGGAAAAGTTATTGGTAGAGGGGACCGATGCGTCCACATACTTAATAGCCGTTTCAGAAGATGAAGAAAGCTTTATTACTCTAAGACATTATGCTAACACTCACACACAGGCATTTTTACATCAAGGTGAAACAACAACTAAGTTAACGCCGGAAACAGACAGTCAACACACTGTTGACAGTGCCATATTTACTGGATCCAACTCCGTTTATCTTGTTACTGATTATGAGGATGATAATGGTTACCTCGCGCATTTTGATCTTGAAACTAAGAAGTTTACAAGAGTCTCGGATAGTGAGATGCATTTTAATAACATGTATCTAGACAAGTCTGGAAATAAGTTATATCTCGTTTCAGCAAAAGGAGTGGAAGATAAACTCTATACCTATTGCTTGGAGAAAAAAGTTTGGAATGAAGTCGACATACCAGTCTCCATTATTGATAAAGTGGTAATAAGTAAAAGTGGATTGGTCTATCTGCTAGGAAAAACTGCTTCAAAGCCGGCAAACATCTTTAAAAAGGAAAAGGAAGGTTGGATTCCTTTAACGAATAATCGTGTGCCGGCAGTTGCGGATGAAGAGCTTTGTGAACCGGAAATCCACTCTTATCCATCTTTTGATGGACTAGAGATTGAAGCATTATTCTTCAGGGCTAAAGAAGAGGTGTCAAATGGACATGTAATACTTTGGCCACACGGAGGTCCGCAGGCTTCTGAACGAAAGTTTTTCCGCTCTTATTTTCAATTTCTAGTTAATAGAGGATATAGTATTTTTGCTCCAAATTTCCGAGGGTCCTCCAACTATGGATTAACCTATATGAAAATGGTTGAGGGGGACTGGGGACACGGACCTCGACTGGACAATATACATGGACTTGAATGGATTATAGAAAAAGGGTTTGCAGATAGGGATAAGATTTTCTTAATGGGCGGCAGCTATGGTGGATACATGGCGTTACTTCTCCACGGTCGTCATCCAGAATATTTCAAAGCGGTCATTGATATATTTGGTGTCAGTAACTTGTTTTCCTTCATTGATTCTGTGCCAGAACACTGGAAACCGATCATGAAACAATGGGTAGGAGATCCGGTAGAAGATAAAGAACGACTGACAGTGGATTCTCCAATTACTTACCTTGATACCATGACAAAGCCAATGTTAATTATTCAAGGTGCAAACGATCCGCGAGTGGTCAAAAAAGAATCTGATCAGATTGTAGATGCTTTAAAAGAAAAAGGCCGGGATGTAGAATACCTTGTACTTGAAGATGAAGGGCATGGTTTCTCTAAGAAAGAAAATGAAATAAAAGTATTCAGGGCAATCCTGAACTTTTTAGAAAAACATATTTAAATTATTTAGGCATTTGCTAAGGATTCGGATTAAATTCCGGGTCCTATTTTTTTGTTTAATATGTAATCGAGCTCAAGTCGTACCTCCATCTACGCCTCAAGAAGTATTTTCCAAAAAAGGCTTTTTATTTGATTATATTGAGCATATAATCAATTTTGGGAGTTGGAAATATATTCTTATTTTTGATAATTGAGGGGAGAATTTAGGGATGTCGATGATGGAATTTATTTTGAGAAGGAAAATCGCTGTTGGGCTATTAGTTGTGTTTGTATTTATGATTGGCTTCTATTCGCTGAACAAACTAGATCAGGAATTAATGCCGCCGATTTCTTTTGATATGACGATTGTACAGGTAGATGCCGGACAAATGCCTGTACTGGATGTAGAAGATAAAGTGACAAAACCGATTGAACAGATTTTAAATGGAATGGATGGTGTGGATTCCCATACTTCCGCAACGTATGTTGGAAAGTCTTCTATTACTGTCATGATAGAAGAGGGAAGAGGGGATGAAGTACATAAGAATATTGAGGCTGCAGTAGCCCCTTTATCCACTCAAATCCCCGGAGTTCAGTATATTAATAGCTTTCAAATGACTACAAGCCAGGAATATGAGTTTTATATGGATATTTTTAATGGTGATATGGAGGATATTTCAGCCTTTGCAAAAAATGTGGTTGAACCTAGACTAGAAGCATTGCCAGAAGTAAGAGATGTGAAGTTTGATGGATTAGAAGAGAACGAAGTGGTCATTCAATTTAAGGGTGATGAACTAAAGGACGCTGGTGTAGACTCCCAGCAAATCATTCAAACCATTCAACAGTCTAATTTGATTACTTCATTCGGGGAACTATCAGAGGAAGTAAACGAGCCGACATTAAGATGGAACACCTCCTTAACAAATGTCGAGGATATTAAAGGGATTCTAATACCCACAATGTCGGGTGTGAAAGAACTAGGTGAACTGGCTGATATTGAACTTCAGGTTCGTGAAACTGCATCTGGAGTATGGAAGGACGGGAGCCAGGATGTCGTAATGGTTCAAATCGGGCGTGTTTCTGAGGTAACACAAATTGAAATGGCCGAAGCGGTCCGTGCAGAAGTCGAGAAAATACGAGAAGAAGGACTTATTTCCGGATTTGAGTTTGAAGAAATAGTAGCGCAGGCTGATTATGTCAGCGAAGCGGTAAATGGTGTTTCAAGCAACATTCTTATTGGTGGATTACTGGCCATTGTGGTGCTATTCCTGTTTCTTCGAAATGTTAGAGCAACCATGATCATCGGAATCTCCATCCCACTATCTATTCTCCTTACGTTTGCAAGTATGTGGATATTGGGATACAGCCTTAATATGCTGAGTTTAATTGCACTTGGGTTAGGAATTGGAATGATGGTGGATGCTTCTATCGTTATTTTAGAGTCCATTTATCGTAAAAAAGAACAAGGTTTAAATAATCGGGAAGCTGTATTAATTGGTGTTAAAGAAGTTGCTTCTGCGGTATTTGCCTCCATGCTGACTACCATTGTTGTGTTTTTACCTATCGGTTTGTTAGGTGGAGAAGCAGGCAAGTTCATGATTATATTATCTGTTGTGGTGATTGTGACACTCGTAAGTTCAGTTGTGGTTTCTTTTACATTAATACCATCCCTTTCAGAAAATTTTTTGAAATTGACGAAAAGGCAACAGAATAAAAAAGAGAGTAAAATTATCCTTTCCTATGGTAGGTTCATTAAATGGCTGACAGATAAAAAACGTAGACGTTACGGTGTTATCTTCCTGTTTTGCCTAATGTTTATTGGGTCTTTGGCTTTAGTTACAAAAGTTCCGATGACCATCATGCCAGACATGTATAATCGCTATTCGGAATTAATGGTATCACTTGATAAAGGCGTTACACCAGATCAGAAAAATGAAATTGCAGAAGCAATACATTCCAAGCTCGTTGATATTCCAGATGTTAAGGAAGGTTTTGTACTGGATCAAATTGAATTTATGTTTGTCTTGATCAACATGACTCCAGAAGAAGAAGCTACCTTAGAGCAAAAAGAAGTAAACGAACAGATTCTTAAGGGCTTGCTGGAACTAAAAGAAGATTATCCTGTTATGGATGTTACTTCCGTCATGAGCGCTGGAGCAAGTTATCCGGTTCAAATTGAGTTAAGTGGCGATGATCTGGATGGATTGACTTCGTTATCCTCTGATATGGTAAAAGACTTAAACGGAATTGATGGGATCATCGGTACGACTACATCACTTGGAACATTGATGGATGAGGAACTAATTGAGCTAAACGAAGCAGCAATGAAAAAGGACGGAATTACTCCGTTGCAAATTCTAGGTCAATTAAACAATTTTACTTCTTCTGTACCAATCGGTTCTTTGCAAGATGAAGGCGCAACACCAATCTTAGTAGCCCCAGATGAAGTAATCGCAAACAAAAATCAGTTATTAGAGCTTGAAGTGACAACACAGGATGGACTAAAAGACCTCTCTAATTATGTGACGTTTAAACAGGTGAAAGCGCCTGGCCAAATTGATCATAAAGACGGGGAGCGGGTTGTAAAAGTTCTTGCGAATATCGAGAATCGCGATTTAGGTTCTGTTAACAGAGATGTGCAAGAAATAGTGGAAAATTTTGATACACCAGATGGCTATAGTATCTCGGTTGGAGGAAGTCTTGAACAGCAACAAGAAGCAATACAGGATATGTTAGTTATCTTAGCGATTGCTATTTTCTTGGTATATGTTGTGATGGCCGTACAATTCAACCACTTGCTCCATCCGATCATTGTGATGACGATTATTCCAATGACTTTTACTGGCGTCATTTTAGGATTGTTGTTAACACAGCGTGAATTGAGTATTATGTCAGGGATGGGTGTCATCATGTTAATCGGTATCGTACTAAATAATGCTATCCTATTGATTGACCGAGCCAAGCAACTTAGAGCAGGCAATTATGGTGTAGGGGAAGCGATGGTAGAAGCAGGTATGAACCGGATACGTCCGATCTTCATGACTACGTTGACAACAGTTGGTGGAATGCTACCGCTTGCAATCTCTACAGGAGCAGCAAGCAACTACCAGGCACCACTGGCCACTGTAGTCATTGCAGGACTATTGTTCTCAACTTTAATTACATTAGTACTGATTCCTTCTGTTTATATGCTATTCGATGATCTTGGAGTTGGTATTCGTAAAGTGTTCAAACGAAAAAGAAGCAATGGAACAGAGATTCCAACAGCTAAAAAAGCAGGTTAACAATAAGCAAGCATCCAGTGTCATAGAGATAATGGATGCTTGTTTTTTTTATGTGCGAGTCCTACATTTCTGTGTTCCTTTCTTCTTGTTTCCATTTTCTATATAGAAGAAGGCAGTGGGTAAAGCCAGCTAAGATAAATAGGGACAATATTAAAACGGAAGCAGTGTTGGAAATATCAAATATAATAATAATAGCAATTAATACTATTAAAGAAGGCGGGAGTTGCCATAGGTTCCGAATCAGCTTTCGTCTATAACTAAGTTTGTAATAGCTTAACACAAATCCTTTATCGACTTTCTTCTTTTTTCTGTAAACCCTCTTCAAAATAAAACTCACGATTAAAACAACCACAATACCAATAACTATATTGATCATCAGGCTTTCCATTGATAGATTAGTAATTAATTCATTATCCATTAAATCCTCCCACACTTTTGTTTTTCCTATTATATGGTAACATAAAACTATTAATAAATTTCTAAAGGTGGTATTTATACATTTGAAAACACTCGTCTGTTTCGGTGATAGTTTGACTGCAAGGCATGAAGGAAAGGACAACCCTCGACTTACTGAAAAACTTACTTTTCAACTCCCTACGTTCAGAGTTGTCAACGCGGGGGTATCTGCTAATACTACAAAGGACGCATTAAAAAGAATTGAAAAGGATGTATTAACTTATAGCCCTGATCTAGTAACTGTATTATTTGGCTCAAATGATGCTGCAGTACATAAAAAGGTTGCACTTAACACTTTTAAAGAAAACTTGTTAAAGATTACCCGACTAATAGGGCCAAAAAAAACGATACTCATCACTCCGCCTCCAGTAGATGAAGCATTCCAACCAAACAGAGAAAATGGCGAACTCGCTAAATATGCAGATGTAGTTAAACGAGTGTCAGAGGAGACTGGCAGCCATTTAATTGACTTTTTCGAAGAATTGCACGCTCGGCCAAATTATAAAGAGCTCTTGGTTGGGATATTAAATGATGGGTTGCATTTTGGGGAAGCAGGATATGACATATTAGCAAATTTGATCACTGAGAAGATACATGAGATTGAATTAAAAAGAGAACAGAAATTTGATTAGAGCAGTAATATTTGATCTTGATGGCACGCTATTGGATAGGGATGGCTCCTTAAAGAAGTTCATTGATGATCAATACGAAAGGTGTAAGCATGCTTTCAAGCACATTCAAAAAAATACCTATATTGATAGATTTATCGAACTGGATGCACGCGGATATGTGTGGAAGGATAAAGTCTATCAGCAACTTGTAGATGAATTTCTAATAAAGAGACTGACTTGGAAGGAAATTTTAGATGATTATATCCATCACTTTCCATTTCACTGTACCCCTTTTGATAATGTAGAAATCACACTTCAGCGACTTTCTGAAGATAACCTTTCATTAGGAATGATAACTAACGGTTTTGAAGTTTTCCAAATGAACAATCTAAAAGCACTTGGTATCGAACCCTTTTTTCAATCCATTCTTGTTTCGGAGCGGGAAGGAATAAAGAAACCTAATCCTGAAATTTTCTGCAGATCCGCAGAGTTGCTTCAGGTAACAATGAAGGAATGCCTTTTTGTTGGGGACCATCCTGAGAATGATGTGAAAGCTGCAAAGGCTGTTGGCATGACGACAGTTTGGAAGAGAGATTCCTATTGGAATGAAGTAGATGCGGACTTTATTATAGAAGATCTCGGTTGTTTGCCTGCTATTGTCAAATCCATAAATAAAAAGGAAGGCAGATAATATGTTCTTTGAAGAAGAAACCCTAAAGCATGAGCTTTTAACAATCGATGAAAAAAAGATATTAGGAGATGAAATTTATTGTGACTCAATGATAGATTCAATGATGAAATACATCGGTTCAAAAGACCCGATTCTTCGTGATGATTTGATTTACACAAACTTTGCTAAATTGATTAATGGTGGAATCATTCCTCAGAGTAAGATGCTAAATATATTAGAAAGATGTTTAGATGAGGAGCATCTGTTGTATAAAATCGGAGAAGAAAATACGGACTCTGTTTTTACACGATCTTTTTCTTCTTTAGTAGTTGCCCTGATTTTAGCCAATGACGATGGAACATTTATTGATGCTAAGAGGTTGCTAGAAGTAAAGACTACAATCTTTGAATATCTAAATAAAGAAAAGGATACCCGCGGATTTGTAGTAAATAAGGGATGGGCGCACAGTATTGCACATGGAGCGGATATGTTGACTGCCTTGGTAAGTCACGACCAATTTCAAATGAATCTACTGGCTGATGTGCTTAAATCAATAGAAGCTTGCCTCCTAAAGAATGTAGTGTACCAAGATGAGGAAGAAGAGCGGCTTATTTTTGCTGTAGAAGCCCTGTTAGAAAACGGGATGGAGAAACAGGTGCTTATGAGTTGGATAAAAGACCTATCATCTACTTTGAATAAGGAACAGGAAGTGAGTGGACAACCACTGTCCTTTTATCGAAGTAAGATTAACGTGACAAATTTCATGAAGACCCTTTATTTCCGATTGAAACTAATTAATTCTGATAAGGAACTGCTAGAATGCTTAGAACATGAAATCCATTACTGGTTCAGAAAATCCTATGGCCAAGGGTAGGTGTAATAATATTGATTCATCAAAAAGAGGTAGTTATAAGAGAACTACAACAAGGTGAGGACGAAAAACATTTATTAAAATGGTTGTCCGATCCAAAAGTGTTGGAGTTCTATGAGGGACGAGACAGCAGATTTACCGGTGAAGATATCAATAGGAAATTTTTTAATAGAGACGATGAAGTGTGTAGGTGTATGGTTGTCTATCAAGGAAAAAACATAGGTTATATTCAATATTATCCAATCAATAACGCTACTAGTACACTAGCAGAATACTTTGAGATGGAGGGGGTTTATGGCTTAGATCAGTTTATAGGGGATTCCGACTATTGGAACAAAGGGATAGGAACCCTGATCATTTCTTCCTTGGTTAATTACCTAATAACTCAAAAAGGGATCAACCAGCTAGTGATGGATCCCATGACATCCAATGGAAGAGCGATAAAATGTTATGAAAAATGTGGTTTTAATAAGGTACGAGTATTACGTGAGCATATTTTACATGAAGGACAATATAGAGATTGTTGGTTGATGGAACTTACAAGTAAAATACATAATTAACAATCACTATAGGGTAAGGGTTAATTAATACTAAAACCTAAATTGCTAAAGCCCTAAAGGTAATTGCAAGATAAAACATAAAGGGGAATAAAGTTATGATTACCCCTATTGTCTTAAACTTATTTTTAAACTGTAAGCTCAATCCGATAAACCAAATGCCAAGTATAAGTAAATACCAGAGATTGTATTGTAAAGTTTCTGTTTCCGATATACCTGGTCCTGCCAACCATAGGGTAAGTAATAAAACAAATAAACCAGTCACTACATTCCAAGCTATTAGCATAAATTTTTTCAAATTAGTGCCCTCCTCCTTTTATACTATTAAGACATCTTTAGTGTAATTTTACACGATAATAGAAGTGGATGCACATCTTTTTTCAGAAATTTATAATTATTTTTCGTTTTGAAACCTTATGCTTATATTATTCGTATTATTAATGTCTAATAAATTTTTCATGGTGAATGGAGGAGTAGGGATGTCTTTTTTTAACAAGGCATTGGCTAGTGTAGGTATCGGAGCTGCGAAGGTAGATACTAAATTGGCTGAATCAAGCTTCGTATCTGGGGAGGAAATACGCGGTATTGTAGAAATCACCGGTGGTTCTGTCGAACAGCAAATTGATGAAATTTACTTAACTTTATTAACAAATTATATAAAAGAATCGAATGATACTAAGGTCCATAAACAAGCAGTTTTAGAAAAAAAGAAAAATCGTGGATCCGTTTGTGATTGGTGTAAATGAAAAGAAAGAAATCCCTTTTACATTAACATTGCCACATGATACACCTGTAAGTATGGGTAGCACTAAAGTGTGGTTACAAACAGGATTGGACATCAAAAATGCAGTAGACCCTTCTGATAAAGATGTTGTACAAGTGAAACCATCTCCACTTATTTCAACCATCTTAAGTGCTGCGGAGCAATTAGGTTTTCGCTTAAGAAAAGTGGAATGTGAAGCGGCGCCATATAGATGGAAAAATCATTTTCCGTTCATTCAGGAGTTCGAATTTGTTCCAACATCCGGTCCATTCAGAGGGAAACTGGATGAAATTGAAATGATCTTTTCCAACAATAATGGAAGTTCAGTAGAATTGATTCTGCAAGTAGATCGCAAGGTTAGAGGACTTGGTAGTTTTCTATCGGAGGCTCTGGAAATGGATGAGACGTTTATCAAAATGCGTGTAACGAATCAGGACCTTCCTGGCTTTAAACAGCAATTAGAAAGTACCATTCGCCGCTATTGCTAATAATATGTTTTTAACGAGGACACCTTTTTCCAAGGTGTTCTTTCTGTGTGAAAAAGTTGTTATTTCAAAAAAAATAAATTAAACTAAAAATTCATTCAATTTATTTCAAAGGAGCGTGTTGTAATGACGAAACTAGGATTTATCCGTCACGGAAGTACTGCCTGGAATAAGGAACGAAGAGCACAAGGCAGTTCTAATATTCCGCTTGATCAAGATGGGATTAGGGATGCAGAAAGTTTAGCAGATAGAATAAAGAATGAAGAATGGGATATTATCTACTCTAGTGATCTAGTAAGAGCCATGCAAACCGCTGAAATTATGGCAAGGAACCTGCAAGTGGGCGAGGTGTTCTTAGACTCTAGACTCCAAGAAGTGAACGGTGGTCAAATTGAAGGTACGACAGAACCCGAACGAATAGAAAAATGGGGAGAAAATTGGCGGGATCTGGACTTGGGGATAGAATCAAGGGAAATGGTAATAAAACGTGCCCTCTCGTTCATTGAAGAAGTAACAGAAAAACATAAGGATCAGAATGTATTAGTTGTAAGTCACGGGTCCTATATTAGACATGTTTTAAGAGAATTGGTGAAAGACCTTAAGATGGAAGATCATCTTGAGAATACCTCTGTTTCCACTGTCAAAGTTCGTGAAGGACTGTGGGAATGCGAACTTTATAATTGCACAAAGCATCTTGGTAGTAAGTAGGATATGGGTTCTCGATTAATGCATACAATTATTGCAAATGAAATTGCTTCACGTATTGGGGTAGAGGATACTTCTTCATTCATTTTAGGAGCCGTTGCACCGGATGCCGTTGCTCCTAAGGATTTATCTCATTTTTATATAGGGGATCCAAACGACTACACTCGGTCTATTGATTATCAAGCTTTTTTACATAAATACAATAAGCACAAAGATAACCCTTATATTCGTGGATATTATACTCACCTGATAGCAGATGATATTTGGCTTAAAGGGTTCTTTTTACCATGGTTAAAAAACAGGCTAGAAAATGATCCTACCTTATTAGAAAGATATCATAATGACTTTAAGCTCCTAAATTCTAAATTGATGATTCATTATCAGACGGACTGTGATTTAATAAAGGAAATTCAAGGTGACGCGCAACCAATGGAGTTAGATGAAGTTTCCATTACTCAGCTTTCATCTTTTCTCCCTTATCTCGAACATGATATGAAGCTTTCACAAACTGACGAGCCATTACAAGTTTTTACCATGGAAATGATCATTGGCTATATCGAAACTTCTATAGACATTGGTTTAAAGTCTATAAAACTAACACCTGATTGGAAAGTCTTGCTAAAATAGTACTTTCTTTTGTATAATAAGAATATATGTTCGCATTCCGTGAAAGGAGGCATTTTTCTTGTTGCAAACTGAAAAAGATGTGCTGATTCTCATTGAATCAGATGAATGGATGATGGATATATTGAGAGTGGCGAAATCCCTTAATCTCCCTGATTGGTGGGTATGTGCTGGATTTGTCAGAACAAAAGTCTGGGATACATTACACGGTTATGATTTTAGAACTCCTTTGCCTGATATTGATGTTATTTATTTTGATAAAAATGATGTAAGTGAGGAAAAGGAAAAGCATCATGAAAAAAGACTGCTAGAACTATGCCCGGTTGAACCATGGTCCGTTAAAAACCAAGCAAGGATGCACGTCATTAATAATATGCCGCCATATGCTAATTCCACGGAAGCAATGTCTAAATTTCCAGAAACCGCCACGGCAATTGGAATTAAATTAGACCATGACAATCAATTGCAATTTGCTGCTCCTTGCGGAATTCAAGATCTTATAAACTTAGTGGTAAAGCCTACACCTCTCTATAAAAAAACAGCAGAGCATGCCAGCATATATGAAAATCGCTTGAAACAAAAAAATTGGCAGGCATTATGGCCGAATATCACTATTTCACAAGTGGAAGGTGTAAAATCATGACAGGAATACTTCATCATATAGAATTGTATGTGTCGGACCTCAAGAAAACCAAGGAATTCTGGGGATGGCTGCTCGAAGAACTGGGATATAACCCCTATCAAGAGTGGAAAAGCGGGCAGAGTTGGAAAATAGAAAATACATATATAGTATTTGTGCAAGCGGAAGAAAGGTTTCTGGATGTTCCCTATCATCGATCCAGAGTGGGCCTTAATCATCTTGCTTTCCATGCCTCGTCACGGGAACATGTGGACAGCTTAACAGAAAAACTGAAATCTCGTGGAGTAAATATGTTATATAAGGACAAACATCCATTTGCTGGCGGAGAAAACTATTATGCGGCATTTTTTGAAGACCCTGACAGGATTAAAGTAGAGCTTGTGGCTCCTTCAGAATAATGTTTCCAAAGGAGAAAAACAGATGTTCAATACAGTATTACTAATAGGTATTGCTATTGGGGTAGGAACCATCATTTCCTATCTAGGACAATTAGTTAAGCAAAATAAAAGAATCATAGAATTGATGGAAAAAAAGGATAGATAAGATGACTAAGATAAGCATGTATACGATGTGTCTTGTAATGGATGGAGATAAAGTTCTCTTAATTAATAGGCCTGCAGATAAAGGGTTTCCGGGCTTCATAGGCCCAGGCGGGAAAGTGAATTTTCCTGAAAGTCTAACAGAAGGCGCTATTCCAGAAGTCCATGAAGAAACTGGCTTGCAAGTTAGCAACTTAATTTATAAGGGGCTTGATGAATATGTTGACGAAGAGAATAATGAAAGATATATGGTATTCAACTACTTAACATATACCTATAGTGGACAGCTTTTATCATCTCCACCAGAAGGAGAATTAAAATGGGTAGCAATATCGGAGGCTCTAGATCTCCCGATGCAAGATTGGTTTAAAGAAAGATTTCCGCTTTTCTTTGAAGAGGGAACTTTTGAGAAACATGTAGTATGGGATGAAAAGGTTAAAAAAGCTGTTAAAGAAGTGGTAACTAAGCATTAATACAGATAAAAAAAAGCATCCGAGAAAAACTCGAATGCTCTAGGATACCTTCTTCTTTTTTAAATTTAACCATGTAATCTTAGGCTCTGTTCTCTTGATAATTCTACCGATATTTGCCCGATGTTTAAAAATGACAAATGCTGTTAGCAATGACACAGCAATAATAAGCGGAAGATCTCCAAAAGCAATACTATAAACGGTAGTTACTACTCCTGTCAGCATAGAAGATAGAGATACATATTTCGTCAAAAACAAGAAAAGAAAAAAGCAGAATAGCATTAAGCCGAACAGAAGCGGACTGGCGAACAATAGAACTCCACCTGAGGTTGCTACTGCTTTTCCGCCTCGGAACTTTGCAAATATTGGATAAACATGTCCGACAACGGCACAAGCGCCAGCAAGAAGCGGATGAATGTCCGCACCAAGTAAGAATGGCAGGGAGGCGGCCACTGTCCCTTTTAAGATATCGCAAATTGTTACAATCATTCCGGCCTTGACACCCAATGTACGGAATGTGTTGGTACCGCCTAAGTTCCCGCTACCGTGTTCACGGATGTCGATTCCATAGCCTACTTTTCCCACTACAAGTGCGAAAGGAATGGAACCGATGAGATATGCAAGTATAATAATTAGTAGTTCAATCATTCATTAAACCCCTTTATGTAATAATCCCTATCTTTAATATATGTTAATTTTAACAGGAAGCAAAGGGTTTATTGCAAGTTATCGCGAATTTTTTATGAGTAAGTACTAATATCAGGTTGTTATAAGTTGTTAAAACTAGACTAAACGGGTATAACAGTAAGAATTAACTTTTTAAAAAGGAAGGGGATAAAAATATGAATATTGAAATTCCTAGCAGAGAAGAGATCGGAAAGATATTGAAAAAGAGCAAGCGGATTGCTGTAGTCGGATTATCTGATAACCCTGCGCGTACATCTTATATGGTTTCAAAAGCAATGCAAGATGCAGGATATGAGATTATTCCAGTTAATCCTACTGTAGATGAAGTTCTTGGTGTGAAGGCTGTTCCAACATTAAAAGAAGTAGAAGGTCATATCGATATCGTAAATGTATTCCGTCGTTCTGAGCATTTATATGGAGTTGCAGAAGAGTTCTTACAAATAGATGCAGACGTTTATTGGGCTCAACTCGGACTTGCAGATGAAAAAACTTATGAATTGTTGAAAGAAAAGGGCTATACTGTCATTATGGATCGATGCATTAAAGTGGAACACGCTTTAACAAAATAGGTCAGACTCGTCCTTGTTTTTATATGAAAACAAGGATTTTTATTCATTTTATGACAATTTACGCCAGATTATATTGGCTAAAGTGTAAGAACCCTATACAATAGAACATAGACAAGTTTCAAATGTATGATAATATATAAACGAATATTTGTTGTGAACAAACAACGAATCCGTGTAGATAAAAGGAAATTCATACATAACATGATTTATTGGTAGTAGTAGTGAAAGGGGTATGTTTTTGGTGGCAAAAAATACGTTTGAATATAACGATGATGCGATACAGGTATTAGAAGGTCTCGAGGCTGTACGTAAACGTCCGGGTATGTATATTGGAAGTACGGACAGCAGAGGTCTTCATCACCTTGTATACGAAATCCTTGATAATTCCGTCGATGAAGCATTAGGCGGATACGGGGATCATATCATTGTGACGATACACAAAGATAACAGCATAAGCGTGAAGGATAAAGGCCGCGGTATGCCTACCGGAATGCATAAAATGGGAAAACCTACCCCCGAAGTAATTTTGACGGTATTACATGCAGGTGGAAAGTTTGGTCAAGGCGGATACAAAACGAGTGGAGGACTACATGGTGTAGGTGCCTCCGTCGTGAATGCTTTATCTGAATGGTTGACGGTAACGATCAAGCGGGACGGTATTGTGTACGAGCAGCGTTTCGAGAATGGTGGCAAGCCAGTAACTACGCTTGAAAAGATTGGTACGACTAATCAAACCGGTACGACGATACATTTCAAACCGGATACAACGATCTTTAGTACCACAACTTATAATTTTGAAACACTATGCGAACGTCTACGTGAATCTGCCTTTTTATTAAAAGGTTTAAAAATAGAGCTGAATGATGAAAGAAATTCTGTTAAAGAGGTATTTCATTATGAAAGCGGCATTGAAGCATTCGTCACTTACCTCAATGAGGAGAAGGATTCGCTTCACAATGTCGTTTCTTTTGAAGGTGCTCAAAACGGAATAGAAATAGATTTTGCTTTTCAATTTAATGACGGGTATTCTGAAACCATTTTATCTTTTGTTAACAATGTTAGAACGAAAGATGGAGGTACACACGAAGCTGGTGCAAAAACGGCAATGACCCGTATTTTTAACGAATACGCAAGAAAAGTGAATCTTCTAAAGGAAAAAGATAAAAATTTGGATGGTTCTGATATACGTGAAGGATTATCTGCGATTATTTCCGTTCGTATTCCTGAGGAACTCTTGCAGTTTGAAGGACAGACAAAAGGAAAACTTGGAACAAGTGAAGCGCGTTCTGCGGTAGATAGCGTGGTATCAGAACATCTTGCCTACTTCCTCGAGGAAAATCCGGAAACTAGTTCCATGCTCGTGAAAAAGTCCATTAAGGCTTTTCAAGCAAGAGAAGCGGCTAGAAAAGCAAGAGAAGATGCACGGAGCGGGAAAAAGAGAAAACGTTCTGATGCGATGCTTAGTGGAAAGTTGACTCCAGCACAATCCCGTAACCCTCAGAAAAATGAAATTTACCTGGTGGAGGGTGACTCTGCAGGCGGTTCCGCTAAACAAGGCCGTGATCGTCGTTTTCAAGCAGTCTTGCCACTTCGAGGGAAAGTCATTAACACGGAAAAAGCAAAACTGGCAGATATCTTTAAAAACGAAGAGATCAATACGATCATCCATGCAATAGGCGGTGGAGTCGGACCGGACTTTTCAGTGGAAGACATCAACTACGATAAAGTGGTTATCATGACCGATGCCGATACAGATGGTGCACATATTCAAGTATTGCTATTGACCTTCTTTTATCGCTACATGAAGCCGCTTATTGAATTTGGAAAAGTGTTTATCGCACTTCCACCTCTTTACAAAGTAAGCAAAGGGACCGGGAAGAAAGAAGTATTAGAATACGCTTGGTCTGATGAAGAATTGCAAGGAGCTATTCAAAAAATAGGCCGCGGCTATACCATCCAACGTTATAAAGGTCTAGGGGAAATGAACGCAGATCAATTATGGGAAACAACGATGAATCCAGATACCCGTACCCTTATTCGCGTTCGAATCGATGATGCAGCCCGTGCAGAACGTCGTGTGACCACACTTATGGGCGACAAAGTGGAACCAAGACGTAAATGGATTGAAAGCCATGTTGCTTTTGGATTGGAAGAAGATCCAAATATCTTAGAAAATGATAACTTGTTGGTCGCAACTGAGGAGGTATAACAGATGACACAGACAGAGAAATTTCACGACCTACCCCTAGAGGAAGTTTTAGGCGACCGATTTGGACGTTATAGTAAATACATTATCCAGGAACGTGCATTACCAGATGCACGTGATGGACTTAAACCAGTACAACGACGAATTTTATATGCCATGTATGCAGAAGGAAATGTGCATGATAAACCGTTCCGTAAATCTGCTAAAACAGTAGGTAACGTAATCGGTAACTATCATCCACATGGTGATTCGTCTGTGTACGATGCAATGGTCCGTATGAGTCAGGACTGGAAGGTACGTAATATGCTTATCGAGATGCATGGTAACAACGGTAGCATTGATGGTGACCCTCCAGCGGCCATGCGTTACACGGAAGCAAGATTATCACCAATTGCTTCCGAGCTTTTACGTGATCTTGATAAAAAAACCGTAGAATTTATTCCTAACTTTGATGATACTTCCCAGGAACCGGTTGTTCTTCCTGCTATGTATCCAAATCTATTAGTGAATGGTTCTACAGGAATATCTGCAGGATATGCAACGGACATTCCTCCGCATCACCTGGGAGAAGTTATTGATGCAACCATCATGCGCATCGATAACCCTTCAGTGACAGTAGATGAGCTAATGACAGTGGTCAAAGGACCCGATTTCCCTACTGGAGGTATCATTCAAGGAGTAGAAGGAATCAAGAAAGCCTACGAAACTGGAAAAGGCAAGATCATCGTTCGTGGATTGGCTGAAGTGGAAGACATCCGTGGCGGAAAGCAGCAGATTGTTATCACAGAGGTTCCCTATGAAGTAAACAAAGCTAATTTAGTTAAAAAAATCGATGAATTACGGTATGACAAAAAGGTGGATGGCATCTCAGAGGTACGTGACGAAACTGATCGTACAGGTCTGCGAGTTGTAATCGAACTGAAAAAAGAGGCAGATGCAAACGGAATTTTAAATTACCTTTATAAAAATACCGATCTGCAAATCACCTTCAACTTCAACATGGTTGCCATCTATAAAAAGCGCCCAACATTAATGGGCTTGCCTCACTTTTTAGATGCGTACATAGATCACCAAAAAGAAGTAATTTCAAATCGTTCACGTTTTGAGTTGAACAGAGCAAAAGAACGCCAGCATGTAGTTGAAGGCTTAATGAAAGCACTCTCTATCCTAGACGAAGTAATTGCTACAATCCGTGCTTCCAAAGACAAACGCCACGCGAAAGATAACTTGATCGCCAAGTTCACTTTTACAGAACCGCAAGCGGAAGCCATCGTTTCCTTGCAATTATACCGATTAACTAACACAGATATCACGGCATTGCAGGCAGAAGCGGATGAACTTGCGAAGAAAGTTGCTGAATTAGAAGCAATTTTAGGAAGCGAGAAAAAGCTGTTTTCTGTCATAAAGTCAGATTTAAAACGTGTAAAGAAACTCTATACAAATGGTCGCCGTTCTAAAATTCAAGATCAAATCGAAGAGATAAAGATCAATTTGGAAGTAATGATTCCTTCAGAAGACGTCATCGTCACCGTAACAAAAGACGGCTACGTCAAGCGTACAAGCTTACGTTCTTTTTCTGCTTCAAATGGTCAGGATTTCGGTATGAAAGAAACCGATAGAATCATCTCTAAGTTGGACATCAATACAACTCAAACGTTGCTATTGTTCACGAACAAAGGGAATTATCTGTACTTACCAGTCCATGAACTCCCTGATATCCGCTGGAAGGACATGGGCCAGCACGTTGCAAACATAGTTCCAATTGACCGAGATGAGTCGATTATAAAAGCAATACCTGTGAGTAATTTCGAGGACCCTAACTTCTTGTTGTTCGTAACACGCAATGGGATGGTCAAGAAAACGGAGCTGAGTGCCTACAAAGCACAACGCTACTCCAAGCCATTAATGGCTGTTAACCTTAAAGGTGATGACCAGGTAGTCGATGTACATCTCACAGACGGCGCTCAGGATATCTTCTTGGCGACGAGAAGCGGATATGGACTTTGGTTTACCGAAGAGGAAATTAATGTCGTCGGTGCCCGTGCAGCTGGTGTGAAGGGCATAAACTTGAAAGATAGTGATTATGTTGTGAGCGGCTTAGTATTCAAGAAAGAATCAAAGGCCATGTTGTTTATCGCCACCCATCGCGGTGCCGTGAAAAAATTAAAAATTACTGAGTTTGATAAGGCCACTCGTGCTAAACGCGGGCTTGTTATGCTTCGCGAAGTGAAAAATAATCCACATCAGATTGCAGCAGTCGAACTTGTGGAGCCTTCCAGTTTCATTTATGTTCAAACAGTAAAAGGTACGGTGGAGAAACTAGCAGCCGCATCTTACCGTAACAATGACCGCTATTCGAACGGATCCTTCGTCCTGGACCAACAGGAAGCAGGAGATGTAGTGGAAATGTGGGTGGAGACGGAAGTGGAAGTAGAAGGTAAGGAAAAATAGAATTTGCACCGCTTTTCTGCGTGAGGTTTTTGCGTGGAAGGGCGGTTTTTGTGTTCTTTTGGGGAGGATGGGCTTGGCAAAACGAAAATAGGTTAACCAGATTAATATTATGTAAACTTAAAAGTGTTTTAAATGTACAAATTGTAGAACGTTTAGTAAAAGAAGTAGAAGTTCGCTTGGGATATGTAGAAGTAAATCCGGGAAATGTAGAAGCTCTCACTTTTAAGGTAGAAGGTCAGGATAAAAAGGTAGAACAGTTCAAAAATGACCAGACTCTCCAGTTAAAAATTGTTTCTGAAACAGAAGAGAATGCAAAACCTGATATAATGGGGAGTAAATAATGCTTCAAGAAACATTAATCCAATCCTTTATACTAGCATATCTAATATAAAGGGCTAATAATATAGTGGAGAAAAGGGAGGGGGGATGTACAATGAAGCCGGTATTACTAGTTGTAGATGTTCAAAAAGGATTTGACGATCCAACATGGGGTCAACGCAACAACCCAGATGCAGAAGATAGAATGCTAGAACTTATGAAAAGTTGGAGACAAAAAGAATTCCCTATTATTCACGTTCAACACGTTTCTCAAGACGCAAATTCAAAACTTCATCCAAGCAACCCTGGATTTTCTTTAAAGCCGGGGTTTGAACCGATGGAAGACGAATATTTTATCCGGAAAAATGTGAACAGTTGTTTTATCGGAACACAATTGGACAGTTATCTAAAGGAAAATGGCTATCAAACCCTGTTTGTTATTGGATTAACCTCCAATCATTGCGTATCGACTACAGTAAGAATGGCTGGAAATCTAGGGTACAGAACGTACGTTTGTAGTGATGCAACTGCAGCATATGAGGCTGTATCCTTTGACGGTTTAAAGCTATCAGCAGAAGATGTCCATCGCCACGCTTTATCTGCATTACATAAAGAATTTGCAGAGGTTATTACATCAAAAGAAGTGTTGAAATTGATTCAACAGCAAACAATAAAGAATTAATAAAAACAACGCCAGCACCGTGGCGTTGTTTTTTAATAATGAGTACGATCAACTTTTTTACTCCATTTCATGAAAGGTTGCAAAGAGTTGACCAATGGGAGTTGAATAAAAGGGAGGGTTCGATTTGCAGGATCCAGTTGAACTTCACGATAGATAAATTCATCATCAAAATGAATGGAGGCAGCGTCTTTTCGATCTGCAGCAAAATATACGGTGGGAATCCGGGCCCAATAAATAGCACCAAGACACATCGGACAAGGTTCACAGCTGCTATAAAGTATACAATCTCTAAGCTCAAAGGTTTGTAAACTATGACAAGCCTTCCGTATGGCCATCACTTCAGCATGTGCTGTTGGGTCGTGATTACTGGTTACTCTGTTGACACCTTCGGCAATAATTTGATTATTCTTTGTAATAACTGCGCCAAATGGACCGCCATTTTCTTGAACATTTTGAAGAGCCAAGTCAATGGCACGGTGAAGAAAGAATTCATGCAAATGCATTTCCAAAGAAACACCTCCACAGTAACGGGTTTCTAACATCTTATTGCAATATCTTAAAGTTAATACGCTTCAGGAATAAATACTTATAAATATAAACGGGCAACAAAAGAGGGACGAGTTCAAATGAATGATTGCGGTAATAATATTATGTAAACTTTAATAACAAAAATAAATGGCTGAAGTTTAAGACAAAATTATTACATAGAGGCAATGGGTTAAATATAGTATAATTTAATCTTTATCAGCCAGAACCACATAATTGGAATTGAGATTCATGAACTATCATTAATTATAAAAAGTTTATTGGAAAAATACGAAATTAATACTTAAAATATTAAACTGTGGCATCTATTGATTTTAATTGATTTCGTCTCACTATCATAAGTTTACTTTGTTTATGATACAAAATAGCTGAATTTATATAACTTCCTATAATAGAAATTATGTAAACCCTAAATTTAAATTAAAAAGAGAGTACATTCACTCTCTTTCATTAAGTATACTATTAAACTCCTGTTCAAATATCCTATCTTTTTTCAGCCAGGTTTTGTAGGTATACGGACTAATTCCAATTTTTTCACTAGTGAGCTTTACACAACCATTTACTTTTAATAGGTTTAAAAAAATCCTTCTGCGTTCTAACACAGCTTCTTTAGTAACTTTTATAGCTCTATCTTTCAGCTCATGGTAGGCTAATTTTTCTTTATTGAATTCATTAAACTTCCTTTGTAGGTACAAAGTTTTGTCCTTGTAAATCCATTTAGAGAAAGTCTGTATTGATTTTCTTCCTGAAATGAATAGACGATAATGTGAATTTCTGTCCTTCAAAGATGGAGTTAATTGTTGTTTTACAAGCACCTTCATTAATTCACTCAGAAATAGTTCGGATCCACCAACAAATGTTACAACGTATTTTTTGTAATTAATACTTCCATCTCCATCAAAATAACCTCTTACAAAATGATGCATATATTCTTCTGGTACATAAGGAAACTCAACAGTTTTAGATTTATTTGGTGTTAGGCCGTGAATATTCATCAAGTCTTCTTTAATGATTTTGCTGTTTATGTTAAGGAAGTATACCCCATATTTATTTTTACCTATTGGATGATTAGACTTCATTTCATCCCGTATTTGTTCAAGAATCCCGATTTCTTTTTGTGAAATACTTACAGTTTGTGTTATTTCAGTAATAGTTCCATCCGCCAAGAAAAACCCTAATATATACGCCATGTTTGGTGACCAGCACTTGAAAAAATCCTCATTTATATGATACTTCCTTTTCCAATGTCCCCTGGGCCGTAACTCCACATTATTCTTCTTAAGAATTTGTGTAATTCTTCGACTAGATACATTCCCTTCGATTGCGATCTCAGTGGTACTCATACCATCATTATACATTTTTAATAATTTCCGGGAGGTCTAAGGTGATTATTCTACTTGGCATCTGTTTCATATATTCCCCTTCCTCTCCTGTAGATCTAATTACCTATTTTTATATTATACGAACACTTGTTCTTGAGCGCAAATAATAGCACTTCCCTTCATAAAAAAAAGAAAAAAACCGCCCATCACTGAGCAGTTTTCCGTTCCATATCCATCAACTTAACCGTCAATGCAACAGCCCCTAACACCATCACTCCCCCAATCCACGGAGTATGGATCAGACCTATGGAATCAACGATAATCCCACCTAATAAGGAACCAATGGCAATCCCCACATTAAATGCTGCAATATTGAGCGCAGAAGCAACGTTTACTGCAGAAGGTACATATTTTTCCGCCAGATTCACGACCAACACCTGCAGTCCAGGCACGTTCATGAAAGCAAACATCCCCATCAAAAAGATCACCATCAACCCTACAGCTTTAAATGGTGCTGCAAATGTCAAAACAATCAAAATCACTGCTTGCATGATAAACATCCACATAAGAGCCCTCAAAGGGTTTCTATCTGATGCTTTCCCACCAATTACATTCCCTACAGCAACTGCTATTCCGTAAACAAGTAATATACCACTCACCCCTTTTGCGCTAAACCCTGTAATATCCACTAAAAGTGGTGTCAGGTATGTGAAGGCCACGAAAGTTCCACCATACCCTAAGGCGGTAATCGCAAAAGCCATCAGCAGTTTAGTATTCTTCAACACATCCAGTTGCTCACGTAATGATGATGGTGGTGCCTCTTTTAGATCACGTGGTATGAGAAACCAACTTGCTACGGCCCCAATCACTCCCAATAAAGCAACACCCCAAAAAGTCGCTCTCCAGCCAAACATTTGTCCAATAAAGGTCCCGAGTGGTACACCTGTTACTGTCGCCACTGTCAGGCCTGTAAACATTAATGCAATGGCACTGGCTCTCTTGTCAGCAGGAACAAGATCGGCAGCAATTGTTGCCCCTATTGAAAAGAAAATTCCGTGTGAAAAGGCAGTGATAAACCTCGCTACCAATAGTAATTCATAACTGTTGGATAATGCAGCTACGGTATTACCAATAATAAATACAACCATTAGTGAAATTAATAACGTCTTCCGATTCATTTTATTTGTTAGTGCCGTTAATACAGGTGCTCCAACGGCAACACCCATCGCATAACCTGAGATTAATAATCCGGCCATTGTGATCGAGATATTCAAATCATTTGATATTGTTGACAACAAGCCAACTGGAACGAATTCTGTCGTACCAATGCCAAAAGCGCTAATTGCTAAGGCTAACAATGCGAACGTACTATTTCTTCTGTTCGACTTAGAATGATTTATAGAAACTGTTTGTGAACTCATAATAATTGCCTCCTCCATATAATGCGGATTACCTTTAGGCGCCATTCGGTAACCTTTCGAGTTCTTATTATGGAGGCAGATGATTGAAAATGTAAGTACGCACTTTAAAGTGAGGTAGGCACCTGGAAGTACCCTATTTACCTTTATGGCCATGGTGGTATAATGAGTGAAATAAATACCTTATAAAGAAGGGATCTTTTATGAAGCAATACAATATTCCAGTGGAAGCTGCATTGGAAGTGATCGGTGGCAAGTGGAAAGTAGTCATCTTATGTCACCTAATAAAAAGTAAAAGACGGACAAGCGAACTTAAAAGACTAATGCCCACTATTACGCAAAAAATGCTCACACAACAACTTAGAGAACTGGAGTCTGATGGTGTTGTTAATCGCATTATTTATAATCAGGTTCCTCCTAAAGTGGAGTATGAATTAACCGAATACGGCTGGTCGCTGAAGCCTGCATTAGATATGCTTTGCGCATGGGGTGAACATCATATAGAGAAGACCTCACCAAATAACGAACTAGTAAATTAACCCCCTTTCTACATGGAAAGAGGGTTTTTCGTTCTCCCTATGTGTAAAAAACCAAAACAAAAACCCAACACAATTATTGGGTTTAGTCCTCTCTTTTCTTCTTTTCATGAACACTTAACTCTTCTGAGAACTCTGTTTGTAGTTCCATTCGTTGAGCTTCCACTTTCGATTTCTTTCTCGGATGATCCGGGAAAACACTTTTGACAAGGTACAGATGGAAAAACACTTCGAAAACAGTGATGCTTAATGCTGCAATTGCAGATGGTAACAAGAATCCGCCACTTAGATTGGTCAGAATATATACCATAAAAGCGATAACGGCAAAGTTAAATACAAAGTCAAATACAGCAGCAAATGTATAATTCGTTCGCGGCAACACCATATCATCCACTACAAAATACGAAAAAGTAATTAGGAGAACGGTTGTCAAAAGGATATCTAGGAAAGAGATCTCAGCAAACTGATTCAAGAAAAAGGATAGGATTAGAAAACTGACGATGAACTTTATCAATAGTGGCATAAAATGTTTCATGTTTTTCACTCCTTTTCATTTGTATAGTGCTCGTTGAAAAGGTGTTTTATACAGAAGTACTTGCACAGAAACTGTGGCAGGGAATACTTTGGGCTATATAACCAAAGAAAGGATGACACCTATGTCAAAAGAGATGGATTATACGTCCCCCTCTATACAATTTTTTTATGATGTCAATAAGAGTAATGCTTATACTAAGGATAATCAGAATTATATAAACGTTTTAGGTGTTAAACAGTTAAACACCTTGTCAGGAACATCATTATTGGACATATTTTTGGATGCCAATAACGTCATTGAACCTCACTATCATCAAAATGCTACCGAACTTGTGTATTGTATAAAAGGATCTGCTGATATTTCCTTGTTCAATCCTTTTACAAAACAACTTCTAACATATACTGTAACGCCGGGGCAGGTGGTCAATATCCCTCAAGGTTGGTGGCATTATGAAATTGCAAGAGAAAACAAAACCCATTTACTTGCTATTTTCAATGCGCCCACTCCGGATGTTATATTAGGATCTGACTTATTGGCATTTACACCTGCCAATGTTATGGCCCATACTTATTGCTTGGATGAGAAGAAATGGAAAGAGGCCGTGAAGCCAGTCCATCCTTCAATTTTTATTGGCCCCCCTCAGTCTTGTGAACGTAAGTATCAACAGATTCAAACTTATTACCCGCGTTTACAATATCCATATAAAAGTTCATATTATTACTATTATTAAAAAAAGTCCCCGGTAAAAAGGGACTTTTTTGTTATCCTGCAATATCACGATTGCGGAATCCTATAAATCCAAATATCATCAAAACAATGGCAATCAGCGATAGATAAGTCAGGGAAAAATAACTGATTTCTTCAACTGGTATTTGCGGAATGTGTCCATATGGGGATAAATTCGCCATCCATTCAGGTAATTGGAGCATGCCCCCAAGATAAACCACAAAAAATGAGTATCCCAGTACAAGCCATGTGAGACCTGTCAGTTTAGGCTTTAATCCAATTGCAGCAACCCCAATTCCGGTCATGATCCACAAAGCAGGCAAATAGACTAAACCTGCTTTTAAAAATGACTGCAATGATATAGGTTCGTCCATGACTGTATCTGCTGCCACCCATAAACCTAATATGGCCAACGTAAGCATAATAAAGCCGAAGATGAGAGACAACATCATATAACTTCCGAGAAGCTTTGATCTTGACACGCTCTTTGAAAGAATTGGCTCCAGTTGCCCCCTCTTCTCCTCTCCTTTTAGCTTTAAAAGAAACATGATGGGAGGAATGGTACAAAGCATCGATATAATAGCCATGAGCATGGTCATAAATTGTTCTGTTAACGTAAATCCTTCCACAGGTGGTAGCATTTGAGCCATCATTTCATTGCTAGAAAAGAATGTTTCGAGATCTCCCAGCACGGAACCATACGACACACCTAAAATAAACATTCCGATCGCCCAAGCGATGATTCCTGTCCGTTGGAGCCTGAGTGCTAATCCGAATGGACTATTCAGAAAACGAGATGCATGTCTTTTACCTGGCTTTGTTGAAATGAATCCAGACCCAAGATCACGCAGCGCATTTAAGTACAGTGCAGTCAGTGCAATGAAAACGGAACTAATGAGTGTAAGAAAAATCGGCCACCAATAGTTGTTCACATAAACCTCCGAACCCAATATCCAACCAAGGGGGGAAATCCATGACAAAGCTTCATTACTTACATCCCCTACCGCACGAATTAAGTACGATAATGCCAGCACTGTAAAAGACAAACCAATTGTCCCGCGTGAATTGGAAGAGAGCTGTGCAAAAAGAAGCGTAATACCCGTGAAAAATATTCCTGTAGCACCCAATGCTGCTCCATATAAAAGAGAACCACTAAAATCTATGCTTTCAATTCCCAAAAAGAATAAGCTAAAAGCAATCAATAAAGTCAACAATACATTTGTAATAATCATCACGGCTAGTGTTGCAGTAACTGTACTTAAACGACCAACAGGCAAGGAGCGTATTAACTCCACACGTCCTTCCTCCTCATCATTTCTTGTATGACGAGTGACGAGCATGATACTCATAATTGCCACCACAATGGCTGTAAATAATAGCATTTGATGCGCCATCATCGGACCTTCTGTATAGTTCTCCAACCCATATCCCTTCCCTACCATAGCCGTCATGGCAGGATTCTTCATCGTTTCAGCTATTGCTTGCCTTTCCTGGTCATTCGCATACAAACCAGAAAAAGAAGTGGCCGTTAATAAAGTCATTAGTGTAATGGATATTAGCCAAATTGGAATACGAATTTTATCTCTCTTCAAAATGAAAAATATAAGGCTACCAGTATTACTAAAACGTTGCTTCCACATTAGGCTTCCCCTCCCACTCCCGTTTTGGAAGGGCCTCCGCCTTCATAATGTCGCATAAACAGATCCTCTAAGGTAGGAGGAGAGCTCTCTAATTTTGTAATACCAAACCCGCTTACATGCTTCATGACTGCTGTGAGTTCTTCAGCGTCTACTTGGAAAGATAATGCATCGTCCCTCTGTTCCACCTCATGGACTCCTTTTAAAGAACCAATATCAAGTACAGGCTGTGTAGTTTCGACAAGGAGGTTCGTTCTTGTTAAGTGTCTCAACTCTTGTAACGTCCCTGTTTCAATGATTTTTCCTTGTCGAATAATTCCGACACGGTCACAAAGCTTTTCCACCTCTGAAAGGATATGACTTGAGAGAAGTACACTCTTTCCTGCAGTTTTAGCCTCTAATACACATTCCTGAAAGACCATCTCCATTAACGGATCAAGCCCAGACGTAGGTTCATCTAATATATATAGATCCGCATTTGAAGCAAATGCTGCAACCAACGCTACTTTTTGACGATTTCCTTTAGAATACGTTCTGCATTTTTTTGACGGGTCTAGTTTAAATCTTTCAATCAGCTCTTCTCTCTTCCCCGTTTTGTTGCCTCCACGAAGTTTCATGAAAAGATCAATGACCTCTCCCCCAGTTAGATTTGGCCATAAAGTCACATCACCAGGTACATAGGCAATGCGCTTATGAATCTCTACAGCATCTTTCCAGGCATTTAGGCCAAATATCTTTGCTTCCCCTTCTGTTGCCTTCAAAATTCCCAATAATATACGTATGGTAGTGGATTTCCCCGCTCCATTTGGTCCTATAAAGCCATAAACCTCGCCACTGTTAACATTTAGATTCACCCCGTCCAACGCAGTGAATTTACCAAATGTTTTACATAAATTTTTCGTCTCTAATATGGTCATGAAAGACCCTCCCTTAATCTACATGATAAATCATACAGAAAAGCAAAATATGAAATATTTTAACTTACATAGTTCATAATATACATAAAATTATCCTTTGACAAGAGTTTATGAACTATTTTATTTGTTTTATTACATATTTTTGATTAATATAAAGGAGAGGTGAAATATGATGGACGGTTTTCAACGAAGGAGAGAACAAAAGAAACAAGATATCCTAGAGGCAGCCATGGCACTTTTTATGGAATATGGAGTCCAGAAAGTATCCATATCCGAAATAGCTCAAAAGGCCAATGTTTCCCAAGTAACAATCTATAATTACTTTGAAAGCAAACAAAAATTAACAAGCGGTGTGTTTGGTTATTACATAAATAAAACTTCTGAGGATTTTGAAAAGCTCATTCATAGTAATATACCGTTCCCGGAGAAAATCAAACAAATTATTTTCAATAAAAAAGAAATCTCTAAACAGATTCATGAGGAATTTTATCACTTCATGATGAAGGAATATGCTACTGAAGGTAATATTATCGAGAAAATTTATGTAGAAAAAGCACTTCCCTATTTTGCGAAGTTGTTTGAGGAAGGAAAGGAACAAGGCTATGTTGATCCAAACCTTTCCCAGGAGGCAATTCTTTTCTATGTACAGATGCTGAAAGATTATATGCAAAGAGAAGAAGTATATCAAAAAGTGCTTCCTTTGACAGAAGAAATTACGAACATTTTCTTTTACGGCATCATCGGTAAAAAAGAGTAAAAACAGGCTCCCTCTAGTGAGGTGCCTGTTTTTTTGTTTTATCCCTTTTTAATTACCTCATCGATAATTCCGTATTCCTTTGCTTCACCTGCAGTCATAAAATTATCTCTGTCTGTATCCCGCTCAATCTTTTCAATGGGCTGTCCAGTATAATCAGCAATCATTTTATGAAGGTCACCCTTTAACTTCAGGATTCTACGAGCTGATATTTCAATTTCCGTTGCTTGACCTCTTGCACCACCGAGCGGCTGATGAATCATAATTTCACTGTTAGGTAATGCCAACCTCTTCCCTTTCGTTCCAGCCATTAGGAGCATTGCTCCAAAAGAAGCTGCCATTCCAATGCAGATTGTTCGAACGTCTGGTTTGATATAGTGCATCGTATCAAGGATAGCAAAACCAGCGGTAGTAGATCCGCCTGGGCTATTAATATAGATGGATATATCCTTTTCCGGGTCATCGGCGGCTAAAAATAGTAATTGGGCAACGACGCTATTTGCGATCTGATCATTGATTTCTTCCCCAATCATGATGATACGGTCTTTCAGTAAGCGCGAGTAAATATCATAAGACCGCTCTCCCCTACTTGATTGTTCAATAACATAAGGTATCGTATTCATGTTCATATCCTCCTTTATTAGGCAACACAGTTAAATGCATTGATAGGAGTGTGAGTAGGTAGTGAGTACGTCGTGACATTATCATGGAAGATAGCCGGAAGGGCATCAATGAGCACTCCTGGATCTTCTTCCTGCAGACTTTCCTGAAATAAGTGTGGCAATATTTCCTTTTCCTCTTCGCTCCAAAGGCTTTCTATAAGGTCAGAATTGGGTGCCTCTTTTTTGTTTATTCTTTTTCTAGTACGGTGCAAAGCTGCTTTTACCGCTCCTTCTGTTGTTCCTAACATACTGGCAATTTCAGCTGATTGAAAGTCAAATGCTTCTGTAAGGAAAAAGATCACTGCCTGTTTTGGTGTAGTATGTGTAAGAAGTGTATCTGTAATGATGAGGGCTTTTTCCATATGATGCTGATACACCTCTTCTTTAAGAACATCCTGCAATATTTCCTTTTGTCGTCTACGAACAATATCAATCCACTTGTTGTAAGCAACTTTTTTAAGCAGACCTTGGCTAATGACAGCAGGATGAGAGTAATGCTGAATTGTCTTAGCCATCGTTTCCTGTGCGAGATCATTTCCATCCCATTCGTTTTTTGTGAGAAAGAGGCAATATCGAAGCAATTTATGGTAATGGTCCTGCAGGTACTCTTCCCCGGAAAAATCAGTCTCAACTAACATTCTATTCTTAGCATTTTTCACTGAGCAACACTCCTTTACTCCACTCTATTATCTAAACGTTTCATTAGCCCCTTAAGATACGGGGTACTGTAAATTATTTTTTGAAGTATGTATATGTAAACATACTGTAAAGAAAAATACCCCCACAAACTCGATCGTTTTCATTAATATTATATATACAATACATAACCAAATATCAGTATGTTCATGGGAGGAAACTATGCAAACATATGTAAAGGATTCTTTATTGGAATGGAAAGAAGAAATGTTAAAGCAGAAGAAGGAAATTGATGATGAATATGAAAAGGTGAAGTCTGATCTTCAATTATATTCAATTAAGTTCAGTATTACGAAACAAGTGATACAATCTACGATAAATGATGAAATCATCGACAACATTAAAGAATCGTATCACAAACCATATGAAGAAAAATTCAATGAACTTAAACAATACATAAAAGAGCTGGATGAAAAAAGAAAAGTGTTTCAAATGTTTGTAGATAAAATAGACAAAGTTAGTGAAACCGAAATGATGGAGAAATAGGTTGGATTGGGCTGTTGGGAACTCCCGTGTAATTGGTATTCCCGACAGCCCTCCTTCTTTATTGTGGATGTACCATTTTACTTGGATCAACGAAAGCATCAAATTCTTCTTCTGTAAGTAGTTCCAATTTGAGAGCGGCTTCTTTTAATGTCGTCCCCTCTTTGTGTGCAAGCTTAGCAATGGAAGCTGCTTTTTCATACCCTATATGAGGATTTAAGGATGTTACAAGCATCAATGAGTTTTGAAGGTTTAAGGCTATTTTTTCAAGATTAGGCTCCATCCCGCTAACACATTTATCGTTAAAACTGTTCATACTGTCTGTCAGAAGTGTAACCGATTGAAGGAAATTGTAGATAATGACCGGTTTAAACACATTTAATTCAAAATTCCCCTGACTTGCTGCAACCCCAATCGTTACATCATTCCCCATCACCTGTGTTGCCACCATCGTCAATGCTTCACTTTGAGTTGGGTTGACTTTACCGGGCATGATGGAGCTGCCAGGTTCATTTTCAGGAATGATTATCTCACCAATACCGCTTCTTGGACCACTGGAAAGCCATCTTACGTCATTGGCGATTTTCATTAAATCGGCAGCTAGGGCTTTAATCGCTCCATGTACATATACGACCTGATCATGACTTGTTAGTGCATGGAATTTATTCTTTGCAGAAGTAAAGTTTTTACCGGTAAGCTGTGTGATCTCTTCGGCCACCATATCCCCAAAATCCGGGTGTGCATTTATACCTGTCCCTACTGCTGTTCCGCCAATAGCTAATTCTTTCATATAGGGAACACTTTCTATAATCATTTTCTCCGCCTTTTCAAGCATATGATGCCATCCACTGATTTCTTGGCCAAAAGTAAGTGGGGTCGCATCTTGTAAGTGGGTTCTTCCTATTTTAATAACATCCTTGAATTCCTCTGATTTCTGAAGCAAGGTCTCTTTTAGTCTCGTTAGAGCTGGGAGAAATTTTTCCTCGACTGCTAACACGCCAGCAATATGCAGGGCAGTCGGAAATGTGTCATTGGAGCTTTGGGACATATTCACATCATCATTTGGATGTATTCTGTCCTCTCCCCCGCTCTCCGATAAAAGTTGGTTGGCCCTATTGGCAATCACTTCGTTTACATTCATATTGGATTGAGTCCCGCTTCCTGTTTGCCACACAACAAGTGGAAAATGATCATCCCACTTTCCGGTTATTATCTCCTCTGCAGCCGCTGTGATTGCTTGTGCTTTCTCCGTAGAGAGCTTGCTCAATTTATTATTACTTATGGCCGCTGCTTTTTTTAATAGAGCAAAAGCGTGGATGATCTCTATTGGCATTTTCTCCGCACCAATCGCGAAATTTTCAATGCTTCTTTGTGTTTGGGCTCCCCACAGTTTATTCTTTGGAACTTTTATTTCTCCCATCGTATCTTTTTCTATCCGGTATTCCATGTATGTACTCCCCTTTCTTCTTATTACTTACTATTTACCTCTATTGATAAAACAAAAACGTAGGCTTTCAGATAAGTATTGCTTTTTATGCAAAAAAATAACCTGTTCCTCATTAGAGAAACAGGCTAACTTCCTATTTATTAGTTTGTAACTTCTTCTTTAATTGTATCCATTCTTTTGCTTACTTCTTCTTCAGTTAATCCGTGCTCAATGATATAGCGGTTTCTTGGGTCTACACGGCATTCATGGGAGCAACTGCGCAAGTATTTGTGTTCGTTTTCCTCAGAGCTCAAGATCTTCTTATTACACTCTGGGTTTGCACAGTTTACATAGCGCTCGCAAGGTTCACCGGAAAAATGATCTTTTCCGACTACCACATGTTCTTTTTGATTAATTGGAACACTTATGCGCTCATCAAATACGTAGCATTGTCCATCCCATAGTTCACCTTGCACTTCAGGGTCTTTACCGTATGTGACAATTCCCCCATCCAACTGGGAAACATCCTCAAAGCCTTCTTCAAGCAGCCATCCGGAGAACTTTTCACAACGTACTCCGCCAGTACAATACGTTAAAATCTTTTTGCCTTCAAAATTCTTCTTGTTTTCTTTGATCCATTGAGGAAGTTCTTTGAACGTATTGATGTCAGGTTTAACTGCACCACGGAAATGTCCAAGGTCATACTCATAATCATTACGAGCGTCGATTACCACCGTATCTTCGCTTTGTAATGCTTCCAACCATTCTTTTGGTTTTAAATGCTTCCCTGTTGTTTTGCGGGGATCAATATCATTTTCCAGGCGTAATGTTACCAACTCTGGACGATAACGGACCTTCATTTTTGGGAATGCATGTTCAGATACTTCATCTACTTTATAAATGATATCTGAGAAAAAAGGATGTGCATTCATATGCTCAATATAAGCATCCGTTTGCTCGATCGTACCTGAAACGGTACCGTTAATCCCTTCTTTTGCAATTAATACTCGGCCTTTCAATCCTAGCTCTTTACAGAATTCCAGGTGTTCTTGCGTGACCTCTTCCGGATTCTCAATATCTACATATTTATAATACAATAATACTCTATAGTCTTGACTCATCATAATCACCATTACCTTTATTAAATTTATCTATTTACATAGTTGACATAAATGTTTCTTTATATAAGAAGTTACAACATATTACTATATCAAAAATAGTGGGAATGTGACAAGCTTTTATTACTCTAACAAGTCGCTGCCCGACCTCTTCAATTGTTTTTGGTGAAAATGTATTGATTAACTTGAAGATAAAGGGTATATTTTACACAAATGAAGGCGTTTTCAGTTTATTTTTTCGAAACGTTTCACTAAAATTGGGTAAAAGGAGTTGATAGAATATGAAAAAGTTGCTTGGGTTACTTTTAATTAGCGTTCTGGTTGTTGCTTATGTTCTTTATTTTACAAGCACCTCTGAAAGGACTTACGTTCAACCGAAAAATGAAATGGAAACAGAATTGTTGGAAACTGCAGAAAAAACGTTTCGATTTTTTGAAGATTATACAGATCCTGAAACAGGTCTTACCATGGATCGTGTTGATTTTGAACAGGATGAAAACAAAGCCGAGCACACCTCCCCCACTAATATTGCCATGTATATGTTAGGGATGGTATCTGGTGTGGAACTTGGCTTTATTTCCAAAAAAGAAGCAAAACAAAACCTTGAAAAAACCTTGCGTACATTAAGCGAAATGGAAACTTGGAACGGCCTTTATTACAATTGGTATTTTACTAAAGATGGCACGCAAAAAACAGATTGGGGACAGTTTATCTCAAGTGTTGATAATGGTTGGTTGACAGCAGGATTAATTGTCACGGGACAGTATTTTGATGGTTTGAAAGAATTAACAGATCCTCTCGTGGAGCAAATGGATTATTCCACTCTTTATGACTCTTCTGTCGGTCATCTGCATGGAGGATACGATAAGGAACAAGAAAGCCTCACCCCTCACCATTACGGGATGTTATATACCGAGCCCAGAGTGGCAAGTTACCTTGCTATTGGTAAAGGAGATGTACCTGAGGAACATTGGTGGAAGTTGTACCGAACTTTTCCGCCAGAGTTTGATTGGCAATCTCAAATACCCACGGGAGCTATGAAGGATTACGACGGCATAAATGTTTTTCAAGGAATCTATGAATATGAAGGAATCAATTATGTACCAAGCTGGGGAGGTAGTATGTTTGAAGCGCTGATGCCAAGCCTTGTCATAAAGGAAAATGAACTCGGTGTGAATGCTTTAGGATTGAATAATCTCCAGCATGTAAAAGGTCAAATCCGTTATGCGGAAGTGAATGAATTGGATGCTTGGGGCTTTTCCCCTGCAGCAATCCGAAATAATTATGGAGAGTTTGGAGCGCCTGTATTAGGGACAGAAGGTTATGAGGATAAAGGTGTTGTTACCCCTCATGCAAGCTTTCTAGCATTAGAGCATGCTCCTGAAGAAGTCTATGACAATCTTAAAAAACTGAAAGACATGGGCGTCTATGGAGAAGATTATGGCTATTATGATACGGTGAATCTTCAGAATGGAGAAGTTGCTCATTCTTACTTATCTTTGGACCAGGGTATGATCTTGGCTTCTATTACCAATTACCTAAAGAAAGGTGTCATCAGGGAGTATTTTCATCAAGATCCAATTGGGGAAAGTCCTGAACACTTATTGGAAGTGGAGGATTTTGAGATAAAGGATTAAACATAAAAAGAGCCCCGATTTGAGCGGCTCTTTTTATGTTTCTATCAAGCTATTTTATTGTACCGATATAGGATAAAGAATTCACTTCTGCAGAATCATAGGAACCTTCTAGTATTTTTCTAATATCTTCAAGCATCGTCGGGAGGTCCACATCTTCTCCTTTTTTTCCGGAGAATGGTTCAGCAACAAAGAAAGGTTGGGTTAGATATGCCTCTAATCTTTCCCCTCTTTTATAAGTTTGGATTTCAGTTTCAGGGAGTAAATCCATTCCTCTGACTTGAACAAGTGAGCGTAATTCACGGTATCGTCTAAGAAGTTTTTGTGAGCGTTGTTGTATAGTTAAGTGGTGTTGGTCTAGGTGAGCACCTTCTAATACAGATGAAGTGGATTGTAAAGGATTAATAGCTGGATATTTGTGTCTTGCTGCAAGGTCTGCATCGAATTGCCATAACGTTTCTAAAGGACCGTAAGGAAGGTCTTCATCTACTACCTGCCCACTTAAATCAAGTAGGAAGGTTGTAACTGTATTCATTCCTACCTTTTCTAGTTTGTAGTGAAGGTCTTGAATGTTTCCATTCGCTACGTGTCCACGGTCAGCAGTGAAGATTAAATCTTTATTTGGTCCTAGTTCCATGATTTTTTGGTAAGCTTCTTCTATTGTATTAACTGTGAAATCTACATGATCAAGAATCTCCTCCACTTCGGGATGCTCCCCCTTAGGTGAAAGCATAATAGACGTGTACCCATCTCGTTTAAGACGGTAATACAACTCTGCTAGAACGACCAGTTGCCCCATGCCGGGCCTTGCTACGAGACCGTTAGTTCCTCCTTTAGTTAATGGAGCCAATAAATCGATTGCTTTAATTTTTGTTTCAATCATATCGACTTTCTCCCCTCTCAATATCAATTCATCTAAGCTACACTCTGCTAAATCTGCTAAAGCGATAATGGTACGTACTTCTGCTCTTCCTACTGGAATTTTGCCTGTGCACAGATTTGAAACGGTAGCGGGTCTCAAGCCCACAGATTTTGCTGCACTCGTTAAATTTGGGACCTTTCTCCTCAATAAAGCAACATTCAATCTAACGCTCTCCATTATTTTCACCTCCTGTTACTTTATAGAGTAATTTATATTCCACTAAAAAGCAACACAAGTTTACGCTTAAAAGTAATTATTTTTACAAGCGACACTCGTTAGCTTGGATTGTGGCCTTTCAAAGGCTGATTGTAACTATTTTTTTAGTTATTGTAACTTTCTCGAAGGTTATTATGACTTTTATAACGGTCATTGTGACACTTCGATTTTCGTAATAAAATTACACCAAAAAAGAGAGCAGCATCCAAGCTGCTCTCTCCTCATACAAAAACCAATCAAACATCCAACTCCATATCAGTCGATGCTTTACTGTTAAATACAGAAGTATCAAGGTCATTTGTCACCTTACTCGTCAGCACTCCTGCGGTCATACTGCCGCTTACATTGACCGCTGTACGCCCCATATCAATAAGTGGTTCTACAGAAATCAACAAACCTGCCAGTGCAATTGGTAAGTCCATTGCAGAAAGCACCAGAATGGCTGCAAAGGTTGCACCGCCTCCTACTCCTGCAACTCCAAACGAACTGATCGCCACGATGACAATCAACATGAATAGGAAGGATGGATCTAACGGATTTATTCCGACCGTCGGTGCGATCATCACTGCCAGCATGGCTGGATAAACACCCGCGCAACCATTTTGACCGATAGATAATCCAAAGGAACCGGCGAAATTGGCAATTCCATCTGACACGCCAAATTCTTTCGTTTGTGTTTTAATGTTTAATGGTAAAGCTCCAGCACTGGTGCGCGAAGTAAAGGCAAACGATAGGACTGGAATTGCTTTACGCACATAGGTCAGTGGATTCAAACCGGCAACAGCTAATAGAATTAAATGGATACCGAAAACAATTGCCAGTGCGACATAAGAAGCAGCTACAAACTGTCCGAGTTTAGCGATAGCTCCGTAATCACTTGTTGCGGTAACCCTGGTCATTAAAGCTAATACCCCATAAGGAGTCAGCCTGAGAATCAATGTTACAACTCTCATGATGATGGTATAGAATGTATCAACTATTTTAGAAAAGGATTCTGCCTGTTCCGGGTTCTTACGTCTGACCCCCAAGTAGGCAATCCCAATAAATGCGGCAAATATAACTACTGCTATGGTAGATGTTGAACGTGCACCTGTGAAATCAAGAAACACATTGGATGGAATGAAGTCCAGCATTTGTTGCGGGAAGGTTTTGGATGCAAGGTCCCCCGCTCGCTGTTCCATCTGCTCTCCTCTTATTGTTTCCGCTTCGCCTTGTTCAATTTCTATCGCTTCCAAATCGAAGACAAGTGTGGTACCGATACCAACGGCCGCTGCCACTGCTGTCGTACCAATCAAAATACCAATAATTAAAGCGCTAATCTTACCGATGTTGTTCTTTAATGTAAGCCTTGTAAAAGCGGCAATGATACTGATGAACACTAACGGCATAACAATCATCTGCAGGAATTTTACATAACCTGAACCTACAATGTTGAACCAGTCGATAGAGCCGCTCAATACTTCTGAACCTGATCCAGAAATAAACTGAAGGCCAAGACCAAAAACAATCCCAATTCCTAATGCAGAGAAAACGCGCTTAGAAAAAGAAACGCCTTTCTTTTGCATTGTATAAAGCCCAAAGCAGAGTAAAAGTAATAAAATAATATTAAGTACAATAAACAAAGTATCCATACTATCTCCCCCTTCTTTCTTAATTAAATACTTTAATCCACTAAAACAACCCTGTCAAGTAGGAATTGGATAAATAAGAATAACTTTCCAGAAAAAAATTATTCTTTGTTATAGTGTATTGAGCTTATTCTCATACATGCCCATCAAACCAAAAAAGAGGCTGTCCTTTTTATAGGACAACCTCATTAGTATTATTGTTCTTTGTCTACCATTGCTTCAAATGCTGCGGATACTTCGTTGAACTCTTCGTCCGTTTCAATTTCTGATAACTCGCCATCTTCTTCTACTTTCAAGAAGAAAATATCGACGTCGCCAGTCGTTTCTTTTGCAATCTCTTCCACAAAACCGACTGCAACGTATACAGAATCAGCTACGTCCATAGTGCCAAGTACCTCAAGTTCTTGTTCCTGATCATTTTCATCTGTCACAATAAAGATATCTCCTACTTCTATCTTTTCCATTTTTCTATCTCCCTTCTTTTACTAATCACTCTTGTAAGTCTTTTCCTTGTCCTCTTTATTCTATACACGTAAGGGACCTACTTATCTTAACACACTCCGCTCAGTAATTTATATTAAGAACAATATCAAATAAAAACGAGCCTCCACCTCTAAAGATGGAAGCTCGTTTTTTAGTGTGTTTTTAAAGGAACAAGCCACAACTGCCGTAACTTAGTATAAGAAAGTTTTAAACCACCACTCCTGAAAGTGGGTGTTCGCAAAAACATTCCTGTCGTCCTCTATCCATGGAGGCATGACATTCCTGCTTTTATATAAAACTCCCTAGCTAAGTATAAAGGTTAAAACTTTGTTATGGTTACGTACATCGTAGCTTGTTTCCCTATAGTACAGGAGAACGAGAAAAAATGCAAATGGTTTAAATTAAACCACTGCCTTGTAATGTTCACTACAATATGCCAATACAGCCTGCTCTTCTTCTTCTTCCATTTCGAAATCCAGTGTATTATTAGTATTCTCTTCGAGGAATTGATATTGTGCAATTCTGTGGCCGCTCTCTTCCACAGCAAATATTACTTTTAAATATACGCCTTGCTCGGAGAATAACTCGTCTTCTTCGTCGATTTCCAAATCCAGAAAAAATTCAAATCTGTCTCCTTCAATAATTCCTGTAGGGTCTTTGAGCTTTTCTGCTTCATGTCCTTTAATATTCATCTGTACAACTTCCTTTCTATCTCTTGAAATTTTTGTTGGTAAAATCTTTTTTCTGGCCTTTTCTCTTCTAGCTTTCGCTATATTAACATTGCGCTCTTCCTCATAGTCATCGCGGTCAGGAATGCTTATACCTTTGAATACTAGTTTTTCTAGGGGCATTTCAATCCCCTTTTCTATCATTTGAAGGAAATCCACATCCCTTGGAGCGAAAAGCGTGTACGCTTCTCCTGATCCGCTTGCACGTCCTGTCCGGCCAGTCCTGTGGATGTAGGTCTCTAAGTCCTGAGGAATGTCATAATTATAGACATGTGTCACGCCTTCTACATCTAGTCCACGAGCAGCTACATCTGTTGCAACAAGGTATTGAAGTTTGGCTTCCCGGAACCATTTCATCGCTCGGTTCCTCTTGGATTGCGGGATATCTCCATGTAATGCTTCACATTCTACTCCCTCATGTTTAAGAACCTCTGTTAGCTTCTGCACCCTCGCCTTTGTTCTGCAGAAGATGATGGCCAAATAGGGATTATGTTCTTTAATGAGGTGAAGCATGGTCCCTTCTTTACGACGGTCCGTCGTTTCCACGGCATAATGGTTGATGGAAGCTACTGTCACTTGCTTCTCAGCTATCTGGATATGTTTTGGTTGTTTCATATATTTCTTCGCTAATGCATGAATTTCATTTGGAATAGTTGCAGAAAACAGCATTGTCTGGCGTGAAGCAAAAATTTCTGCTGTAATGGTATCAATATCAGGTAGAAAACCCATCAATAGCATTTGATCAGCTTCATCGATGACGAGCATGGAGATGGTGGAAAGATCAATGGTTCCTCTTCTCACATGATCTAGCAAGCGTCCAGGTGTTGCCACGATTACATGCTGTGCTCCCTTTAGCTTTTTTAGCTGGGAGTTAACATCCTGTCCCCCATATACTGCAAGAACCTGTAAATCATCTATATTTTCTTTTAGATTTTTTATCTCTTTTGTAATTTGATGGGCAAGCTCCCTTGTCGGTGTAAGAATCAATGCTTGAGTTTCAGGGTTATTAACGTCCACCTTTTCCAAGATAGGAAGGACAAAAGCCAATGTTTTGCCTGTGCCGGTTTGGGCCTGTGCAATAACATCATGCCCCTCAAGTACTGCGGGAATAGTTCGTTCCTGTATTGGGGTTGGGGCATTGATCCCCATGGATTTTAAGGAGTGATTTACTCCTTTTCGAATCCCTAACTTTAAAAAATCAGTCACTCTTATCACGTCTCTTTTCTATATATAGCCTTAAAATAGCTCCAATAACTATATCATATAATAAAGTAGAGCATAAACAAAAACCGATCAGAACTCTCAGATCGGTTTTTTATCATTCTATCCAATTTTACTTAAACCAACCTTTTTCCTTAGATTGAGTAATCGCTTCAATTCTGTTTTTCACTTCAAGTTTATCCAATATGTTAGAAATATAATTTCTAACAGTACCTGATTTTATCCTTAATTCATCTGCTATTTCCTGCGTATTTTTCCCATCAGCCACAAGCTCCAGAACCGCTTTTTCCCTCTCAGTGAGCGGATTTTCTTCTCCGTAGAAGTCATCCATTAATTCCGGGGCATAAACGCGTCTTCCCGACATGATGCTTCGAATGGAGTTGGCCAGATCTTCACTTGGACTGTCTTTAAGTAAGTAACCGGTAACTCCCGCTTTCAAGGCTCTCTGGAAATACCCTGTTCTTGCAAATGTGGTCAATATGATGACTTTGCACCCAAGGCCCTTTATCTCTTCAGCTGCTTCCAAACCAGTTTTCTCTGGCATCTCAATATCCATAATACAAACATCTGGCTTATATTTGTGAAATAAAGCTACAGCCTCTTCCCCGTTTCCAGCCATTCCGACCACTTCCATGTCCTCTTCCAAATCTAGTAATGAACCTAAGGCGCCTAACATCATGCGTTGGTCCTCTGCTATTACTATCCGTATCATGCTTTCTCCTCCTGTTCCCTCTGATTGACCATTTTGGGCACCTTGATTCGGATTGTTGTTCCCTGTTCCCCACTAATCTCCATCAGTCCATTTACAAACTCCAGTCGTTCCCTAATGCCGAGCAGTCCGCTGCCTTTCCCTATATCATCCTGCTCTGTCATTCCAACCCCGTTGTCACGAATGGTCAGTCTGATTTCGTCTCCCAGCTGCTCCATCTTGACCGTGCATTTTGATGCTTTGCTATGTTTAACTACATTCGTAACCGCTTCTTTCAAGCACATACTCAATATGTTCTCTAAGAACAATGAATTGTCCTTTAAAGGTAAATCATGCTCCAATTTTAGGTCTATCTGTGCAGCATCAAGTATTTGTTTTATCCTTACAAATTCCTCTTTTAATCGAATTCCCCTCATTTGAGACACCATTTGTCTCACTTCATTTAAGGCGGTCCGGGCTGTTTGTTGAACATCCTTTAGCTCCAATTTTGCCTGGTCAGGATTCTTAGTCATTACTTTCCTTGCAAGATCACTCTTCAAGCCGATCAACGAAAGTTTTTGTCCAAGTGTGTCATGCAGATCTCTTGCAATCCGTTGCCTTTCTTCTTGAATGATAAGCTCAGAAATTCTTTTATTAGCTACATCCAACTGCTCTTCTAGCTGATCTTGTTTTCGCTTATTGTAAAGATTAAATGGTAATAAAATCACTGCAATCCAAATGATTACGACAAACGGGATTTGTTTTAAGAATAACTCGTCCCTCATGACGACATTTATGTTGATTGCTACTGTAGTTGCAATTAAATGAATGATATATAGCACAGTAAAGGCTATTTTATTTTTAATTTTCCATTATAAAAAGCAATATAGAAAGCAAAGTAAATGAAATGAAACAAGATAGTCATTGTAATGGAAATCCCTATCAGTAAACAGGTCCATAGGTAGACAGGCCACTTATTAGAGATGAATGCAAATCTATAAGCAAATAAAAAATAGAATCGTTAAACTTCTCTTTCACAAATTCTACAACTTCTTCTGCTGTGCTCATGCCAAGGATCTCTTCACGGTAGGAAGCAGCTTCCTCTTTAGAGATGCCGCGCAGTTGGC